>JAWODS010000257.1:0-6411 GCA_046483205.1 Armatimonadota bacterium | reverse complement strand
GTGATTGCCGTGATCCCAGCGGTAGCGTGTGAGGTATTCGGCGTGCTGGTGGACGGAGTAGAGGATCCATGCCCACAGCCGTGGTGGAAAATCAGGGTAACTCAGCAGGTATCTGAGAGCCCTCGGCCACGAACGGTTCAGGCGGCAGGCAACCTCCAGCGCTCGCCAGCCGCTGCGTTTGATCTGCCAGTAATT
Organism: Armatimonadota bacterium; assembly: GCA_046483205.1. Lineage (GTDB taxonomy): Bacteria > Armatimonadota > Zipacnadia > Zipacnadales > UBA11051 > JBKHJK01. The sequence goes on along the minus strand of JAWODS010000257.1, from coordinate 6,216 downwards.
GACCATGTCATTTTCCACCGGCAGCACGTGGGTGATGAAATCATCGAACATGGCGAGGGCTTCTCCGGCATAACGCTCATCACCGGTATGCCACCAGGCCTGGCCGAGATTGACCAGATACGGCATCCGGGTCATCTGGCAGGCGTCTTCGAGATCCCCGGCCGGTGCAGCCAGCCAGTCATATCCTCCAGAGACGTCCACGACGTGTTCGCGGATGGGGATCTGCTTGTCCACGCACATATCGGCAGTTTCGTCCTGAAATTCTGGATTTTTTGCCTCTGGCTCGTACCATATCTGGTCGGCATTTTCCCGGTAATGCTCAAGCAGCAGCCGGTAGAGGTCCTGGTCCGTGTCCGCTTTCCGAACAGATTCAAGACCGGGGGCTTGCAGATCCAATACTTCTCTTAATGATCGAATGGGCATGGAAGCACCTCAAGTGGGGACGTCAGAGTGGTGTTGTTGGAATATGGACAGCGGGCTTGAGCTAGCCTATACTAGACGGACGTCATGCTACAAGGGGTGATACACGAAAAAATGGGTCCGTGAACACTCGATGCGTGCACATTTGGCCATCGCGGTTCGTCAGTATATTACGAAAAGTATCCGTACAAATTCAAGAAGGGAAGTTTTTTGATGCGAAAAGGTTTCACGTTGATTGAGTTGCTGGTTGTTATAGCGATTATCGCGATACTGGCGGCAATTTTGTTCCCGGTATTCGCACGCGCACGAGAAAAGGCGCGGCAGACCTCGTGTTTGAGCAACGTCAAACAGATCGCTCTGGGTGTCATGATGTATGCCCAGGACTATGACGAGACCCTTTGTGGTCTGAGTAATGCAAGTCCTGCTGCGAACAACCAGTGGTTCGAAGTGCTCCAGCCGTATATCAAAAACAAAGCAATTCTGGTATGCCCCAGCCACGACAGCGGCAAGCTTGACATCTCGAAAGAATACCCTGACTTTGAGCCCAGCTACGGCTGGAATTACAGGTGGATAGAATTTGGGACATCTCTGGCGGCGTTCGAGAAGCCTGCTCAGACGGTTCTTCTGGCCGACTGCTCCCGCTGGCACCTGGACGGCACCCACGGCAGCCCCGGTTCGAACTACTGGCCTTCACCGAGACATAATGACGGTGCGAACTTCGGCTTTGCCGACGGTCACGCAAAATGGTTCAATGCGGACAAGAACTGGAAGGACGCCCGTTCGGACGACGATGGCATCCTGTGGCGCCCGGACGCGGTGTATTGAGCGACATAACGCAAGCTCGGTTCGCCCCTCGTAGCATTGTGCAGTGTGGGTGACCAATTATAGTATCAGTTCACCGCTGGGTCCCGCATCTTTCGGATGCGGGACCCTGTTTTTTGTACGCCCCAACGGCGCGCCCACCTCTGTCTGCGAGAGTTTCTTTGGGAATTGCCTGTGTCTGTTCTTATCGCTCCGGGAGACCGGTTGCGCGCCACAAGAGTCTGGCTGCAGTGTGGGAGGGTAAAAATATTTGAAGGAAAAACCGCGCGAGTGTGGAAGATATATTATATATAGAGAGCACTTTGTATGGGTCAGACCAAAAAGGGGGAGCAATATGTTACGTAATAAGAAGGGTTTTACACTTATTGAACTGCTTGTGGTGATCGCCATCATCGCGATCCTGGCCGCCATTCTCTTCCCGGTATTCGCACGGGCGAGGGAGAAGGCGCGGCAGAGTTCCTGCCTCAGTAACGTCAAACAGATCGTCCTGGGAGCAGTGATGTACGCCCAGGACTATGACGAAACCTATCCCGGGTGCTACCATAGTGGTTCGGTGTGCCGTTGGTGGTTCTGCGTACTCGAACCGTATTTTAAGAATGAAGGCATTCTGAAATGTCCCAGTTGGCAAAAGTTCCCCAGCTATGATGATGATGATCATACGACAGATGTTGACCTGAGTTACGGCTGGAACTACCGGTGGGTGACATTTGGCACCTCGCTTTCGGCATTCGAAAAGCCTGCGGAAACAGTCCTTGTCGCGGACGGTACCAGGCGATTCCTTGACGGCACCCACGGCAGTGAGGGTCGTCCCGGTCTCGACAATTACTGGCCGGCTCCCCGACACAACGATGGCGCGAACTTCGGCTTTGCCGACGGTCATGCCAAGTGGGCCAAGGCGGACAAGAACTGGAAGGCCGCCCGTTGGGACGACGATGGCCTTCTGTGGCGCCCGGACGCGGTGTATTGAGGACAGAGCGCTCGTTGGAGCGTAGCATGCAGTCAATTGAAGCATGCGGGTAATCGCCTGTCGGGTAACCCTGTGGATAGAGTTCCGCACACGTGAATGCGGGGCTCTATTCGCTGAATCGGTCATGGACCGGTGATTTGTCCCGCCTGGTGATGACACGTACTGAGGTCATAATTGCTCCGTGTATGGCCACTGAGACTTCACGACAGTTGATTACATGTACAGTAAAGGGACGAAAAGATGATGAGGAAACGAACTATCGTGTTTTTGATCGTAACCGTTCTGGTGTTTGCAGCAGTCGGCCTTGCTCAAACATCCAGCGACGTCATAACCGTCACTGATTTTCAGGACGAGGTAGTGGATCCGGGCGGCGAAAACGAGGACTGGCAGCCGGCCTTCCAGGCGGCTATTGAAAAAGCCCGGGAAACGCAGCAGCCGATATATGTGCCGGTCGGGGAGTACGCAATTCGCAGGGCGATAGAGATCGAGCCGGTGGAGGTTGAGCGCACGCCCTTTGTGCGCAATTACATCTACATGTTTGGTGCGGATCGGTTCAAGACGAAAATCGCCCAGAAGGGCGAGGGCGAAAACTGCATTGACTGGACGGGGCCGGATGAGAAAAACCCCGCCCTTCACGGCCACCTGGCCAATATGACCATCGCCGGGGGCGAAATCGGCCTGAACATCAAGTATCACAACCGCTTTCACCTGGAGAACTGCTACATTGTCGGGGCCTCGTACGGCATTTATACAGAGGGCTATTCAAGCCGCTTTGAAGACTGCGTGGTGCGCTGGTGTAAGAAGGCCGGGTTTTTCGCGGGCGGACACTTCAATGACAATATCATCCGCGATTTCTACTTCTCGCGCAATGTGGTGGGTATCAGATTCCACGGGGTCCACGGCTCGCGGGTGGAAAGCTGTGCCTTCGAAGGCAATGCGAAGGCCGCCATTATCATGAGCGGAGTGCGCAATCTCACACTCAACAACAGCTACTTTGAAGGCAACGGCTACGCAAATGTCGAGATCCTGCCAGCGGAGGGTGTGCCGAATACGGTGATGCTGGATCGCCTGTGCCGGGCGGTTTCCATCCATGACAACATCTTCCGCAAGAATATAGACGACCGGGGCGCACTGCTGGCCATCGCCGATCTGCGCCAGGGCCATATCTACGACAACTACTTCTACAACTACAATCCCGGCGGCCGTGCCGTAATGCTGTACGGGGAGTCAGAGCTGGATCCGGAGCGCGAAGCGGTCATCAGCGACCTCGTCTTCGAACACAATGCACAGGAGAACTTTGACATTCCCTTCAGCGAGACCGAGCCGGGCCTGCTGGAGGCCGCGATTGAAAACGGCAGCAGCTTTGATTGGGAGCTGACAGAGCCGAAGGAGTGAGTGGCCAAGAGATCACTTTGACCGGCCACGCGCGTGGCCTGGCGGATTTTGCATTTTGCTGACAACGAGGCGCTGCCCTGGTGTGATCTGTATTGATTTCCGGGCCACGGATCCCGTCTGCCCGAGTGGGGGAGAAACGTCAGCGGAAGGCGTGGGTTGGAGTCCAACCGGAGAACCATGAAAACAACAATTGAAGAATCGATTGCAGGAGGAAACGCCAATGAGTCGTCCCAATCTCCTTTTCATCTTTACCGACCAGCACCGAGCCGACTGCCTCGGAATCACCGGACACCCCCAGGTGCAGACGCCCCACTTGGACAGCATCGGAGATGAAGGCATTGTTTTCGAGAACGCCTACTGCACCCAGCCGGTTTGCACGCCCTCGCGCTCAACCATAATGACTGGCCTGTATCCACACAATACGCGATGCATGTGCAACCAGGCGCCCCTCAGGCGCGATATCCAAACGATTGCCGAACTGCTGCCGCAGGGAGAATGGGAATCCGGCTACTTCGGCAAATGGCACCTGGGCAATGAGGTCATCGGCCAGCACGGGTTTGAGAAAAACTGGGTCGCCACGGAAGACCATTACCGGAATGCTCCGCTCAACTACACCGAAGAGGACTGGCGGCAGCGCCATTCTTCGTACCATTATTTCTTGAAGGAGAAAGGGCTTGAGGAGGATGCTGAAGCCGACGATGGCTACAGGTGGTTCTCTCGTGGACTGGCCTGCGATCTCCCAAAGGAACTCGGAAAGCCTGCATTTCTGGCCGGGGAGGTATCGGATTTCATCCGCCGGAACCAGGATCAACCGTTTGTGGCCTATGTGAATTTCCTCGAGCCCCACTCTCCGTTCTGGGGCCCGTTTGATTATATGTATGACCCCGAGGACCTCGAGTTTGACGAAAACTTCCTCGTCGAGCAGGATGAAACCAGGCCGCTGCGATACAGAATGCTGTCGGAGGCGCGGAAGTGGCTGTACGAGGGGGATCCGGAGGCGTACTATCGGCGAACCTTCGGACGCTACCTGGGCAATGTCAGTGTGGTTGATGGAGCAGTCGGGCGAATCCTTGATACCCTGCGCGAATGTGATCTCGAGGAAGATACAATCATCATCTACACCAGCGACCACGGGGATCAAATGGGCGCGCACTACTTATACGGCAAGGGGGTACAGTACGAGGAATCAGTCCGCATTCCGCTGCTCATGCATATCCCGATGATAGATTCCCCGCACGATCGAGTCGATGCCCCGGTCAGCCAGGTGGATCTCGTGCCCACGCTGATGGAGCTTCTCGGGCAGGAGGTGCCCGAAGGCCTTGATGGCTACAGCATGGTACCGTTCATCTCAGATGAAGGACCGCTGACCGAGGAGAACGTGTTCATCGAATGGCAGACACAAACGGTCTTCGGCCCGGCACGTGACAATGAGGATTCTCAGTGGAGCAGGGAAAAACGCGAGCATATCGGCCGCGACGTTGGGCGCACAATCGTGAGTCCTGAGGGTTGGAAGCTGACTTTGCGAGAGCGCGACGAGAATGAGCTTTACAACCTGAAAGAAGACCCACACGAGCTTGAGAACCTCTTCGGCCAATCACAGTATTCGGACGTCGTCGAGGAGCTTACCGCCCGGGTGGAAAGCTGGAAAGAACGCACCGACGACCCATCGCCCGAGGGCATTCGCGAGCGGCAGCGGTCGGTGGTTGAAGCGGCGGGGCTGGGCGACTAAGACGTGCCGACTATATGTATCTGGAAGACACTAACGGCGTCTGCCATGCCAGCAGGCGCCGTTATCTGCTATGTCTGAATGCAGTACTACCGAGGCGTGTGCCGACAGCCATCAGCGGCCGGCGGACTCATTCCGGGGCTTCCTCGCCGATCTCCCACTGGAAGGACGAGCCATTCTGTTGGGCCTTTTCCACGAGGCCGTCGACCTCTTCTGTTAACAGGCTGCGAATGTTGCGACCCTTGTTTCCCTCGACAACGAGGTTCGAAATCTGGTTATCCCAATCGGGCCGCTGCCGGGATTTCTCGAGGAGAAGTATGCCATTCTGTACTGGATTGTTTGTCCAGAAGAGGTTGTCATAGATATGCCCTGTCTCGATGTCCGAAATGGCGATCAACGCACCGTTGGGATCTTTCTGGGAGCGGAAGATGCAGTCGTGGATGTTGACGCCCCACGAGTTGAAGCCTATTTCGACGGCGTTGGCCGGGCTCTCTGCCTCAAAGTGAGGACTATCGAGGCGGCCATTTAATTCAAAATAGCTGTCAGAGATGCTGAATCCCTTCACACTTCGAAGGTAGACGGCGTCCTGCGCGCAACGCTCAAAGCCGCACCCGTCAATACGGGATCCATGGCCACCGTGGATCAATGCGCCGATCTTACAGCGGCCAAAATAGCAGTCGCGGATGACTGCGTTATTGAAATGGGCGTATCCGTAGAACCCGGCCTCGTCGCACCATCGGATGACCGAGTTCAAAAAGCGGCTTGACCACCCTTCTGTGTATATGCCGTACTGTTTGGCACCAGAAATGCGGCAGGACTCAAGCTTGAAATTATTGTGCCACTTCAGATTCAGCGTAATCCTGCCGCCCGCAAGGAGCATGTGGTC
>JAWODS010000190.1:0-14070 GCA_046483205.1 Armatimonadota bacterium | reverse complement strand
ATCGCCAGCGGTGACATCGAACGGCACGTCCACCAGGATTGGCCCGGGTCGGCCGTTGCGGGCGAGATAGAATGCCTCCCGCAGGATATTGACGAAGTCGGTCTCATCGGTCACCAGGTAGTTGTGCTTGGTGATGGGAAGCGTGATCCCGGTGGTGTCGGCCTCCTGGAAGGAGTCTTTGCCGATGAGATGGCGCTTGACCTGGCCGGTGATCGCCACCATCGGCACCGAGTCCATATAGGCCGTCGCGAGTCCTGTCACCAGGTTTGTCGCACCCGGACCACTTGTAGCCATGCACACACCGACACGTCCGGTGGATCGAGCATAACCGTCTGCAGCATGCACCGCTCCCTGTTCGTGGCGCGGGAGGATGCTGCGGATTTCAGAATCGTACAGCGCGTCATAGATCGGTATCACGGAGCCGCCTGGATAACCGAAGAACACGTCCACGCCCTCTTCGGTAAACACCTCCATCACAGCTTTTCCGCCGTTCATTAGTTTGTCACTCACAGTATTTCCTCCTTATATAGATCCGCGACATATGAGATTGTGCGGACATATTCACTCCATCACCGCGCCGGTTGCTGCCGACTGCACCATGCGGGCGTAGCGTGACAGCCACCCGGTTGTGACTTTCGATTCGGGCCGCTCCCACTTCTCGCGGCGCCGCTTTAGCTCCTCGTCATCAACCAGAAGGTTGAGCGTCCGCTCATCGAGGTCAACTTCAATTTTGTCGCCGTCCTCGACAAGAGCGATCGGCCCACCGGCTGCGGCTTCAGGTGAGATGTGGCCGATACAGGGGCCGCGGGTGCCGCCGGAAAACCTGCCGTCTGTCAGCAGCCCCACCGATTCCTCTTTGCCCATTCCCGTCAGCGTCGCCGTCGGGTTGAGCATTTCGCGCATCCCGGGGCCACCCTGAGGGCCTTCGTAGCGGATGATGGCCCACGAACCGTCAGGGATTTCATCCGCAATAATGGCCTCAAGGGCCTCCTCTTCGGAATCAAAACATACCGCAGTGCCTGTGAAATGCCGCATGGCATCAGACACTGCTGACTGCTTTACAACCGCGCCGTCCGGGCAGAGGTTTCCCCTGAGGACGGCGATACCACCTTCCTGCCTGTACGCATTGTCGGTTGGTCGGATCACGTCGGTATCGTACACCTCGGCCTCCGCGGCGATCTGGGCGGTCGTTTCGCCGGAGACCGTCGGATTGTCTTCGATTCTGTCGCCCAGCGTCTTGAGCACGGCGGGGATACCACCGGCCCAGTCGAGATCTTCCATCATGTAATCGCCGGCCGGCCGCAGCTTCGCAATCTGCGGCGTGCCCTGAGATATCTCGTCGAACGTCTCCAGGTTGACGTCACAACCCGCCTCGTGGGCGATTGCGGCGATATGCAGACAGGAGTTGGTGGATCCCCCAAGCGCCATATCCAGGCGGATGCCGTTGCGTACGGCCGCCTTCGTCATGATCTGGCGTGCGGTGATATCCTTTTCAACCAGGTCACAAATTGTGACACCGGTGTCGTACGCCATCCGCTGCTTTTTGGCGAAACCGGCGAGTGCGGTGGCACATCCGGGAAGGCTCATACCCATGGCCTCCGTGACACACGCCATGGTGTTGGCGGTGTACAGGCCCTGGCAGGAGCCCTGTCCGGGACAGGCTTCACGCTCGAGTTCGTACAGCTCTTCGGCGGAGATTTCGCCTCTTTCGGCCCGGTTGAACGCCTCGAAGGTATCGCGCACCAGCGACAGGCGCCGGCCCTTCAGGTGACCTGATGACATCGGACCCGCCGTCAGCACAATCGCCGGGATATCCAGTCGTCCGGCGGCCATCAACATCCCCGGCGTGATCTTGTCACAGTCGGTCAAAAGCACCAGGCCGTCGAAACCGTGAGCGATGGCCATGCTCTCGACGGTGTCGGCGATAAGCTCGCGGCTGGGGAGGCTGTAGAACATACCCTTGTGTCCCATGGCCACACCGTCGCAAATCGCCATCACGCCGAACGACATGGGTACTCCTCCACCGGCGGCGATTCCGTGTTCGAGACTTCTCTTCAGCGGCTCCATGCCGACATGTCCCGGCACGATATCACTGGAGCTGTCGGCGATACCGATGAAGGGCCTGTCGGTGAGCTGCTCGTGTGTATAGCCACAGGCGTGCAGCAGGGCGCGAGCGGGAGCCCGTGAAAAACCTTCGACAACTGGACCACTGTGTTTTTTCATCTGGATGCCTCCGTAGTATTGGACATTCTGGTGCTGCCGGACGTGATGGTCATCAAAGCATCTGCAGGACGGCCAGCGAAAAGGCACAGAAAAAGCCTCCTGCCCACAACGGGACAAGAGGCTGTTATACTCTCCTGCGGTACCACCCGAGTTCCGGAAGCGGCTCTGCCGCATCCGACACTTTGTCGCTGTAACGGGCGAACCCGTCTGCACCTATTTGCCCTGTAGCGTTCGGCACAGCGGCTGGCGGGCGACCTTCGGCGCGCCTTCGGCACTGCTTTTCAGCACTTCAGCAGCTCTCTGTTGTCTCCGGCTGCCGCCTACTCCTCCCGGTCAAGGCCGATAACTCTATCTCAATTTGCAGAAAGTATAGTACAGAGCCTGCGCTTCGTCAAGGCGGCTGTGACATCAACCGTACAGAATTCGGCGGAATCCGGCGAAGATTTTGTGCCAGAGAGTGTGAAAACTGCAGTCCAGGGCAGGAAATAGCGGGAGAATGAAAGAATATATCATCAGGTAAAAGAGATTGCAAATTGGCTCAACAGGTGTACACAGGGCACGGAAAGGCGGACTTGATATGGCTGATATGCGTGATCGCATCAGGGGCGACGAGAACTGGTTCCAGCGATTGGCGGAGTCGATCCCGGGTTTTGATGGTTACCGGGAGCGTGAAATCAGGCGTGCGGGAGACAGGCTCGTCAGAGACCACCTGGTCAAAATGCTTGATGAACAACGGCGGCGGCTGGAGCAGCTCATGGGCGAATCGGGCACCAGTAATATCGAGCTTACCTCCAAAATCGGTCGCACACAGCGGCATTTGACAACACTCCATGACCGCATCGACCACGCCGACTATGGCTACAGCGGCTTTTTTGACGCGGTGAAGATCGACGAAGAAGGGCTGGATCGGTTATACGAATATGATGTGAATCTCATTGAAGATGTCGAGCAACTCGGCAGCAATATTGACCGGCTTGAAAAGACAGAGATGAGCGATGAGACGTTCGGAGAGATTGTCGAGGATATCGATGACCAGATCAATGCGCTGGAAAACAAGATGCGTAACCGCGAGGAAATTGCACAGGATCTTGTTCCCGAAGACGACAGTCAATAGAGCGGGCGGGATCACCGCACCGACAGGCAACACGAACTGAGGGACGCTACCCATGAATCACAATGTCGAAGTTGCACTGGAAGACATCATCCGTGTTGACGGCAACGATCGTGAGGTCGTGGGAATCAGCCGTTACACCAGCCCGGTGCTCAACTGGGTGGTGTGGGAGCTAAAGCCGCCACGCGGCAAAACCCGGAGCTATATCCTCAAAATGTATGGTCGCTGCTACGAGATTGAGAGAACGGAAAAATCAGAAGAGGAGCTGCAGGAAGAGGGCTTTCGCGCGGCCCAGGAGGGAGAGGCACAGATGGCACTTGTCGGCTCCAGCGAAAGCGACGTGTCGGATTGTGAGTTCACCTACTTTCGGGCGGATGAAAACACAATCGCCATGGTCGTTGACAGCCGGCAGGGAGAAGAAACGCTCATCGGAACGAGAATGGAAGAAGGCCGTGTTGATACAGATCCCGAATAGCCATCCCCGCGGCGCGCCACCAACTGGCGATGGGCGCGGTGAGAAAGCGAGGAGCACAAATGGCAATCGATGTTATTGAATGGCAGGATACAACCGGCAACGAGATTGTCCATCGATGGCCGGAATATGGCCCCGGAAACATTACACTCGGAGCCCAGCTTACGGTGCGCGAAAGCCAGGAGGCCGTCTTCTTTCGCGACGGCAAGGCACTTGATGTCTTCAAAGTCGGCAGGCACACGCTCACGACCGCCAACCTGCCGCTGCTGCAGCGCATCATCAACATCCCCTTCGGGGGCGAAACGCCCTTCCAGGCCGAGGTCTATTTCGTCAACAAAAAGACCTTCACCGACATGAAGTGGGGCACCGCATCGCCCATTGTCTTCCGCGATTCCGAACTCGAAATGGTGCGCCTGCGGGCCATCGGCGGATACACAATGCGGGTGGGCGACGCGCAGCTTTTCGTCAACGAGGTCGTTGGCACCCAGAATACCTACGACACCGACACGGTGACATCGTGGCTGCGCGAGTTTATCTGCGCCCGGCTCAATGATGTCCTCGGCGAGGTCATGGACACCGTCCTCGACCTGCCGCAGCACTATGACGAGCTGGGTGAGGTCATGCGCAGCCGTCTCGGTGATGATTTCCGAAACTACGGCCTCGAGCTCATTGATTTCATGATCGAGGCCATCACGCCACCGGATAAGGTCCTGGAAATGATTGACCAGCGCTCCGGAATGGCGGCGGTGGGAGACATGGACCGCTATATGCGATTCCGCACCGCCCAGGCGATCGGTGACATGCCCCAGGCCGAGGGGGGTGGCGGCGCTGCAGCCATCGGTGTCGGCATGGGAGCCGGTGTCGGGATGGGATCGGCGATGATGGAAACGATGCGGCAGTCACAGCAGGGAGGGCAACAGCCCCCGCCCGCGGCGGGTGCAGGCGACGTCGAGCAGCGCCTTGAAAAGCTGGCCTCGCTTCGGGAGAAGGACCTTATCACCGACGAAGAGTACGCCGCCCGGAAGGCCGAGATCCTCAAAGACGTATAGGCTGTGCCGCCGGTGTCTGCAATCACGAATCGGGGCTGCTTTGTGCGGCCCCGGTTCATCTGTATTTTTGAGACAGAGGAGTGCTCACATTGAAAGCGATCGCGCTCATCGGAAGCCCTCGCAAAAGCGGAAACACCGACCTGCTTTGTGATGCCTTTCTTGAAGGGTGTCAGGACGCCGGAGCAGACATCGAAAAAGTCTATCTGGACGACATGGATATCCGCCCGATCGCCGAGGTGGGCGATGACTGGAAAAACCGGGTGGACCTGCGCGGCTTCGACGACTGGCGCCGGGTAATCGAGCAGGTGCTGGAGTGCGACATACTCGCCCTGGGCAGCCCCGTGTACTGGCAGGGTGTGACGGCACAGATGAAATGCTTCATTGACCGGTGGTCGTGCTATTACGCCAGCGAGTGGCTGGCAGACGGCTTCCGGGGGATGATCTGGGCGGTGCTGTGCCCGTACGGCCACCCGAGCCAGGACGAAAGCCACTGGGTCACCGAGCCGGCGAAGCTGTGGGCGAAGCGGTGGAGAGGGCAGTACCTCGGTGATGTGTGCGTATCCGCCGCAAAGAAGGGCGCCGTGGCCGACATGCCGGAGGTTCTGGAGGCCGCCCGAAAGCTGGGCGAAAAGGCCGTCGCAGCCGCCGGTGACTGACCCGCGGAACGATTTTTCATCACACTGCCGACAAAATAGAGGGTGGGTGACAGCGTGCGAATTGCCGTCTGCGTGTTATTGATAGGCCTGTGTGGCTGCATATATGCCATGAGCATGACTCCAGACAGGCCCGTGATTGCGGCTCCTCGATTCAGCGTCCTCAATACCTCCAACCCCGACGGACTGATCAGCCGCTACGGGGAAGATTTTGACAAGACCCCCGCACAACTGGCGGCGCTGTATGAACCCGGAGGGCGGGCGAACTCCGAAAACGGGCATTTCTACGCGGTCGTGGATGCCGCCATAGCGCTTCACGGGTCCACCGATGAGGGCACGTACCACGCCGCCGCCGTGGCCATGCTGGAGCGTGCCACACAGCGCTTTCGGGAGATGGACGAGGCGGATTTGCGGGCGCTCATAGACGGCACGGGTGCCTTCAACCAGTCCAATATCGCCATGAAAGAGCACTGCTTCGACCTCGCCCTTTTGCATCACCTTACCGGCACCACCGACCCCGCACGCAGGGCCGCGATTATCCTCGACCGCTACAGCGAGGTCATCCCACAGTGGCCCCTGCGGGAGCGCGGTGGTGATGAGCGCTACAGCCAGGATGACATGCAGTTCCGCGTGCGTTGGGACAGTACCGGCCTTTACGGGGGATGGGTTCCCCTCTTCCCGGGTAGTGCAGAGTCCCTGCTGTTCAGCTATGACCTCATCCACAACAGTGGGGTGATGCAAAAGCTCGGTGTGCTGGAAGATGTCCAGCAGATGCTGCGGTATCACATCGAGTTCAATGAAAGCGTTGACAAAACCTACGGGAACCTGGATCATCACGGCATCCGGTCATACTGCAAGTTCGGGCAGATTCTTCCGGAGCCCGACTACATCCACATCGCGCTGCAATGGCTGGACAATATTCTTCACGCCACCTATTTCGTCAGCGGCTTCTGGCACGAAGGGTCACCGAGTTACCACAAGGACATCACCACCCATCTGTCCCGGACGGTTCCGCGGCTTTTGAAGGGCTATTCAGACCCGCCCGGGTATATGTGGGAGGTCACCGGCGAGCGGGTGGATAACCTGGACCTCGCTGAGAGATACGAGCCGCAGTTCAACCGCATGTGGGAGGCCCTGGGCAAGGTGACCCTGCCGGATAACAACACCGCTGTCATCCACGACACCTCTTATCCCCGCCCGGCTTGGTGGATGCCCCAAAAAACGCAGTCAACCCCGAAGCTGCTGGGCTGCATGGGTCACGTCATCATGGGTCGCGGCGAGGGCGAAAACCAGCAGCAGGCGCACCTGCATTTTTCCGGCACCCACGGTCACGACCATCTCGACGCTCTGAACATTATCGCCTGGAGCCAGGACCGGGAGATGATCAGCTCGACTTTGTACCGGGCGAAATACGGGGAGGTCTCGACCCGCGAGTGGCACACCATGACCGCCGGGCAGAATACGGTGGTCATCGACGGCGAGAACCAGCACGGCCGATTTTCCGGTCTCAAGCGGGAACTCACCGAACACGACGCAATGCCGTTCCCTGACTGGCGCTATCGCGATTATGGCCACGGCAACAGCAACAACGAAGGACGCCTGCGTATCTTCGCCACGCAGTACGCCCCCGTGCAGATCGTGGAGGCGTCCGCAGAGAAGTCTTATTATCCGAAAGCGGACACCTACCGCCGCACCCTGGCGATGATACAGGTGGACGAGGCCCACAGCTACCTGGTGGACATCTTCCGCGTGCAGGGCGGCGAAATGCATGACTGGATGCTTCATGGCTGCCTGCAGGAGCCCTACACGGCCGCGACGAGTGTGTCGCTTACTCCGGTGGATGGTGTGATGCACAGGTACATTGAGAAGCTGCAGGCCGGACAGCTGGCTGATGTGGAGACACTGTCTTATGAATACGAGGACGGTAAAGCCTCGCAGCACTGGCTGATGATGCCGGAGGGAAGCAGGCTTTTTGTGGGCGAGGCCCCGGCGATGCGCAGGGCCGGCTACAGTCCCTTCAGCTTCGTCCGCCACAATGGTGGCGATTCGCTGTTCGCCGCCGTGCATGAGTTCCATTCCGGGGACCCGTTCATTGCCAAAACCTCCCTGCTGGCGACGGGCACCGCCGGAGCCGAAGCAGACGTGGCCGTCAGCATTGAACTGGCCGATGGCACTCGTGACTTCTTCATCAGCCGCTATGACGGACAGACCCCTGCGCACGTGCGCCCTGAGGACAGTCTGGTAGTCCGCGGGGGCGGAGCCGCCTGGGTCCGTATGGGCGAAGATGGTTCTGTCACCTCAGCATACGGAGTGGGCGTGAGCAGTCTCGAGGCAGGACAGATCCAGATCTCTGGACAGGTCCCCGCATACACCGGCACCGTGACCTCGACCGAACGCGTCGAGGCAGGGGATACTCGCAACGCCCTGCTCACCGATACCAATCTGCCGACAGACGGTCTGCTCGACGGAGCGGCGGTCATACTCGACTACGGCGAAACCCTCAGCCAGGCGTTCGTGATCGACCACGTCGAGGCGGGCAACGATGCTTCGGTCATCGTGCTGCGCAACGATCCGGGCTTCTCCATCCACGACGGTCTGGTGAAGCTGCATTATTTCCCGGGCTGGGGAATCCAGGACCGGTGTCGCTTTACCGTGAATACCACGGTGTTGGGTGAGGCGGCCGGTTCGGAGGTCTCCGTGACACCGATGGCGAAGAGTGAGTGGCCCGAGGCGCTGGAGAAAGATCTTTATACAAGGAAATTCAAGCAATGAGCGAAGTGTCCAGCCCGTCGTGCCGCTTCGTCCAGATCGCCGACGTACATTACGAAGCCGTTGATGGTGAGCCGCTTCCGCTGCATACGCTGCCCGACAACATCCCGGAAACCAACCGCGTGACGGCGTATGCGGACCAGCTTCTGGCATCGGCGCTTACGTTTTGTGACGATGAGCTGGCCGCCGATTTCATCATCTTCACGGGCGACCAGGTGGATGCCGGCTGGGATGAGGCGGGGCTGAAAAACCAGCAGGAGTTCAGCAGATGTGTCACCGAGTACGCCCCCGATGTCCCCGTGCGTTTCATGTTCGGCAACCACGACCGCCCCCGCAGCCGGTACGTGGAGATGTATGGTGAGAGCATCTACAGCTTCACCGAAGCCGGATGCCATTTTGCGGTTCTCGACAGTGGTGTGATGGAAGGTGAGGAGGACCCCGGCATCCTTGAGAAGGGCCTGCGGGTGCTTGAGGAGACCCTCGAGGCTGCCGGTGATGCGCCCGTGGCGGTCTTCAGCCATTTCTACATCGAGCCGACGGACATCGAGGGCTACAGCTACCGCGCGGCCAAACAAGCCCGCGAGATTATCGAGAAGGCCGGGCGGGCCGTCCCGGTCATCAACGGCCATTTCCACGCCGGACGCATCTCCGTCCGTCGGGGCAACCCCTACTTCACCGCAAGTGCCTTTATCGAGCCACCTGTGCAGATATACCTCCACGAGCTTGCCCGGGAATCTCTCCGCATCCACGAATACTCCATCGATCCCGAAACAGGTCTGTGGAGGGGTTTCGAGAAATGCTTTTTTGATCTGCACGGCTGTTGACACACCCGACCCGGGAGAATGATTGTATGCGACGTTGTACGCTCACAGCATGTATGCTCTTCGCCGCGCTCATTATCTCGGCCGCCTGCGCGCACGCCATTGACACCAGGGACCTGAAAATCGCCCTGAGCCTGGCAAGCGATGACAGCGGCGATGACAGCGAGTCCAGCTATTCATGGGCCATGGATGGCACCTGGGCGCTGCAGCGGGCGAGCCAGGAGTATTCGCTGAAGATCGACTCCGACTTCAGCAGGTCCGACGACGCATCAGAGTTCAACCGCCTGAAGACGTGGTGGCGCTATATGTGGAAGGATGTCCCGGCGACGAGATGGCGCCCGCTTGTGCTGATCTCAACCGAGGGCGACCACGGCTTGCACCAGGTTCACACCCTTGGCGCGTTTGGATACCAGCGTAAGTACTCGTGGGGGATCCTGGAGTTTACCGCCGGTGCCAGCAAGGACGTTAAAACCGCTGAATCGTGGGTCGGCGACGTGGGGGCCCTGATCGATTACCAGCAGCGGTGGGGGAAGCTCACGATGGGTGTCAATCCGAGCGGCGAGCTGGGAGTGTTGGGAGAGGTTCGCCGCCGCGCCGACGATTTCCGCTACAGTGTTGACACTAACCTGGATTATGAAATCGGCAGCCACCTGCAGGCCTCATACCGCCTGCATTTCGGCAATACCACCAAAGACAGCCGCCGGAGCCAGTTTCTGGGTATTACCTACCGGAAGTAACCAGCTTCGCGAGATGCGGGATCACATCTCATACTCGCGGCGTTTGTGCAGCAGGTAGAGGAAGAACGGGCCGCCGAGCATCGAGGTAATGATGCCGATGGGGATCTCCCCCCACAGGCGCGCTCCGACATCGGCCAGCGCCAGGAGTACGGCTCCCAGCGCCGCCGCGGAGGGGAGAAGCACCCGGTGATCGGGCCCCACGATGAGCCGGGTGATATGTGGCACGATCAGGCCGACGAAGCCGATCACGCCCGCCACAGCCACTCCCGCGGCCGCCAGCAGCGACGACAGCGCGATCAGCACCAGCTTCACCTGCTCGACATTCAGGCCCAGATACTGCGCCGCCTCATCGCCCAGCAGAAGGACGTTCAGATCCCGCCCGTATATATACACCAGTAGGCCTCCGACAGCAGCCAGGGGCCAGATCATCTGCACCTTCGCCCAGCCCGCGCCCGACAGGCTTCCCAGCATCCAATAGACCACCCGGTCCATCTGCCCGTGCCCGAAAAGAATCAGTATCAGTGACGCCATCGCCTGGGCCATTGCACCCAGGGCGATACCCGTCAAAAGAAGCACGGCCACCGGGGTTCGGCCACCACGCCGCGACAGCAGATAAACGATTGCCGTCACCACAAGCGCCCCGGCGAAGGCAGTCAGGGCCACGGAGCTGAGGCCGAGAAACCAGACATTGAAGCCCAGCATCATCGCCGCCGTTGCCCCCAGCGCGCCACCCGCGGAGACCCCGATGATCGAGGGAGCCGCCATCGGGTTCTGGAAGAACGCCTGCATCACCACACCCGCCACCGCCAGGCACAGGCCCACCAGCATCCCCAGGCACAGCCGCGGCAGCCTGATGTCGCGGATGATGGTCACATCAGCCGGGGTGATCCCTTCGGCGGCCTGCCCCGTCGCCGACAGCCACACAATCTGCAGCGCCTTCGACGCCGACATTCCCGACGTCCCGTGGGTCATCGACAGGACCGCAACCCCCATAGCCGCGGAGGCCACCAGTATCCAGAACGCCGCCGGATGCACTCTCATTCGCCCTCACCCCCGGGCGGGGTGGAGGTGACGGTGATGCGCGGATGTCCCTCGGGCGACCGGTCGATGACCACATCCGCGCCGTACACCTGCCGGATGAGATCGCGCGTGATGATCTCCGACGGCGGACCGACGGCGGCGAGCGTCCCCGCCTGCAGCATGGCCACATGGTCGAAGAAGGTGGCGGTGAGGTTCAGGTCATGGGAGATGCACAGGATGGTCTGCCCTTCTTCACTGAAGCGCCGCAAGAGCCGCAGAACCCCAAGCTGGTGGTTGATGTCCAGAAAGGAGGTCGGCTCATCGAGCATGATGATGGGGGTGTCCTGGGCGAGAGCGCGAGCCACGGTCAGCCGCTGCAGCTCGCCACCGGACAGCTCGGTGACCGGGCGCTCGGTGAGGTGGGCGATGTCGGTGTCCTCCATGGCCTGGCGGGCGATCTGGCGGTCCTGTTGGGATTCCCCCTGCAGCCGCCCCAAATGCGGTGTGCGCCCCATCATGACGTATTCGAGGGCGCTGAACGAAAAAAGCATGGTGGCCATCTGCGGCACGACGGCGATCCTGCGGGCGATGTCACGGCGGGTGAATTGCGACAGCGGACGGCCCTCCAGCAGCACGCGGCCGGAGGTTGGAGCAATGACACCCGTGAGTACCCGCAAAAGCGTGCTCTTGCCGGAGCCGTTAGGGCCGATGAGCGCCATCATCCGGTGCCGGGGAACCTCCAGGGAGATGCCATGCAACACTTCGCGCTCCTCGTAACCTGCGACCACATCAACGGCCTGCACCGCCGCTTCGGGAGCCATCTACTGCTCGCCCCCTTCGACCGGTGTGCTGATTTCGGGATGGATGTCGCGGGCCATGATCTCCAGCGCCCTGATCAGTCGCGGGCCGGGACGCGAGACGAGGTCATCGTTAATCGTATAAACACGCCCGTTTCGCACCGCCGGTATCTCCGACCAGGCACGGTCGGATTTTAACTGCTGCATCACCTGCTCGGTCCCCATCGACTCCCCGCCGTGGGAGAGACCGCAAATCAGCACATCTGGAGCTGCGGCGATGATCGTTTCCTTCGACACCTGCGGCCAGGGCTGCTGCTGGCCTGCGGGATCGGTAATCTCAATGACATGCCGGGCGCCCGCCTCATTGATCAGTTCGGCGACGAATGAGCCGGCGCCCGCCACGAAAAGAGGCTCAAACGAGAGAATAAACACCACACGCGGGCGATGTTTGTCACCCGGGGCGTGCTCGACACGCTCCCGGATGGCTTCCCGCCGCTTTTGCAGTTTCTGTACCGCCGTCTGGGCAGTGTCGTCGTGGCCGGTCGCACGCCCCAGAAGCTTCATGGCGTCGAAAACTTCGTCAATACTGAGCGGGTCCAGACCGAGCACCTCCACGCCCAGGCCCCGGAGCTTTTCAATGACCGGCATCGGAGTCCCCCGGGAGGTGACGACGAGGTCGGGGCTGAGGCTGACGATTTTTTCGTAATCAGGCTTCAGAATGTCGCCCACGCGCGGCTTTTCGGTCATTTCAGGCGGATAATCGGTGTATTTGTCCACCCCAACAACAGTTTCAACCGCGCCGACAGCCGCCATCATCTCGGAGATATTGGGCTGCAGGCAGATGATACGTTCAGCAGGTCTCTGCAGGGTGATGTCAGGCCCGACTTCATTCACCAGCGTCTTCGGCCAGCCGTCCTGCGACGTGGCCTGTTGCGCGGATGGGGAAATGGGCGTCGGCGGTGCGGCGGGACGGCTGCACCCGGCGAGGCCTGCTGTGATGAGACAGCAGAGCACAACGGCCGTGACTGATATTTTCCACCATGCCTTCGGGTGCACCGGTCGATGCTCCTGCTCGTGGTGAATCAAAAAAACAGCCGCCGGGGCGGCTGCATACAAACGCACGAAAACTCCCCGCCCTCGTGGGGTACCTATCGCTGCAGGTCGTCTCCTGGCTTCCGGATCGTCCTACTGGCCCGACCTTCCCGCCCTGGCGGTGGTCATACGGGCTTTCGTCCCCGGTCACAGTTGCGGGGCAGCGGCGGATTCTCACCGCCTTCCGATTATGCCCTGCAGCCGAATTGTCACCAAAGCAGGATACCATACCCCTGCAGGCGGCGCAAACATCGCGGGCAACAAAAAACCCCGGAGCACATGCCCCGGGGCTTTGTGTTAGCAGTGCTGCAAGTTTACGATTCGTCAACATAGTCAGGCAGATTCTCGCGGGCCTCGGCAATCGCCTCTTCAGACAGGTGGAAGTCCTCAAGCTCGCCCTTGAGATACGCCTCGTATGCACCCAGGTCGAAGTGCCCGTGGCCGCTGTAGGCGATGACGATACACTTCTCTTCACCCGTCTCCTTACACTTGAGCGCTTCCTGGACCGCACCGTGAATGGCGTGCGAGGTCTCAGGTGCCGGAAGGAAGCCCTCCGTGCGGGCGAACATGACGGCGGACTGGAAGCAGTCGTTCTGTTCCAGGGCTCTGGGTTCGATGACATCTTGGCTGACCAGCAGTGAAACCAGCGGCGCCATGCCGTGATAGCGCAGGCCACCGGCGTGAATTGGCGGTGGGACAAACTGGTGGCCCAGGGTGTGCATCTTCAGAAGCGGCGTCAGCTGGGCTGTGTCGCCGAAGTCGTAGCTGTACGGAGCCCGCGTCATGGTCGGACAGGCCGTCGGCTCGGTCGCGATAATGTCAATATCCTGCCCGTCGAGCTTATCCTTGACAAACGGGAACGCGGCCCCGGCGAAATTGGAGCCACCACCGACACATCCCACGATCGTGTCCAGAGTCTCTCCAGCCATTGCAAGCTGCTTTTTCAGCTCCAGGCCGATGATCGTCTGGTGCAGCATCACGTGGTTGAGCACACTGCCCAGCGAGTATTTGGCTTCATCACTCTTGGCGGCATCTTCCACGGCCTCCGAAATTGCGATGCCGAGACTGCCGGGAGTGTCGGGGTCTTCGGCGAGGACTTTTCGACCGGATTCTGTGCGGTCACTCGGAGACGGGATGCACTCGGCATCCCATGTCTCCATCATAATCCGGCGATACGGCTTCTGATCATAGCTGCAGCGCACCATATAGACACGGCATTCCATATCAAACAGGCTGCAGGCAAACGACAGCGCGCTTCCCCATTGTCCGGCACCTGTTTCGGTGGTGATACGCTCGACGCCGGCCTGCTTGTTGTAATATGCCTGC
>JAWODS010000128.1:0-4875 GCA_046483205.1 Armatimonadota bacterium | reverse complement strand
GGCAGAAAACCGTTTGCATCCTGCACATAAAGCTCAATGGCCGTGCCGATCTGCTTGAGGTTCGACATGCAGGTGGTCTCTCGCCCTTTTTCACGAGCAGCATTAAAGACCGGAAACAGGATTGCTGACAGTACGGCGATGATACCGATAACAACCAGCATTTCTACGAGTGTGAAACCTCTCGGTGTATCCCCTGCCTTCATTATCCAGGCTCCTTCAAATACCGGGATTGTCCTACCGCATGATCCGGGCGGCCTGCTGCATCAGCGGCATCAGCTCCCGGCGCTTATCGGTGGGAAGCTGCATGGTGTAATTCATAAACTTCGTCATGACTTTTTTGGCAACCGACGAAGAGCGGATCATTTCACGCTGCTCGCTGGTGAGTTCGTTGCTGCGTGATACAATGGTGTTGATGATCTCCTGGCGTCGTTCGGGGGATTCGCTCCAGAAACGGTTCATCCCCATGCCGAGCAGTCCCTCAAGCCGCTCCTCCACCTCCTGATTCGACAGCTCACGGGCGTGGCCGACGACGTACACGCGCGTCCAGTTGCACCCAAGCTGCTCGGCGATTGCGGCGATGATGTCATCCACCGAAGCGTCCTGTAAATCCACGTTGACTGCTCCGCCCAGTGCGTCCGTATCCGCGAGCACGTAAAAGCCTGTTTTCAGGCTGAACTGCACAAGGGCGTCTTCGATCGCTGCATCCTGCACGGAGACTGAGGCGGGATCGCGATAGGCCGGGCTCATCAGCCGGATGAGGGGGTCATCAACGGAAATACGGGAGAGGGGGTCGCTGGAGCCCCGGGGCTTCACAGCATAACCTCCCAGTGGTGTCCCTGCAGCCGAGGCAATCTCGTCATCAACCCGCTGCTTTACGGCCGCCTCCAGAGCCTCTTTGTCTTCCTCGGTCATCTGCTCAAACTGGGCTTTTCGGGCCAGGGCGACCTGCTTGCGGATCGTCGCGTGCGTTAGCAGGTCACCGGGGTCGTCGCCCGGATAAAGAACGTACAGGCGCACCCACGAGCAGCCGGTTTGCAGCGCGGCCTCGTGGACAGCCGTCTCAACATCGGTATCCTCAAGATCCAGCGTCACCGGTGCTTCAGGCTCCTGGATGAGCACAACCTCTGCGCCACATTCGTCGCTGATGGACTCCAGGATCTGCGAAAGCTGTGCATCGGCCGCCGACACCGTGACACTCCAGTCACCGGTTTGAGCGTACGTGGGCACGGCGAGGATGAGACACACAGTGATCATCAAAACTGCCATATACCGTTCCATGTTGCCCGCTCCTCGGGGGAAGTGCTGCCTGCATCATCTATAAATAGTTTGACGCCGGTACCCCAATCTCCTGCCGCAAAATACTATTGCACCATCTTCAACAACTCATGCTGTTGTTATAGACGTGGATGCACACAGCAGGGTTCCTCTCCGGGGAGGGGTCTGCGGGTATTGCATGAATACACGGGGGCGAAAAGGCGCCCCCACCGGCACAATCCCATCGTCTTCGCTTCGTTTTACTGCCCGACCACACGGGCGGTGTCGCGGGCGATCATGAGCTCTTCGTCGGTAGGGATGACGTAGATGCGCACATCGCTGTCGTCGGTGGCGATATCTTCGCCTTCAGGCAGCTTGCTGACGGCCTCGTTTTTCGCGGTGTCCTCTTTGATACCCATAAACTCCAGGCCCTCCAGCGCCTGTGCGCGCACGAGAGATTCGTTTTCGCCGATTCCGGCCGTGAAGACAATGGCGTCGAGGCCTTCGAGCACAGCGGCGTAGGCCCCGATGTATCTGCGGACACGATAGCAGAACAGGTCCAGGGCGGCCTGCGCACGCCTGTTGCCCTCATGGGCCGCCGCCTTGACATCCCGCATGTCGCTGCTGACCCCGGAGACGCCCAGGAGTCCGGACTGCTTGTTGAGCATCTGATCGATTTCATCCGTGTCCAGGTCGAGTTTCTCCATCAGGAAATAGACGATCGCCGGGTCGAGATCCCCGCAGCGCGTTCCCATCAAAAGCCCTTCAAGCGGGGTAAAGCCGAGGGTTGTATCAATGCTTGAGCCGCCATCAACCGCGGCCATGGAGCAGCCGTTGCCCAGGTGGCAGGTAATAATCTTCTGGTCCCCCGGAGGAATGCCATGGTCTTGCTGAAGGCGGCGTGCGGCCACCTGTGTCACGTACCGGTGAGAGGTGCCGTGGAAACCATAGCGGCGCACCCCGTGCTCTTCGTATATTTCATAGGGCAGGCCGTACAGATACGCCCGGGGCTGCAGCGTCTGGTGGAAGGCCGTATCGAACACCGCGACCGCGGGCACGCCCGGCAGACGCTTCTGGCAGGCACGGATCCCGGTGAGGTTCGGGGGGTTATGCAGCGGCGCGAGCTCCGAAAATTCGTCAATGGCCGCGATGACCTCGTCGTCTATCAACACTGATTCAGCAAACTTTTCGCCGCCGTGGACGACCCGGTGCCCCACCGCCTCAATTGCGTCAAGACTGTCAATAACTCCCACCGCGTCATCCACGAGAATGTCCAGCACTGCTCCCAGGGCGACCTCGTGGTCCGGCATCGGCATTTCACGGACGATCTCTTCAGCGTCTGCCGGCTCATGCTCCAGCACTGCATCATCGCCGCCGTTGATACCCACGCGCTCGGCAAGGCCCCCGGCCAGGGGCTGTTCGGCGTCGGTGTCGAAAAGCTCATATTTCAGGGACGAACTGCCACAGTTTACAACCAGTACGATCACTTGCATCAATCTCCTGTCATGAAGAGAGCCGGCATCCATGAAATGGTACGGATCCCGGCCCACATGTAAAAATATATTTGGCCAATCCGCGTAAAGAGCACGGTGTGTTCCTGTGCATTTGAAAAAGAAAGTGTGCGTCAGCAGGCGGCGCTACTGCTTTTCGTCCAGATCTTCCAGGGGACTTCTGTGGCGCTCGGGGGGTGCAGGCCCCTGAGAGCCCAGGGCTTTTTTGGTCTTGTCGATGGTGGCGCTGATACGGCTGACGTAATTCTCCAGACGCTCGACCACGCCCCGCGCCCACTGGTTGGCATCGGCGCGAATGGCGTCAGCATCCACCCGGGCCTCCTCGCGGATTCTTTCGGCCTCCGCCTCGGCCTGTTTGGTGAGCTCGTCGTTTGAAATCAGCCGCTGGGCCTGCTCGCGGGCAGAATCGGTGATCTGCTGGGCCTCGGCGTGTGCCTCTTCGATGATCTTCTCACGCTGCTTGGTGACCTGCGTGGCTGTGGTCATCTCTTCAGGCAGGCTCGTCCGCAGCTTGTGCAGCATGTCGTAGAACTCGTCAACGTCCAGCACCGTTTTTTTCACCAAAAAGAGCTTCGTGTACCAGCGCTGTTCGCCGCGTTCGCCCATCTCTTCGAGCTCATTTAGAAGCTGCAGGATCTCCATGTGCAGCCCTCCCTACCGTGTGTCAGTCCGCGCTGTTTTGGTGACCGCCTGAGTATTTCTGCTGTAATCTTTCTGCAACATTGGGCGGCAGGTACGAAGACATATCGGCCCCCAACTGTGCTGCCCAGCGGATCATACTTGAACGAATATGTGAATATTGGGGCGACGCCAGGAGAAAAACCGTCTGTATCTCCGGCGCCAGCCTGGAATTGATCTGCGCCATCTGCTGTTCGTGGGGAAGGTCCTCCGACCCCCGCAGGCCCTTGACAATCGCCACGGCGTCACGGCTCCGGCAGTATTCCACCAAAAGCCCGTCAAAGGCCTCAACGGACACGCCCGCAATATCTGCGCAGGCCACCGCAGCCATCTCCACCCGCTCATCAACCGTGAAAACGTGGTGTTTCTGGGCATCCTCTGCGATCGCCACGATGACCTCGTCGAACAACGCGGACGCCCGTTCGATAATATCGCGGTGTCCAAGCGTAAACGGATCAAAGCTTCCGGGACAGATCGCGCGTCTATGGCTCATGATTGCATGTCTTTCGTTGGACAATGCGATTCAGGCGTTTTTAGGCTCCTGTGACTGTGTCACGCTTGCTGCTCCTGTGCCGCCGGCAGGTGTCGGGGCATATTTACCCGGCCTCAGGGCTGCTCCCACCATGCCAGGACTGTTTCGCCGATTTCCTGCCGGTGTATGACACGCAGGCCGTCACTGTCCGGCTCGTTACGCACGCTGCATTCGAGCACAAACAGCACAGGCTCACTCACCGGCAGCCCCGCAAAGGCTTCAAGCAGCGCTGCATGATCGGTTTCGTACGGTGGGTCTGCAAATACTATATCAAAAGGGCCACGCTTTTGCCACACCTCTTTCACAGATGTGGGCAATTCTCGCTGAATAACCACCGCACGGTCGGCCAATCCGGTGTGGTCGAGGTTCGCCGTGATCGCCTCGATGCAGTGCTGCGACCGGTCCACGAAGGTGGCGAACTCAGCGCCGCGGCTTAAAGCCTCAATGCCCACGGATCCGCTGCCTGCGTACAGGTCGAGGAAGCGGCTTCCGGGCACATCAGCCATCAATGCATTAAAGAGCGCCTCCCGCACGCGGTCGGTCGTCGGACGGATTTCGGCGCCCTTCGGGTACTTCAGGGCCAGGCTGCCCGCGGTTCCGGCGATCACACGCATGGCGCCATGACCTCCACGGCTCGTTCGCCCGCCGCCGGTTTGCCCCCGCTGTGTGAATGCTCCCAATGCTGGAGTTTCATATCGTCAGACCGGCTTCCTGCTCTTTTTCCGCCCTGGTGACGGTCTCCCGCAGCGCATCGTGCCTGGGCAGCTTGAGGTCCGGGTCGGTCTCCAGAAGCTTCCGGGCATCCTCACGGGCGGCGGCCAGTGTCGGTGTATCCGCAATGAGGGCGGCCATCTGGACATCCGTCATCCCGTGCTGCCGCGTGCCCGTCATCTCTCCCGG
>JAWODS010000121.1:0-3196 GCA_046483205.1 Armatimonadota bacterium | reverse complement strand
ATAAAACCCGGCCCGAAATGCTGGGGACACAGGGCCGGGGTGGTCGCGGCGGCTCGGGTAGATTCAGCCGCCGGTGCACTCATTGCTCGATTCCGAAAAGCTCAAGCGCCTCGCGGTCGCGCTGGTTGATGCGCCGCATGCCTTCCGTCTGCGTCTCAACAGACCTGGCGGCGGCGGGCGATACGCGGATGGCTTGCCGGAAGTTTTCAAGCATGTAGTCAACCGCTTTACGCAGCGCCGCGTTTTCGTCCAGCGATTCGCGGCGAGCGCGGGTGTAGCACTCAATCCACATAGCGCGTTCAGGTGTGATTTCGGTGTTCATGCGGCCTCCGTTGGCTGCGTTTTGCGATTCGTTGAGTGCAGATTAGCACAACTTGCTTGCATGTGGATAAGTGTCACTTCCCTGTTGTGCCTGTAACACAGCCAGACGCAGGGGGTGATGCGCAAGTGGGAAAGAAGTGGTGACGCAATCGCCCACGATTGCGTGTGTTAGAGTGTAGCAAATGCCTATAAGTCCAAGGCGTAAGATAGGCGAACACCGAAATAGTCAGGGCTACCAGTATTGAACCTCTGCATCAATCTTTTAGCCCCAAAAAAAGGAAGGCGATATCATGCTTCACCTCAGAATACTGAAGCACGCGGACGGTCAAACTGAGGTGGTCGCCGCAGACGTCGAAGCGGTGGAAGCAGACCGGCAGCTCGGCGCACATTTGGGGACCAAATATGGATTAAGCGGCGATTATGACGTCATCATTGACACGTGGTGTGCTGAAATAGCCAGGGATAATGGCATCGAGCTACTCGAAATCGAACTGGATTTTCAGAAACTGTTTCCGGATGCTGTTGTTCTCACCGCGCCCTCTGACGCGTGGAACATCATGGCGGAAACCCTGTGCATGGATGCGGACTCCTCATACTTCGATTTGGCTATACGGTCAGACATTTCAGAGGCTTTAAAGGCGGTCTCACATCTGTAGGCCCACATGACCACCCCCGCACAATTTGTGCATAACACGCCTTTCTTGCGAAAAGATTGAGCGGGGGTTGAGAGGGGTCTTATGTCGGGAGGGCAAAATAGGGGTGGTGCTCGATATCGGATGGCTGGAGGGAATGTCATGCAGCGTCTGCACAGGTGGGGACTTTTTGTTACTGCCGTTTTTGTGGTTTTCGTGCTGGCCGGCTGTGGGAGCTCGGATTCAGAGTTCGTGGCCGACAGCGAGACAGGCGTGGACCTGGCCAAAAACAGCCGCGCTCACAGGGGCGCGACCGCCGCAGTGGCGGTTGACGGAATCAGGGTGAAGATCGTCGGTATTGACCTGGTCGCCCCCGACGGATCAGTGGTGCAGGCCCTCAATGGTGGCAACGGTTTCAACTTCGACCTCGTATGGGCGACACAGTGGCCGATGTATGTCTTCAGCCCCTCGATCATCACCGGCACGTACGAAGAAATTCGCATCCGTGTATCGGCAGAACCGGGCGACAACTACCTGGTGCTGGCCGATGGATCTGAGGTTCCTTTGAAAGTCCCGAGTGGCACGGAAAGCGGCATCAAGGTCAGGACAGGGCAGTTCTCACTCGAGGGTCAACTCATCAAGCTGTCGCTGGATTTCGACCCCGATGAGGCTGTCCACCAGGCAGGCAACGGCACCTGGATAATGCGGCCAGTGATGGACGGCAGTGTGGAGTAATACCGGTTGGCCCCTTCAGGCACGATAGCAGGAGCGTCCGTGTGGCGCTCCTGCTTTTGTTTGTCCAGGGCTGACGGCGGAGGTGTCACGCCGCCCGGCGCTCAGAATTCGTCTTCGGTGAAGAAATATCCGCGGATCTGGGCCATCGGCGCATCATCGTTGATATAGTTGACCACAAACAGCGAATCATCATCCAGCACACACCAGCCACAATATCCCTGGTCGGGATGGTCGCTGCGGTCGTGGTCGAGGCACAAAAGCTGCCCGCCCTGGTCCTGAAGTGACGTGCTTCCGGCGCTTTCAGGCGTTTCGGTGTAGGCCATGAAGTTGGCGCGGTTGCGCTCGGTCCCCGGCATCATATACGCGAAGGTCACCATGATCCTACCGGAGGGCAGATATCCGGAGACCGGGCGGTGGCATGCGGGGATGTGTGTCTCGTACGGGCCGTGCCACGATTTGCCGTCATCCTCCGAAATCGCCTTATACGCCGACCAGCCTTTGCCGGAGTTTTCCCGCATGTAGGCCACCAGCCGCTCGTCGGGAAGCTGTATGACTGAGGCCTCGCAAAGATTCAGCCCGTCACGTTTTGCCACATCGATGGGCCCCTCCCAGCTTTCGCCGGAGTCGGTGGAGCGAAAGACTCGCTGCCACAGCCCCCGCTGGCCCTTGCGCCCGACATGTGCCGCCACCAGCCACGTCCCCGCCTTCGTCTCGTAAATCTTATCGGGCACGATACCCGTAATCGGCGTCTCCTCAGGTCCTTCCCACGTCTCGCCGTCATCGTCGGAGAACCACAGGAAGGTCCGGGAATCGCGCGTGCTGATTTCGCCGGGCGGGATTCGGTATCCATCACACAGCGCAACGAGACGCCCGTCGGAAAGCTGGCTGACGCGCGGACAGTTCCATTTAAACAGCGCTTTGTCGTCCTTCGCGCTCTGTATCAGCACCTGCCGGTCCGACCATGTGAGCCCCTCATCGGTGCTGTGGCGCATGACCAGGTCCGAAAACTCTCTGCACGCGTGGGCCTCGCTTTCGCGGTATATGACGATGATCTTTCCGCTGGTGGTTTTCACGCAATCCGGAAAGCATTCATAGACCTCATCATTGCGGGCAATTTGCACGGTTTCGATGGGCATAATCAACACTCCTGTTGGCCACACCAAAAAAGATTCAAAAAAAATCAAGAATTCTGCAGGACATTTTGCAGCTACCAAGAAATACGTCTCAAGGTACGTACCACAATAGTGGGGCGCAAATAAAGGGGATGCCGTCTCTCGACACACTATCACCGCATAAGGGTGGTGCAACGTGAGGTCAGTATCAGTCCCCGGATACGACGCACTGAATTTCGATCTCCAGGATACGTACGACCAGATTCGCACCCGCGACGCCAACATCGTAAGCTTCACAAAACTGTACGTAGCATTGATTGTGCTGGCGGGGATTTCCTCCCTGACGCTTCTACAACTGCAGGGAAACACCCGGTCCCTGTGGCTGGTGGGCGTCAC
>JAWODS010000105.1:0-6021 GCA_046483205.1 Armatimonadota bacterium | reverse complement strand
GCGGGAGTTTTTTGAAGAGCTGATCCAGGTCCCCCGCTTCGGCCCCAAGACCGCCCTGACCAGCATGTCGATCCCGCTGAAGGCCTACGCCGAGGCCATCGAGCTGGGTGACAACAAGACCCTTCGCTCGCTTTCGGGTGTCGGCAAACAGACGGCCAAGGGCCTCATCGCACAGCTTCAGGGCAAGCTCGGGCAGTTCGCCGTCGTGGACGAAAAAGCCGCTGTGCCCGCTGGAGCGACTACCAAGGGCGACGCTGAAGAGGCCGCGGTGGAAATCCTGCAGCAGCTCGGTGTGGCCGAAGCCGATGCCGTGCAGGCCGTCCTATCCGCCCGGGGCGAAGATATCGACCACGACGACCCCGAAGCCATCGTCAAAACCGTGCTGAAGGGATAGGCACCACTTTAGACGTTCAAGCGAGGGCAACGACTGCTCAATCATCCATGAATCCCAACACACCAGCCCCTCATGTCCCCTGGCGTATCGCAGTTCCGCCCGAAGTTTACGCGGAGTACTGTGGTGTCAGCATGGGACGATACCACGGCGATCCGGCCACACAGATGCGGGTTCAGCTCAAGGGCCCGCAAATCCTCCACGACAAATACGGTCTCCCACTCCGCCGCGCCGTCAGCCCGGACTTCACCGCATACTCCACCGGCTCCACGCTGGGCCTGAAGATCGTATTCTCCGAAGACCATGTCGCCGCACCGGCCGGTCATCCGATAAACAGCCGGCAGGAGATGGCGCAACTGCAGGTTCCCGAAGACATCACGCAGGCCGGTGTGATCCCCGATATGCTGCGCTTTCGGCAATACATGCTGGATCACGCGCCCGATGATGTCACCGTCGGCTTCTCAACCGGCACGCAGGGCCCCTTTACCACGGCGGTGCTTTTGCGCGGGCACGATATCTTTCTGGACATCCACGACGAGCCGAGTTTCGTGCACGAGTTCATGCAAAAGATCACCGAAAACGCCATTCGCCAGCGAGAGCTCTCCTTCGAGCTTAGCGGCGCCGATCCCGGCGACACCATCGGCTTTGCCGACGATTTCGGAGGCCTGCTTCCGCCGGATCAGTATCTGCAATTTGATGTCAAATATCTCGTACAGATCGCCGAACACTTCGGCTGCCCGAATCGCACCATCCACACCGAGCTTCTGCGGCGGCCTCATCTGCCGATCCTGCAGCAGCACGGCTGGACCTTCATCGACGTGGGAACCGACCCGTACCTGACGGTGAAAGACTGCGCACAGATGCTGGATATCGACTTCCTGGTGCAGATGAAAACCTCTGACGAACTGCTGCTCGCCACACCGGGGGAGATTAAACAGACGTACCGCCAGATGGTTTGCGACGGCGCAAGTCAGATGCTGGTGGAGCTGTGCCCCGGCGTCCCCGAACAAAACATCCACGCCTTCATCGAAGTGGCGAAGGAGTACGAATAGGGCCGACAGGAGACACCCATGGCGATTGCAGCCACTCTCATTTTGCTGCTTGGCGGTTTTCTGCTGTGGCTCTTGTCGGGATGGCTGATTCAGAAACAGCGGGCACTCTACATTTCTGCGTTTGCCGCCACAGGCGTCATTGTCATATGGTTCGCCACCGTCCAGCGAACCGCCATTGCCCTGCAGTGGATCCGGTGGGACGATTATGTGTTCTTTGAGCGCATACCGCTCTTTTGGGCTATCCTTCTTCTGCTTTTCATCGCACTGCGTCGCATACAAAAGAATCTGCGCCTCGGTGTTATTGTTATTACCGGTCTCTTCTGCCTGTATGCGATTGCGGAGGTCACCGGTCCGCTGTGGCTGGGCGTCTATCTCGATCGCCTTGATGACAGCCGGACGGGCTCGCCGTTATTGCAGTCAACCGGGTGGAGCTGCGGCCCGGCGGCACTGGCATGGGCGCTGCGAGAGAATGGTGTCAGTGTGAGCGAACGCCAGGCGGCGGTGCTAACAGTCACGGTTCCGCTGCACGGTGTTAGCGACAGGGGGATGCTTCGGGGTGCTCACCGACTCGGGTTTGAAGCAGAAATGATCCACGGGGCCGACTGGGAGGATATCGTCACAACGCCCAAACCGGCGCTCGTGGATTTAGAGCTGGGGATGACGATCGCTCATGCGGTGGTGTTGTTGGATGTGGATGACAGTGAGGTTGTTCTTGGAGACCCCCTGTACGGCCGCACCACGCTGAGCCGCACGGAGTTTATGGACCGGTGGGAGCGAGTGCTTATGACCCTGCGCAGCAAATCTCCCGGGGCGCAGTAACAATGCGCGCAGCTTCGTGTACTCCAACCCCTGTCGGATAGCCAGCACTGCCGCCGGGCGAACCTCGCTGTCATCAACCGCCGCCTTTTACTTTTCAGCGGGCTCCTTCAGCGGCGAATAGGTGCTGTGAGGGCAGCCTTCGGAAAGCTCGACTTTGCCGCCGGGTGGGGCGACGGACGAGCAGCCGCAGAAGAAGCTGTCCGGATCCTGACCGAGCTTCTCGGCCAGCTCATCCCACATCTCGCGCGATTCGGTGCTGATAAACAGCTTCACGTCCTCGTCGTATTTGCGGATTTCGTCAATGAACCACTCGTAAATTTCCTTGCGGACGTGGTGGGGGAAGGGCGCGCAGACGTTGCCCTCCATCTCATCAGCGGCGTCACGGGCGGCCTGGACGTATTCCGGATCGAGCTTGCTGATGTCGATACGCCGGCCGAGCTCATCGAGATTCATCCACATGATCACACAAAAGCCTATCGACTCCGGTTGTGAGACCTCCAGGGCGTGCTTGATGGATCTGGCGTAATCCTCGCGCCAGCCGTCGATGGGGATCATCGGCTTAAACTTGTAGCGGACGGGGACGCCCATTTCGTTGCATTTACCGCCTGCATCGAAGCGCTCCAGCGGATCTCCAGCACCGGGCTCGTAGGTGGCTGATGTTCGGGGGGCGCTCATGCTGAAGATGCCGATGACGCGGTCGCGGTGCTCGATCTCCTCCAGCCATTCCACGTACGACCCGGCGGTGTGAAAATAGACGTAGCGGTCGTGTTCGGCCATCTTGCGGGTGATCAGGTCGTAGGCGCCATATTCGGGCTCAAAGGCAGCCTGCTCTGCGCTCCAGCCCTGCAGCCGGAAGCATTTCTGCCACGGGTACTTCTCAAACGCCCGGGGGACGACCGTTTCAACGAAGTCCTCGACATTGGCCGCCAGGGTCATGAACTTCCCGTTTTTGCCGTGCCCGCAGTAATGACAGCCGTGGGGGCAGCCCATCATGGTCGCAAAATCCCACGTGGGCCAGCACACGCGGTCCTCCACCTGGTCTTTTTCGTAGGGGTGATACGCCTGGATCGGCTTGAAGTTGCCGACAATCGCGTTGGCCATCCCCTCATCGGTGTCCTTCGGCCAGCCC
This sequence comes from Armatimonadota bacterium, assembly GCA_046483205.1. Taxonomy (GTDB): domain Bacteria; phylum Armatimonadota; class Zipacnadia; order Zipacnadales; family UBA11051; genus JBKHJK01. The sequence continues at coordinate 2,630 of JAWODS010000105.1, read as the reverse complement.
ACGCTCTCCTCGGTCGGATCGCCCTCACCCAGATACATGCGGGTGAAGACCAGGGGTCGGGTGAAGGTGACCGGTACGTCATCGGGATCTTCGTCGGGCGGCCACAGCTCTGAAAGCTCCTGCACGATCTCCGGCAGGTTGTCCTCATCAATCCACACCAGCTCATCGGTGGAGCGGTTGATGGGTCCCAGCACGTTTTCGATACGGTTCATGCACAGCTCGTCGCCACGGACGCTCTCGTGGGCATAGACTTTCAGTGGCTTCAGTGGGTACACGGCCATTCCCCCTGCACGGTGGGCTCTGTTCACAGTATGCAGGTTTCACGGCAGAGCCCAAGAGTCCTCCATCGGGCGAAGATTCGGCGATAGTCCAGGCAAAAGCTATCGGCCGACCGCCCAGACGTGGACAAGGGAGCGCTCGCCGTCTGCGAGGGGTTCGAAGAGATACAACAGAGCATGCTCGCGGTCGAAGGCACAGGCCCTGACGTGGTGTTTTTGCTGCGCGCCACCGATGTGATACAGGACCCCGTCGAGATCCATGGTAGTGTATGGCTGGGGCTCATACGGCTGTCGGGGTCCACGGGCGGCTGCTGCAAGCTCGCTGGGATCGTAAAAGAGCATCTGTCCAGCGAAGCGCGAGCTCCACCAGCCGCGCTGTCCGGTCGGATCATCCGGGTAGGGCGGCTCGTCGGGCCAGACGGTGCCGTCAGGGAGACCGTACCAGCAGTCCCCCTCACCCTTCGTGCCCACGAAAACCACCGCTGAGGCGGTATCGGTGCTCAGCCATGCTCCGCCGCTCCATTCGTCGGCGTGATGGTAATCCTGCAGTGTGTGATATGGGGGTGCGTCGGTCGCTGTGCTTGAATACAACAGCAGCGGCACTGCATCCATGACCGTATTGTTCGGCGGTGGATTGCCGTGATTCCAGGGCCCGATGGCGAACAGGCACGGCCCCTGACCGCTCCACCCGCCGTCACGGAACCGGCCCGTGGCCAGCCGCATCCCCGGAGTGTACGCATCCGCCCAGGCCCGGGGGATTTCGAACATATAGTCGTTGACACTGTACGGGGAATAGCCGTCAACCCACCACGCGCCCCGGGAGCCCGACAGGTCAAGGTTGCACCACATGTGTGAGGCGACGCGTTCGGCGTCCTCCTGGAAATGCTGCCCCCAGCACAGGTGAAGCTTCGCGCTGCCCTGCGAATCCTGGGGCGGAAGGTATGCGATGCCCACACGGATGATCTCGCCCAACACGTCGAGATTTCCGACCCCACCGCGAACGTCGGTGAATGGCTGCAGTGTCTGTGCGCGGTTCAGATCGGCGGGATTGTTTGTCGGAGATATAACGGGGACGGGGATGGAGATTTCCGAAATATGCATGTCCCAGTCATGCCCTGCGCCGTAGATGGACCCCGGAAAGCCGTCATCAGGGCCCTCCGGATCCCCGCCCGGGTAGCATGTCATCGCCGCGCCGCTGTATTCCCAGCTTGAGCTCCCCGATGGTTCGGGGAGGCGGAAGGCGCCCAGGTATGTCAAATCTGAAGGGCGCAGCAGACCCGCGGGGATAATGCCGCCGTTGTCGCCACCCTCGCCGTTGCCGTTCTCTCCGCCGTTCGCCGTTGGCCCACCTGGACCTCCGGAGCCGCAGCCCGCGGCCAGCACCAGCACAAGAACCGTCACAAATAAGAGGTGCCATCGCATCGCCATCACCCTTTGCACAGTGATGCGTCCACTATACCCCGCGGCGAATGTCATGAAACCGCAGGAGGGAACCCCGGCCGGTTGTGGTGAATATGGAGATGGATGGGGCACTGCAGCCCGGCAGGAAGGTGATCGCATGAGGACGGTAGATTTTCGAAGTATGCTGCTCGCAGTGGCATTGATGATCGTCACTGCCGCAGCGGTGGCCGGACAGACCCGGCAACAGGAGGTGCAGCCGCAAATGATTTTCACCGCCGAGGTGGACTTCGGAGCGGATGTCGGACAGAATTTCGGCACCCTTTTTGAAACCGAGACCGAAGATGGGTCGCTGATTATCGGGGCGGGATTCATGGGTGCGTACAATACCCGCCTTCGCAGCGACAGATATAGCGTCCAGATGTTCATCCGCCAGCCCGACCGAAAACCGGCCCTTCACTTCGAGGAGCTCCCGCGCCCGAGCGAGCTGGCGGGGACGTATATTTTTGCTCAGGGTGGCAAGCTCTATGCGCGCGACCGTGCGGATGACGTGATCCGCGTCTGGAATGAGGATGCCGGAGCATGGGAGATAGATGCGGACACTCTCCACGAGCGCATACAGGTTGCCGGGGGGATGCTCGTGTTTGGTGACAGCGCGGCAACCTATGAGGACCGGCAGATCCTGCAGCCACCCGAAAAGGGGTCATACCACGGGTTCTATTACGGCGGTGGGCACCTGCTTTTCTACCACACCTTCCGGGCCGGACAAAGCGGCTACCGGGAGTGGGAAAGCGATGAAACGGGCTTCACGAAGCTGTACGCCTGTCCGTGGCGTCCGGGTGAGGGAGCGGTTGATGTATCGCAGGCGGTGGTGAAGACGCTGCCGGTCGTGGGGGAGACGCCCTTCGCATGGGGGCAGCTCGATGATGAGATGATCACATGCTCCAACATCGG
>JAWODS010000453.1:0-7970 GCA_046483205.1 Armatimonadota bacterium | reverse complement strand
AGAACTTCAGGTTAAATCAGCTGAAAAAGTATCATCCATGGGTAATGTGATACTTGATACTCATTGTACTATAAAAACACCAAAAGGCTATATGCCTGGTCTTCCTGAATGGGTTATAAATAAATTAAAACATGTTTCTGGAGTCGCAATGGCCATGGCAGCCTCCGGGGCCATCGGCATATCAATATTCGCGCCACTTCCACACACTGCAACAGGTGTCCCATCCTGCAGGACAACCGCTTCTTCGTCACCGATGCGCCGGATATCGTATTCCTTTGGGGCGTCGGACTTATCGTTGTAGAAGATATTGTGCATGGAGGTCGTGGCGCCCTCGGCCATCACGCCGCCGAAGCGGTTGCGCAGATACGTGATATGCAGACCGACGTGGTTGACGCGGCCGGTCAGGACGTTTGCGGCGTGGCCGTCGTTTTTGACATAAAAGCACCTGTCGGGCGCCTGCTCGATGTCCTCTTCGGGCAGTGGCGGGGCGCTTTCGGCCTCGACCTCGGCCACCACATCGCCCTCCTCGTTTTTAAACACAAACCGGTCGAGGATCGGCCCGGGTCCCTCGCGCAGCGTGATGGAGACCTTCTGCAGTCCGTTGTGCTCGGTTTCGACGCTGGGTGTGGGCTCCTCCTTTGTCCAGGAGGCTGAGGATGGGCCGAATTTATCGACCGGAATGTGAAATGCCTTTTGTTCTCCACCGATGGCCACGTAGAAGCTGTCGGATCCGGAGCCGGTGCCCATGGCGTATAATGTCAGCTCATACTTTCCCGCTGGCAGGTCGAGAGCGGTATCCAGCCGCGCCCAGCGCGTGTTAAACTTCACGCCTGCATCGACACCCTCGGCGGGATTCTGGACGGTCACCAGATCACGGCTGCCGGTTCCCCCTGTGGCCTTGCGGACGGTACTGAAGATGCGGTCATCCGAAAGCTCCTGCTGACCCTGTGACAGCGTTTTCCAGTTGCCGACGAAGCTGTATGCGCCCGGCTCCAATGCCGTCATGATGTCACTGACGACTGCGAATTTGCCCTTCAGCCAGTAGATATTGCGCGTCCAGTCAGTGCCGTTATAGTCGTGAACACGGGTCTGCGTTAAACCCGCTGACGGCAGGTCGCCGACCGCTTCCAGGGCCGTGCAGGTCGGTATCAGCTCATCACAGCGCCCGTCTTTGATGATGCTGACCATGTTGTGATCGGTGGTATTGCGCACGAGATAATCGCCATCAATCAGCCAGTCCTCACCATCGGCGAAGTACTTGATGATGGCGTTGCCGTCATATTGCAGGTGCTTGCCGCGGGAATAGCCGTCGAGCAGGAAATACTCGGCGTCTTTCTCGAGATTCTCGCGGTAGGCGATCTTATCGAAGGCTTTCTCCTGCGGTATATTCGGCGGAGAGGGAGGACCACCGTAATACGTTTTGTCTATGGTATATTCATACACCTGCGGATGCAGTTCGTACACATTGATGCCCTGCAGCTCTGTCCACTCTTGCTCTTCGATCGACTGGTCGTAGGGGTTTTCCCACCCGTTGGGCAGCACCCGGTTGAGCCACCACAGGATGCGGCCGTCTTTGTAATACCACACCGCCCAGTGCATGTTGCGGGTGTACGGCCCGTGACCGTACCCGGAATCTCCAAAGCCGCCGGCGTCACCCGTGTTATCACATATCCCGGCGGTATATTCGGCGTGTTCGAGGACAGATCCGTTCTCGAAGTACCGGTAATCGTTCTCGGCCAGCGTATATTCAATGGTGTGGCGGGGGACGATGGAGTAATAGCCCAGGGAGTCCTCCTGCGGCTTCCATGAGGTCACCTGGCCCTCGAAAGCGGCGTGGACCTTCGCCAGGTACCGATCCATCCTGCTGTCCACATTGCCGTAATAGCGCTTGAAATAGCGGCTGAGCCAGTAAATGCCCATGAGCGGGAAGGTGGTGTGGTTCCAGATGATGGTGTCATTATTCTCCAGCCCGCTCCAGGCCGAGACGTGCCGCTTCGTTTCATACAGTGTCATCAGCAGGATGTTGGTGCATTCCAGCCGTTCGTCGTCCGTAAAAACCGGCGCCTCCTCAAGTACATCCCACATCCCACCGAGCATGTCGGAGGTGGTCTCCTCCGGCCATGTGATGGAGTAGTCCGGGTCCTGGATGAACCGGTCACCACAGTAAAGCAGGATTTGCTTTGCTCTGCGTGCGTACGCCAGGTCGCCGGTGTCGCGGTACACCTGCACGGCCGACCAGAACTCCCGCAGGGCGTCTTTGCCGATGGGCGATTCGAGAAGCTCTGCAGCGGCCTCCTCAGACAGCGGGTCATGATCTGATACGTATAACACGGGCTCCTCAAAGGCGATATTCGGGCCGTCCGGGAGTCGCTGGATGAAATCATCCGCGCCCTCCTGCAGCCCTTCGACGTCACTGGCCCCGATGACAATGATGTTTTTCCCCGGAGGGCCGTTATACGGCTCATGGACGGTCTGAATGACGTATTCACCATCGCCGGGTTTCAGGGAGTTAATTTCAAGGTACTTGTTGAAATACAGACGCTCGATCATTTCATTGTTGTTGAGGTTGCCCAGGGCGATGATGGTCTCATCTGACTGCACGGTCCCCTCATACTCGGTCGTCACGGGCACGGCGACCCCGGACTTCTCCTCGATTGCCGCGGCGATGCTTTCGCCCAGTTGCGCGTACTGCTCGCCTTCCGGGACGAGTATCCGGCAGACAGATGCTCCACCTTCGACGACGGGTGTCCGCAGATTCAGGTCACGAACGTCATCGATTCCGGTGCTTCCTTCGGTGATAAGAGCAGAACTTATGCCCTCAAAATCGACGTCCAGCTGCTCGATGGCCGCGTCATCAACAAGGGCGTCAATTTTCCAGTAATGCATGGTGTAGATGTAGCAGCGGATCTCGGCGGTGTCCTCCGGAGCTTTGTCAATGATCTGGAAGTAGGTCCAGTCACCGCCGGCCGGTGCATCGAGTGGCACCTGGGCGATTTCGCCGCTGGGCAGAAATCGCATCTGCAGATGCAGCGCCCCCGTGTGGTTCGTGGAGAGTGTTTTCACCCACACCGATGCTTTGTAGTACATATCCGGCTGGGCCTCGAACTGCTGCCGCACGCCGATGCCGTAATCCGCCCGGCGCTCTTCGGGAGAATTATCAATGAGGCGGACGGCGTATTCGCCCGAATGGGCCTCATCTGACATCTCCAGGCTCACATAGTCGGATCCACCGGCATGAGTTAGCCAGCCTGCCGGGGAGCCGTCTTGCACCTCCTCAAATCCCGGGTTTTGCAGAAGCTGCTGGGCATATCCCGGCACACACATGGCCGAGATTATGAGAACGGCGATCAGAATACGATGGTGGCGTGGCATGGGTTTTGCTCTCCTCTCGATGCAGCGCCGACAGAAGTTCAGCAGACTATCCTATTTTTCGCGCTTTTCCGGGCCTTTTCCTGTTGCAATGTACACGAATGGACAAATTCATGCAGGATTCCGGCTGGTGCAGTTCGAAAACAGGTATATGCAGCATCTTAAGCATGGTCATTATGCAAAGAGAGCCTTTTTCGCGAATGAGCGCGGGAGCTGCAGGGTAAAATAAACTATTATCGCTCGCCAGGCCTTGAAAGCCGTAGGTAGCGGAGGTGCGACAATGCGTCGGTGGCTTTGTCTATCGGTTTTGGTAGTCGTTTTCATCTGCGCGGGCCCGGGGACTTATTCGCAGGAGGCCTTCGATATCGGTGCCTCCTTGCAGCCCGGTTTTTCCGAAATCGCGCTGCTCCCCACCCGGCTGACGTACTACAACATGCATGAGGATTCTGCGATTGCCACCTACACCTGCTGCAAGCCGGACCAGGAAGAGGATATCCGCAAGGCCCTCAAGGCAAATGCGGCGTTTCTCGAAAACTGGGCGGACACGGACTTCGCCGATGATACGCTGATGCACAACGCCCGGGTCAACAGTGTGAAACGAGATTTCCGCCACCAGGTGGAGGCCCTGGCGGACCTGGTGGATTATTACCCCGACAGCGACCTTACTGATGACGGGTTGTATCACCTCGGCAGGCTCTACGTTCGCGACCGGGACCACGAGATGGCCATCCGTGCTTTTGATGTCCTGGTGACGCGGTGGCCCGACAGCGTCTGGGCCGACGATGCGCTGATGAATCTCGCACAACAGCTTCGCCAGCTTGATGACGAACGGGGGGCCCTGGCCGCCCTGGACGAGCTGGCCACATACTATCCCGACAGCGACCACTGTGCCTACGCACTCAATAGCCTGGCCCAGCAGGCGATGGAAGATGAGGATTACGCTTCCGCCATCGATATTTCAGATATTATCCTCAGCCGCTACAATGCCTCCGACTACGCCGATGACGCCCAGCTTCGCATTGCCGAGGCGCTGCGACACAGCGATGAGGCCGGGGCCGCTCTCAATGCCTACGTGGACCTGATAGAGCGCCTGCCCGGCAGCCGTCTGAGCAACCGCGCGATGAGGGAAGCCAACTCCATCGCCCGCCGCATGCGGTTTTCCAACAGTGAGATGGACGGGCTGCCGCTGTATGACACCCGCGAGCAAAATCCCGGCAAAGACGCCGATGAGCTGTATTATCTGGCCAAACACTTCGAAAATTACCACGAGTTCGTCAACGCCATCGACACCTACCAGGAGTTCGTGCACACCTATCCCGGCAGCGACCATTACGATGACGCGCTGTACAACATCGGCGTCTGCTATCAGAAGATGAATATCCTCTTTCAGGACCTCAACCAGGCCAAAGGCCCGGAGGATCTCTTCCGCCTGCAGGACGAATGGGAGGACGCCACCGGCGCCTACGGGACGCTGCCGACACCGGGCGATCTGTCGGCCGTGGGGGACGCCACCTCCGCCTTCGCCCTGGTGGTCAACAATCTCGTGGGCAGCTCTCTGCGGGATGACGCGCTGTACCAGATCGCCAAATCGTTTGAAGACTCCAACATGACCGCGGATATGGCCTACACCTACCAGGAGCTTCTCCTGCATTTCCCCAGCAGCGAATATCACTTTGAGGCTCTCGTCGAGATTCTCGACTTCTACGCCGACCCTCACAACTGGGAGACGGCGCAGAAGATGTATCCGGCCCTGGCGACGGCCTATCCAGGGCATTTCCCTCCGTGGTTAATCCAAAACCGTCTCAACTTCTACACCATCATGCGGGCCTACAACGACCACGCCCAGTTTGCGTGGTTCGAGAGCCATGACCACCACATCCCCTACCATTTCACCATTGCGGATCTCAGTTTTGACGCCGATTACTACCAGGCGGCGCTGTTTATGTCCGGGGGAAAATATTCGGAGGCTTTCAAGCTTCTGAAGCCGCTGGCACAGATGCCGACCAACGATTTTTGCGTGCGGGCGAAGTGGCTGCTGGGGCGGGGGTACGAGGCGTCAGGCAACACGAGCCGGGCGCGTGGGTATTACAACGACATCATCCAACACCACCCCCGCTCCGGCCTGGCTGATGACGCCCACCTGGCACTTGAACGGATGGACGCTGAATCTGACGAACTGGACGCCTATCGCAGCGAGGTGCAAGAGCGTGTCGGACAGTCCGTGGAGCATTTCGATTCGTATTTTGGGGAGAATGTCGTTGTGTTCGCCCCCTACACCGTTACCGCCCGGATGCGGCTGTATAATATGCCGAATATCTGGGAGAATGCACAGGAGATTCTCAGCGACTGGACGGGGGTCGAGCAGTCCGAGCGCACCCTGGTCTATGTGGATCCCACGAACACGCTGCGCCGCGGTGACCCCATTCATGTACCCGCACGGTTAATCAAGGATCCGCCGAAATGGTCGCTGGGGCTGGAGCAGATAGCGCACGGAACAATTGAGCAGGCGGTTGCCGGGACATCTTCAAGAGAAACCGGCATGCTCACAAAGGGGATATCACAGTTTGCATCGGCGAGTCTGCAGTATGACCTCGTCACTGAAACACGGGATGCCATCGGTTCGGCCGCCGCGGTGAAGCTCCCGCAGGAAGAAGTCCGAAAGACACGGGAAAAAGCCCTGGAGCGGCTCAGCGAGTATGTCCGAGCGGGCGGCGATCCGGATGATCTTGATCCGGAGATCGTCTGTGGCATGATGTTCAAGCTGCTGGATGTGCAGGGCTATTCTCAGAACCAGCTTATCGATCGCGAGCCCTACCGCAAAGTTTTCCAGTGGCTCAAAGAGAGTGGACGCTCTGCGGATGTGAAGAGTTTTGCAGGTGCTATGAACGCCGCGTTTGACGGTGCGGTGACCGAGCAGTTGCGCCAGTGGAACCTGCCGGTTGATACCCGAACGGCCGGCAAAACGCAGTAAGATCCGGAATATCAGCCAGAGAACTGCGTCACAATAAATGACCGGCGTGTTAGAAACCACCACAGAAAGGAAAACGCACGTGGGGGAGAAGATCAGTCGTCGGGAGTTTTTCAGGCGCTGCGCCGGCTATGGTCTCGCACTCGGCGCCATACCGTTTCTCGAAGACCGGAATACAGTTGACGCCCTCACCCGCAGCGTCTTCGGTGCAACCGGGCTCTCCAGCCATGAAGCCTCGTATTACCGGCGCCTCGGCGGCAATGCGGTGCAGTGTACGCTTTGCCCCAACAGCTGCACGCTGCAGAAAGGGCAGGCCGGGATATGCAGGGTGCGAGAAAATGAGGATGGGCGGCTGTATTCGCGCGTGTATGGCTACACCGCCAGAGTCCGGGGCGATGCGATGGAAAAGAGTCCCTTCTATCATTTTCTCCCCGCAACAAGCACCGTGTCACTCGGAACCGTAGGCTGCAATCTGCGGTGTTTGTACTGCCAGAACTGGCAGATCACGCAGGTGCGCCCGCAGGACCTGGATCCACCCCCCAGGTATCTGCCACCTGAAAGCCTCGTCTCACAGGCGAAAAAATACAACCGCCCGGCCATCGTCTTTACCTACAGCGAGCCGGTGATCGCCATCGAGTACGTCCTGCAAACAGCCAGCCTCGCCCGACGGCAGGGGATTAAGACCCTCGTCAAAACGGGGGGCTTTGTCAATACAGGACCCATGAAGGACCTCGCACAGGCTGTTGACGGCATCAATATCGATCTCAAGTCCTTTAATTCCAGCTTCTATACCGACGTTTGCGGCGGCGCCCTGGATACCGTGCTGTCGTCCATCAAGACGGCCCACCAGCACGTGCCGTGGCTGGAGCTGACGTACATGGTCGTGCCGGGATACAATGACGACGTGAGCCAGTTTGCGGGGGCGTGTGGGTGGATCAAGAACAACCTTGGCCGCGACGTTCCGCTGCACGTCTCGCGATTCTTCCCCTCATATAAGCTGCGGAATGTCGAGGCCACGCCCATTGACCGGCTGCGGCTTTTGCGCAAGAAGGCCTACGATACGGGCCTTCGATACGTCTATCTGGGCAACCTCAACGGGGATCCGGGCGAATCAACATATTGCCCCAAATGCGGGATCAAGATGATCAAGCGTGTTGGGTACCATGTCAGTATCCTCGGTCTGGACACCCGGACCGGCCGCTGTACGAAATGCGGTCTGAAGATCCCCGGCCACTGGAGCTGACCGCCGCCGCAGATGCAGAAATGGGCCTCAGTACCGCGTTCCTCGCTGCACCGACTCCTGCCAGAGGGGCTCCGAAAAGCTCACCGTGGCTCGGGGCGAGGGTGGCGGATTGTCTTCTGTTCGGTTCGCCCCGCGAGCCGAACAGCATCCGCCGGTGGATGTTTGCGAAGAAATAGTGGCTCATAAAAGTGTTCGGGACGCTGAAAGGGACTGACTCGGGCTGGAAGCTGGCGACAAACAACGTCGCCACCTGCGATTTGTAACGACAAACGACCAAATCGCAGGCCGAGCCACGGAGATGTTTGATTGTTGTGTATCAAACTCAAAAGGCCTCAGCCACGGAGATGTTTGATTGCCGTATATCAAACTCTAACGGCTCCACGAGCCACG
>JAWODS010000415.1:0-7092 GCA_046483205.1 Armatimonadota bacterium | reverse complement strand
CCAGTACGGCGTCCTCGATCTGTTCGGCGATGATAATGGCGTCCACCGCAGCCAGGCATTCTTCGGCGGCCTCAATGATCGCGCGCTGAATGTCGGCCGGCAGGGGCTCGCGGTTGACAATATCAATGCGGTTGCTTTCTTTCTCACCCTCGTCGGGCTGCTTGATCATCGGCTTGGTGTAGGTGGGGGTGAACCCGCCGGGATGCTCAAGCAAATGCTGCATGTCAACATCCCACGCCGACAGGCCCTGCCGCAGCTCGAAACCTTCTCCGTCACGTCCTGTTAGTCCGATCGCGTGAATGGCGCCGATACCCAGAGCGTGGAGATTCGACACAACCGTTCCGGCCGCGCCCGGGCTGATGCGCCTGTCAACGACCTGGAAGGCCTCCAGGCCCGTCTCCAGCGACGGCTCGCTGAGGTCGGGGTCGATGATGAGGTATTTGTCGAGAAAATAATCGCCCACCACCGCCACCGACACGTCTGTGAAACGCTGCAGGATCGAAATGAAGCGCGCCTCCGTCATTTCGACCACCGTTGCATCACCAGCTCGTGCAGGGTGGGGATGGAGGACTTATGATCCGCCTGGAAGTAGTAGCTGGTCCCTCCATCGGCGACAGTCCGGACGAGAATGGTTTTCCACGGCCGGTAGTAATACTGCGGGTTGTCCCTGGTCGGCTGGTCGTGGTAATCCTCGGGCAGCGGTATCAGGTCGAAGTTGGCGGTGGTGAAATGCCGGATCTGCCGCCCTTCCTGCTGTGCGACATTGCGGGCCATCGCCAGCGCCTTCAGGTACACCTCCGGGCCCATCACGGCACTGCCAAAGTTCATGAACACTCCGCCCTCCAGCCCTGACACGGACTGGGTCATGATCAGAAAGTCGCGGTAGGAGCATTCGCCCAGCGCGGCCCCGCTGCAGTTGGGGTGCTCGTGGGTGATGTCGTAGCCGATGCCGATATGCACGGTCGCGGGAATACCGGCCTCATACGCGGCGGCGAAAACGCTCTGTTCGGCGTGAGGGAGGTCGCCCTCGGAAATCGCCCGGCCCACAGCTTCGCCCATACCGATGCCGTCAGCCTGGCCCTCAGCCACGATATCATTGAGGTTGCCGGTCTCCTGCCACAGCCCGAACTGCCCCTCCTGGATATAGCGGGCGACGCTCTCGGTGGTCGCGCCGGTCAAAGACAGCTCGTAATCATGAATGGTGCAGGCTCCGTTGGTGGCCAGGTGAGTGACGAATCCCTGCCTGATGAAATCCGCCACATACCGCGACAGCCCCTGCTTGATGACATGCGCGCCCATTGACCAGATGACCTGTCTGCTCTCGCGCCGTGCCTGGACCATCGCATCGGCCAGCGCCTCGATATTTGCATCCTCCAGCTTTTCGTAAGCGTCGCCGATATTCATGACCTCGTCGAGGTGCATGTCGTGTTCGCGCGTATCGAGCGGCTCCAGCTTCAGGCGCCTGCGGTCGAACTCCTGGTATGGCATGGGCTACTCCTCCATCATGAGATAGCTGACAAGGGCTTCGTGCGCGCGAAACTCCGGCACAATGATATCTGCGCCCGCCTGGATGAGGCGGTTGCGCTTCCAGTCATTGATGCCCTCGCGCTCGTATTCATCGGTCGCGGCGCCCACCGCCACGCCGCCGACCTCTTTGGTATTCAGAATCTCGACATACCCGTCACCGAAGGACAAAAGCTCCGGACCGTGAAGATCGTTCTCCTCAAATATCTTCCTGATAATCATCTTTTTGGAAAAGTTTTCGTATTCGTCCAGCGCACCGTAGATGTGGTCACCGAAATATTCGGCGATTCCGATCAGCTCGGTTTCCTGCCGCACGAATTCGATGTCCGTGCCGCTGGCCAAATACAGCTCCATTCCCCGGTTGTAGAGATCCTCCACCAGCGCCTTCGCCCCCGGTACGCGCATCTGCTGTGGGTCGTACTTGCCGGATTGCAGCCCCTCTTTACGCCCGCGGATGCGTTCGGAGAGGCGGCGGAGATATTCGTTTTTATAGTCCACGGGGTCCTCGGGATCGCCGCCACGCTTGCGAACCTCCTCCGCCAGCCGCATCATCTGGTAGATAGTCTGCTTGCCGGTGAGCTTCACCACATACTCCTCGACCAGCTCGTACAGCTCCTGCTCGGTTTCGCGCGTCTCCAGGTCTGCCAGTATCTGCACCATCATGGGGATCATGACATCCTGCCAGCCCGCCCGGATGAGCGAGATAGTGCCATCGAAATCGAACAGGACAAACCGGGCCCGCCCGCGGGGGATACTCTCATTGCGTATTTCGATATCGTACCCGTCCAGCTTCGGCCCGACGGGATACTCCTCGAACCTGTCTTCCTGAAAATCAACCTCGCCCAGAGACATCACCTCCATCAGTACTGTGGCCATAATCAATTTCTGCACCGCCGACAGCTACTCCTTCACTGCAAAGAGACAGTGGCTGTCAAATGGCGGCAGGAGATGACGCCCCTGCGCAGAACTAGTATAAAAAGCCCTGGAACAACATTCGGAAAAAACGTGTCGCATTTACAAAGGGACGAAAAAAGTATCGTACGACGGAAAAAGCATTTTCGCGATGAGGAGATACAATGATGCTGATGAGACGATACAGTCTTTTGGCAGTCGCTGCCGTCTTTTGTGTGTTCATTGTCACCATTGGTGGCTGCGATGGAGCAGAGGAAGACAACGGGGAACCGCCGATGGGAGATGGAGTATCCATGGAGAAGGCACAGCAGCTTTCGGAGAATGCCTTTACAGAGCTGTACAGCCCTGTCGAAGTCGATGTATCGGCCCGGGTTCCCGGCTACGAGCTTCCGCTGGACCTGTCGGCGACCTCAAATTCCGACGCTGTCTCGCGCCTCGCGGCCTCTGACAGCGCAAAGGAGCTTTTGCGGCAAAACGGGTTCGCTGTGACGGGCTACCGGCAGAACACCTATGACAAAATTTCGGCGTTCTACAAGGGGATCAAGCAGCAGGATATCCCGATCTTTGTGACCACCGACAGCCTCCTTCACCTGTATCACATCCAGTTTGACAAGACCCTTAAAGACATCGAAGAAAACGAGTTCTTCGACGCCCTCATCGAGCTCACCGAGACGATGCAGGCGACCTCGAAGGACCAATACGACACCCTGACCGCCGACATGCACACGGCCGCGCGCTACAACTGGGCGTACTTCACCGTCGCCCTGAAAGTCCTGCAGCCTGAAACCCGGGTGCCGGACGAAATTGCGGATGATGTCAATGCGGAAGTTCAGCTCATCGAAGATCACGCCGGGGCCGACAACAGTCCGCTGTTTGGCTACCAGGAAGATTATTCACAGTACGTGCCGCGGGGGCATTACACCCGTAGCGAAAAGCTGAAAAAGTACTTCAAGGCGATGATGTGGTATGGCCGGATCACCATGCTGGTGGCCGGGAAGGATATCAAGGACGACGCCCTCGTCTCCGGGGAAATCGCCCGCCGCCAGACGCGGCAGGCGTGCCTCATCGCGGGCGCCCTGCATTCGGACGCCGAGCAGCTCCAGCAGGCGAAGACGACGTGGGAGCGCATCTACCAGGTCACCGCATTCTTCGCGGGCCTGGCCGACGATCTAATCCCCGCGGACTATTCGGACGTCCTCAACGAGGTCCTCGGCGCCAGCTACAAGTGGAAGGCACTCGCCGACGACGAGACGCTGCTGCAGATACGTGAGAAGCTCGCCCTGCAGCGCAAGCCGAAGATCTACGGCGGCACCGGGATGATCGAGGTTCAGCCGCCGCTGACGCCCGAACAGCTTTCCGAAGCGCTCGGGACCACCCAGGGCATGCGGTTCATGGGCCAGCGCTTTATCCCTGACTCGTACATGATGGGCGAACTCGTAGCGCCCACTGTCAGCAGCTATCTTGGTGAGGGCAGTCCCTTTACTGTTGTGGATACCGCTGCCGGCAGGGTGCGGGGCTTTCCGAGAGGGCTTGATGTCATGAGCATCCTGGGCTCTGACCGGGCTGCTGATGTGCTCGAGAAGCTGGGTGACACCGACTACAAAAACTACGATGACACCATCGCGGCTCTGAAAGCCGAATTTGACGCGATGGACGATGCGGCCTGGCACAAAAACCTCTACTGGGCGTGGCTGTACAGCCTCAAGAGCCTTCTGGGCGAGTGGGGCGACGGCTGGCCGACCTTCATGACCACCACCGCCTGGCAGGACAAGATGCTCAATACCGCCCTCGGCTCGTGGGCACAGCTCCGCCATGACACCATCCTGTACGCCAAGCAGAGCTACACGATGACTACCACCGCGATGCCGCCCCAGCAGGAGGGCCCGGTAGAAGGCTATGTCGAGCCGGTGCCGGAGTTCTACGCCCGCCTGCTCAGCCTCACCCGCATGACCCGCAAGGGGCTCGTGGAGCTTGAGGCCGCCGACGACCAGGCGATCAGCCGGCTGGAGTCCATGGAATCCATCATCCAGCGGCTGCTGGACATCTCGCAAAAAGAGCTGGCCGATGAAGCCCTGTCCGAAGAAGACTACGCCTTCATCGAGGACTTCGGCGAAAACCTCAGCGGCACGGTGGCGGGTGTGGAGACCGAAGGCCTGGAAACCACCATCGTCGCCGATGTTCACACCGACCAGAACTCCAGCCAGGTGCTCGAGGAGGGCACCGGGTTCCTGAAATCCCTGGCCGTCGCGTATCGGATGCCCCAGGGCAACGTGGTCGTCGGCTGCGGCCCGGTCCTGTCGTACTACGAGTTCAAGCAGCCGA
Source organism: Armatimonadota bacterium (assembly GCA_046483205.1). Lineage (GTDB taxonomy): Bacteria > Armatimonadota > Zipacnadia > Zipacnadales > UBA11051 > JBKHJK01. The sequence continues at coordinate 2,334 of JAWODS010000415.1, read as the reverse complement.
TGAGTGACCGGCTGACTGACGAGGCGTGGAAGGAGATGCTGGTGGGTGATAGCGCTCCGGCCGCGCCCGAATGGACCGACACGTTCATGAGCCAGTAACACCGGCTGCAATGCACACCATCGGGGCTCACCGGGGAGACGTGGCCGGTGAGCCCCCTGCACTGCTTCAACAGTGGGGGCGGCGGGGGCGGAGATGAAAGGACTGTCGCACGATGAAACCGCGTGCTCGAATCCTCCTCACCTCCGTCATTGTGCTGCTGGCAGCGCTTACTGTCGGCTGCGAGGTCCGGGATGTGTCGTCACCGGCCACGCCAGCAGACTCCGACGCCGATACGGGTCCACCGAACCTCTCCGGCGCCATCAGCGAGATTGACGGCGATTTCTCGGACCTCTACGAGCCGGTGAAGACCGATGTGAGGCCACAAATTCCTCCATACGACCTGCCCCTTTCTCCGGCGGATGTGCGCAACTGGGACGCGGTGGCCGGTGACCTGTCTGCCGACGCACAGAGCCTGCTTCGGTCCAACGGCTTCGTCGTGGTTCCCCATGGCAGTCATGTCCAGTTTCAGGATTTCTATGCCGCCCTGCACGATGAAGCGATTCCGCCCTTCGTCACCGCCGACACCGCCCTGCATCTGCTGCACGTGCGGTACGCGGTTGCGCTGGACCGTTACGAGCAAATGAGCGCCGGCCCGAATCTCATCGCCCTGACCCGTACCATGCAGGCAATCTCGCAGCGGCAGTATGATACCCTGCAGGAGCCGCTGAAGGAGGCCGCCCGCCGCAACCTCGCGTACTTCGCCGTCGCCCGGCAGCTCCTCGAGGACGGCGTGCCCATCCCCGATACCGTGACTGATGAGGTAGGGGCCGAGTTGAAGCTGATCGAGCAGCACACCGGTCTGCAGGTAAGCCCCATCTTCGGCTATACGGACGACTACAGCCAGTACGTCCCCCGCGGTCACTACACGCGCCATGAGCGGCAGAAGCGGTATTTCCAGGCGATGATGTGGTGCGGGCGGATCACGATGCTTTTGTGGGGGCCCCAGCAGAAGTCAGGCGCGCTGGTGTCACAGGAGGTTGCTGACCGCCACACCCGCCAGGCGATGCTCATGGTCGCCGCCCTGTGTGAAGACACCACCGCTGCAAAGGAAGGGCTCGACGACCCACCGACACTTGCCGTCAACCGCACCCCGTCGGGCATATGGCAGGATATGTATAAGAAAACGGCCCTGTTTGTCGGGCTGGCCGACGACCTGCAGCCGTCTGATTATGCGAAAGCCCTCCGAAACATCCTCGGGACCACTTTCACCTGGAGCCAGCTCGCCTCGGATGAAATGCTGGCGAAGCTGCGCGAGCGGCTTGAACACAAGGGCCGCCCCCGCATCTACGGCAGTCTCGGCGGCGTGGAAATTCCCCTGCCCGCAGACTCGGAAAAGGCCGGGGAGATGCTGTCGATTACCCAGGGGATGCGACTGTTCGGGCGCCGCTTTGTCTTCGATTCATACATCACGGGGCGACTGGTGGGCGGCGGTGTGGGCAAATATACAGGAACAGGCAAACCCTTCAGCGGTCGCCCGATACGCCTGCTGCCGAGTGGCCTGGATGTCATGTACGTGCTCGGCTCAGAGCGTGCCGAAGAGATTCTCCACGAGCTTCAGAGAGACCGATACGAAAACTACGATGCAATCGTCGCCACTTTGCGCGGTGAAATCAGCGAGCTCAATCGCGACGACTGGCGCCGGAACCTGTACATGGGCTGGCTGGATTGCATCCGCGAATATACGGGGCCACACGGCGATGGCTACCCGTCCTTCATGCAGACAAAAACATGGCAGGACCGGCAAGTTCACGGTGCCCTGGCCTCGTGGACGCAGCTCAGGCATGACACCATTCTCTACGCCAAGCAGGCCAGCTATGTGGGTATGGCACCGCCCGGTCCGCAGCGGGAGCCGTTCACCGGTTACGTCGAGCCGGTAGCCGAGCTGTATGCGAAGCTGGCCGCGCTGGATGCCATGATGCAGACGGCGGCCAGAGAAACGCCGGGGCGTGAGGAGAGCCTACGCCTGTGGAGCCGCCTGCAGAAGCTGGCGGAAAAAGAGCTTCGCAACGAGCGCCTGTCGAATGCGGACCTGGAATATCTGGCCGACTTCTCGGACGAAATCGCTTCCGTGCTTGGTCCACACGAGAAGGAGTGGACGAAGAGCACGCTGGTGGCCGATGTATTCACCGACGGCGTGAGAGGACGCGTGCTGGAGGAGGGGAGCGGCTATTTGAAGATGCTCGTGGCGGCGTGTCCGAGACCCGATGGCGGGATTTCACTGGCGGCCGGGCCGGT
>JAWODS010000402.1:0-2921 GCA_046483205.1 Armatimonadota bacterium | reverse complement strand
CTCTGTATCGGTGCGGGCGATATTTTCTTTTTCGCCGGGGTCCTCAGTCAGATCGTACAGCTCATCGCGCCCGTCTGAAGCCCAGACGTACTTCATGTCGGTGCTGCGCCACGCCTTCAGGCTGCGGTTATAGCGGCGCACGTCGAAGTCGGGGTTCACCCGCAGAATCCGCTCGAAAAACTGCACAGGCTTGAAATGCTCCGACAGCGCGAACTCCCGCACGCCCTCGCCACGTGCGGCGTTGATGAGGCTGCGGCTCTGCTGCGCGGCTGCCTCCGGCACTTGTGCACCGGCGATCTCGCAGGCGGTGGCGAAGATATCCTGTGTCTGGGTGATCCCGCTTACTCGCGTGCCCGGCTCAAAGGTACCCGGGTGGCGCACAATCAACGGAACGTGGATCAGCGAATCGCAAATGGCTCCCAGATGCCCCCACCATGGCGGCCGGTCGCCCATCACATCACCGTGGTCGGAGGCGAGGATGATAACCGTGTCGTCGTACAGCCCCCGCTCCTTCAGAGCATCAAGCACGCGCTTGAAATGCCGGTCGCAGTGGGCCACCTCCGCATCATTCAGCGCATGCAGGATATCCCATTCTCGAGGCGAGAACTGGACATTTTCGGCATTCACATCCAGCACATCCTGCCGCTCTTTGACCGAGGAGACCTCCGCTTCGGTCACACCATCTATCATGAACTGCCGCTCGAGGTCCTCGGGCGGATGATAGGTGGCGTGTGGTTCGGGGAAGATGGTAAACAGAAAAAAGGGCCGGCTGTCGTCGCGATCATCCAGCCCCGCTTCACACCGGCGGATATTCAGCTCCGAGCCGTCGGCATCAAACTCCGGCATATTCCACCCATGCACATGGGCGGGCTCGCCGAAGCCGCTGTCAACATAGACCTCGAAGCCGCGGTCCAGCCCGACCACACCGGCGCCCCAGGTGTTGCGCATGATGCCACAGGTCTGGTATCCGGCCTCCGAAAGCATTTCGGCCAGTGTCGGGAACTGCCGCCGGACGTATTCGTGGTCCGCATCGGCGCGATGAGTGTACACATGCAGCCCCGTCATCATCGAGGCATAGCAGGGCAGGCTCCAGATGCCGGGGGCGATATTTTGCTCGAAAAGGGCGCCCTCTTCTGCCACGGCATCCCAGGTCGGGGAGGTAGGCTTATGGTATCCGTAGCAGCCGAGGTTGGCGCTGCGCTGGGTATCGGCAACCATCAGAAGAATATTCGGACGCCGGGACATAGGCATAAAACCTCCAGTATCCGTCCATCGGTCGGTAGTTCAGGACGCTTTTCGCGATCCCATGGGTCCTGACCTGCCGCAAGTTAACTGCGAAAGTCCCGGCGGAGAAATTGAACGATCGGGATGATGTTGCTTTTTTCAACCCCGTCAAACTCCACACCGTGGCGGCCCGCGACAGTCAAGAGCAGGCGGTCAACGAGCCGGAGATTGCTGTAAATAAGCCGCCCGGGAATCGAGAAACACTCGACCTCATCCCGGATCTTTTCAGGAAGGGCATTCTCCAGCGCCTGCCTCACATCCTCGCTGTCCGGTGGCTTGCCGGAGACTGAGAAGACTGCCACATGCTTGCCCTGCAGCCGGTCCCAATGATCGGCGATCAGATTTGCGCCGCGGAGCTTCCCGGCATGGACCCATCCACCGAAGACGATGATGTCATAGTCTTCAAGCGCCTCGATTTCGATATCGTCGGCTGCGACGATATCTGCATCGGCCTCGTCGGCGATCCATTCCGCGTACTGCTGGGTGCTGCCGTACCGGCTTTCATACACAACAATGGCGTTCATGGCCAGAACCTCACGGTTCATCCGCCAGGGCATATTCACTGTCCGTATGTGTTCTTGACTGAATGCTTTCCCCGGAGTTCAGTGATTGTGTACAATGGGCTTCGAGAGCGCCCGAGGACGAGTGCCCTCAAAAGCGGCAAAAGGGTGAGTGCGTTGGACGAGAATTTGAAGCTTTACTGGGGTGCCCCGCACATTCACAGCATCGCCTCCTGGCGCTGCCTGAAAAACTCGCACTCATCAAGGAATATCCCCGGAGCGAAACTACTCCAAACATCAGGCCGGCGACGCGGCAACGACGCAGCACGAGCCCTGCATCTTCCGCAGGAACCACTGCATGGCATGGTCAAGCCCGGTCTGGCTGGAGTTTTGATGGCTGCAGATTGCTCCCTCAGTCCGATGCCGCCTCCCAGTGCACACAGCCGAACTCGGCACCCGTTACCAGGTGGCAGCTTCCTGCAGCCTTCTCCAGTGCCAGCACCCGGTCGGTGGTGCGCTTGATTTCTGCGTGAATGTCTTCGGCCTGCAGCGAGTGGCTGGTTGCCGGCCCGTACTTGGCGATCTTTCTGCACTCACCGAGCTCCTCGTAGTATTCATCTTCCCAGTGCATGCCCTTTTTCCAGTGTTTGCATTCACTGCATGACCTGTCCATGAGCCTGTTCTCCCCGCGCGCATTAATACCCCGGTCGGATCGCCGTTACCTGACATTTGTCGCCCCGGCATCGGCGGCTCCGACCGTTGTTGAATCCGGTCTGATAATGCTTTCTTGGACACAGGCTCGCAGAGTCCTGCCGGGAGTTATATATATCCGTGGGGGACGGTCATGTGGACAGATGTGTGGCGAAAAAGTCGAACGCCTTCTCGCCATTGAACCGGTGGCCGCCCTCGAAAATGTGCTGCTGCAGCCGGTCCGGCACCTCGCGGTCCTGGTAAATGGCCTGAAGGGATGCATAGGCCCGCCGGAAGCTTTCGATCGGGGCAACTGTGTCTTCGGTGCCTGTTGTAACCAGCAGCGGCCGGGGGCATATCAGGCCGCAGACGTCATCCTGCTCGAAGTACTGCAGGAGGTGGGGAATATAGTTGCAGTTGCAGTGCGTCTGGTCCATGATCTGGTCG
>JAWODS010000353.1:0-2671 GCA_046483205.1 Armatimonadota bacterium | reverse complement strand
TCTCAAGGTCTCCGACATCACCTGTGGCTTTAAGGCATTCAGGGCCGATGCCGCGCGCGAGGTCTTTGAGCGCAGCACCATCAGCGGATGGGCCTTCGACGCCGAGCTGCTGGTCATCGCAAACGAGCTCGGCCTGACAATCCGCGAGGTTCCCATCGTGTGGGAGGATTGCCGTGACAGTCGTGTGAGGCCTATCTCCAACGCCATCGAGGCCCTCCGGCAGCTCTACGCCATCCGCGGCAGGATGCTGTCCGGAGCGTACCGGCCCGACGAATCCCCGTAGCCCTCTCCCGATGATACACTCCGCTATTGATCCAGCGACACATCCGGCACGAATGCGATCTTCCCGCTGACCTGTACACCGGCGACACTGCGTTTGCCTGCATCGGGCGCGCATACAAACAGATCGGTGCTGGTTTCTGCCTCGATGGCCAGCGCCACCACCCCCTCGGCACTCTCCAGCCGTCGGATGGTGCGGGCCGGGGTGCCCGGCTCCTTCGGCTCCATCAGCGAGATGTATTGGGCGGCCCTTCCGGAACGGCGCACCACGACCATCGGGCACGGCTCGGGCGGCTTGCTGGCGATACCCGTGCCGAAATACAGCTCCGTGCCCTCGTCGCCGAGCATCGAGAGCACCACCTCGGTGTCTTCGAGGGCGAAGGTGGCCGACCAGTCACCATCTGTCGATGCGTGCGATATGTCTGTGAAGTGCTGATAGCCGTCTTCCTCGGCGAGCGGCTCCGGATGGGCCTGTGTTGAGACATCCGGCTCGAGCGTCCCGAAGTTGTGATAGAGCCAGTCGTAGGTATGCTGCTCGTCGCTTTTTGTCTCGAAGATGTCGATGACGTAGTCGCCGGTGATCGCCATCGTCCGGCGCATGGTCACCCCGCCGTAGGCGGTGTCACACACGGCCTGTGCGGCGGCGAACTCCGGCTCGGAGATAAATGCCGTGAGCTCTCCTTCGGCCCGCGCCTGGTCTCTTTCATCCACGCAGACGGTGTTGTGGGCGAAGGTGTGCTTGTACCAGGTCTTCTGCAGCGGGGCGGCGTATGCGAGACGTCCCGGGTCCGGTGCAAGCTGTTTTCCACGGTCGAACAGGATCATCGCCAGTTTGTCCAGGTGGCCGTGACCGCCGCCATGAGGGCCGTAATCCAGGTGCAGATACTGCTGGTTCTCCCCCGCGCCCTGTCTCAAAATAGCGGCTCCAAGTCCGGAGTAGTCGCGGCTCTGCAGCTCCACATCGGAGACATCCGGAAGCTCATCCACGCCCCACAGGAAGGCCTCCAGGCTTTTGCGGTTGCCGTATTTGGCGATCATGACGAAGGGATCTTTCTTCGTGCGGGCGTAGATCAGCTCGTACAGCTCATCCCGGCCGGTCAGAGAGAATACATCACTGTCATTGACCGCCGGGAACTTCATGTTCGGGAACACATAATACAGCGGCGCCTCGTACAGAGATACATAGGCCTCGTTGTCATAAAAATCCAGCCCCGAATGGTAGGCGGCTTCGACCGTCCATCGCAGGGCGCTCAGAGCGTAAAAATGATACGCCGCGGTGCCCTCGTACCAGAAGCCATCCTCCAGGATGCTATTGTCAAGCTGGAACCGCAGGCCGCTTCTGCCGTTGATGGCGTCATAGGCGATCCGGTCATCCTGCAGGCAAAAGCCTACCGCGGCGATCCCGGCATTGTGCCACGACTGCCAGTTGCTGATGCCCGCATCGTGGCGCTTGATTGTTTTGACGACCTCGCGGAAGAAGCGGTCTTCGATCCGGCCCTTATCTCCGTCGGACAGGCAGGGACTGTTGTAGATGAGGTCGTATCCCCAGGCAGGCGCGATCACGGCCACGCCCTCGTTGAGTGTCTGCGAAAAGGCACGTCCGGCGGATCGGCCTTTATTGCCGTTTTTGTCATGCAGCTCAAAGGTCGGGTACTTCTCCGCATAGCCCAGCAGATATTCGCGGGCCTTCTCGGCGTACTTTTCATCACCGGTGAATTGATATGCCAGCCCAAGGTCGCGGATCTGCCGCCAGTTGTGGCTGTGCTGCCAGGTGTAGCGGACCTCGTCATAGGGCCAGCCGGTATAGACTGCACCGCAGTTTCGGCACACGTGCGTGTCGTCTTCTTCGTTGTACCGCAGCCGGTGGTTGCATTTCTCACACACGTAATAATGCGACCACTGGCCTCCCTGGTCGGGGATGTTGATCTCTTCGGCGATGATACTGTCACCTGTGCTGATGATGGCGTCGAGACGCTCTTTCGCCCAGTCATACTTCTCGGCACGTTCCCTCGCACGATCAAACAGCGCCGTGTCGCCGAACAGCATCGGGTGCTCGCGTTTTTCAAGCGGTACCATGGCGCTGACGGTCACCTCCAGGGCCGGGAGTTGCTCATCTGCGCTAATGTGAACGATGAAGTCTTCACCTTTCAGAGGCTCGACGGCCCGGCCGATATCCGCCCGGGACTCGAAGGCCACATCAATCTCCGTGGTCTCGCCGGCGGGGATGGAGCCGGTGGTCTGCGGAACCGTGGCGTCAAAAGTATGAGGAGGCGTTGCAGCCTCGGGACGGCGCACGGATAGATCGAAGCTCGTGGCATCTGCAGAGCGGTTGGTCATTGCGAGAGTGCAGGTCCCGTGAACGGCTCCCTCGTCCCAGGCAAAATGGCTGTCG
>JAWODS010000351.1:0-15041 GCA_046483205.1 Armatimonadota bacterium | reverse complement strand
CGGCGGTCTGTCGCTGAGCTTTGCGATCGAGGCCTACGAGCGCGGACTGGTCTTCGATGACGCGGATATCGAGCGCTTCAGCCACACGCTTTTAGACCAGATATGGAATGGCTCGCTGGAAGATCCCAAATTCTCCAAACGCGTGAACGGCGACGGAGAGCGGCAGGCGGATGTCACGAATTCGTGGGCGGATCTGAGCGCGCACAATGACGAAGTCTGGCGGCTGTTCTGGACCATCCTCCGTCAGCAGCCCGAATCCCACGCCTTCCTCACCCTCTGGCACGCCCGCCCCGAAATCCCGGAGGAGTGACCAGGGCCGAACCACACGCTGCCTTTACGTTTTGCTCGAGGGTGCGGCGCCCATATATTGCGCCCAGCATGTCTCCAAGCGCAGGAGGCTTGGGCGGGGCACGGGTCCCCGCCCTACAGAACGACATGTCTTTTCTGTGGTTCATTGTAGAGGGCGGGCTGTGGAGATTGCGTTGTTCAGCATATCTCCGGGGGAAGCCGCACCGCGCCGGTCGTAATCGTCTGGCTCAAAAACCGGCGTCAACGACATGCCTTTTCTGCCGTTCACTGTAGGGCGCGGGCTTGTACCGCGCCGCCGTGCCTCTGTACACCCCGGTATCTCCCCCAGCGCGATATACGCCCTTATAGGTCATGAACTTTGCCCGATAACATATAATCATCTGCGTCTTCACAAAGGCCTGCTCTCACTGGATTACGGCGTACATATTCAATCTTTTCTTGATACGATTCCGCCGTACGTAGCAGATGGTCGTGAAATTCGCGCTGCCATATACGCCCGGATATTCCGTGGTTCTACGCCCTACGGGTGGTGATGCTCTTGAAAGTCCCGATGAATGTACTTAGTGTGTGGTGATCTTCGTCGCTTTTACAAAAGAAATGGATATGATCGGGCATCACAACATAGTGCCCAATCTGCCACTGGCAGTCTTCCGCGATCTCGCCGAGCGTTTCTACGATCATCTGCGCAAGTTCGCCGGTTGCAAATAGGTTCTTTCTCCCGCGTACACATATCGTTATAAGGAAAATCGCTGGCTCCAGAAAAATCTCAGGCAATCTCCGCAGATGATCCCTTTGAGGCTGTTTGTCATTCATGTCATGAAAGTTCATGAAGCCAGAACTCCTGCTATCTCTGTATCTTTTTTGTGTCGAGGTTGGAGTTTGAGGGCTGATATCCCAATGTCTTAAAGGCTCCGGCAGAACGACACAGAAATGCTCATCCGAAAAACAAAAGCGGACGCAGTCCCTGCGATTCTTCAACCTTCGGCCACGGCGTTTTCGATATGCCGGATTGTTTTGATCGTGCCCAGTTCCTCCCATTCCACGAGCAGGAGATCAATCCGGAGGCTGCAGTCGAGGTGGCGGTGGGATTTCGCGTACTGCTTCAGCAGGCTGATGAGGCGGCGTTCCTTGTCACGGCTGAGGGTCTCACGGGGGGTCAGCTCTCCTGCGGGGTATGACTTGACCTCGATGGCGACGAGGGTGTCATTTTTGAAGGCGATGACATCGAGTTCGCCGCGGCGGCCCGGCGCCCACCAGTTCGTCTCGATGATGCGGTAGCTGTGCTTCTGCAGGTGCCACCGTGCTACTTTCTCGCTGCGGCGGCCCTTTTCGCGGGTTGAGGGAGCTTCGGCGGCGTTTGCGCCCTCCCAGCCGGGAGTGCGCTCGCGAAGGAATCGTCGCAGCCAGTTTGCGAACCTCTGGATCGGCTCCCACATATCAGGGATTATCCTGCAGCTACTGTGCCGGCGTGTACAGTCCCTTCTCGACGAGCTCATTGTAGATTTTTTCGGCTTCTTCGGCAGATTCAGCGGGTGCGAAGAACATTCTCATCTCGCTGTATTCATCCGTTTTTGCATCCACCTTCGGGCCGTACAGCAGGATGCTGCCGCCCGTGAATTCACCGAAGCGGTGGGGCGAGACCCACAGCAGACCAGGATTCTGTTCATTCCTCGGAGCCAGCCACAGCCAGTTGACCTCACCGATGTCCGAATATTTGTTGTCCTTGCCGCTGCTCCATTCGCCCTTCCCCTCCGGCGTGACGTAGTAGGGGCAACCCAGCCAGCCCCAGTTTGGGCCGATAGACTGCTGTTTGTCGGAGATGTTTATGGAGCGGGTGGCCACCTGCAGGGCTGGTGTGTCGGGCCGGACGGTCAGCTCATATTCGATCTTCAGTACGCCTGATACGGGCTCTTCGTCGAGGTTCTGGCAGTCGGCGGTCACCAGCACCGTTTTTTCGTCCGCCGCGTCCTTGGTCATTTGGACATCGGTGAAGCTCAGTGGATAGAGGAAATTTCCCGGCACGTTCGAGGTGAGCTTCGCCCACAGGCCGTTGGGAAGCTTGAGCTGTTCGGATTTGTCCGGCTGCAGGATATACTCCGTGGCTTCATTGGCCAGTGTGACCGTCTGTTTGTCATCTGCAACGGAGACACCAAAGATGTTGAACATGACCGGCTTTTGCAGGGTGTTTGTCAGCGGTGCGAGATCGGCGAGGCTGAAAATCCCCTCGTAGGCGCCGGGGGTGAGGCCCGCGATGTTCACCACTATCCGTGCAGACTTGTTCGGTGGGCCGATATCACCCGGGTTTATCTCGACATCGACATCCGGGCGGCCCGTGAGCTCAAAGCGCAAACTCTCCGGCGACAGCGGATTCTTGGCGTCGCTGGCGGCGATGATGACCTCCGCCGTCTCCCCGCCAAGGGTCCCCAGGTGCAGTGACGGCAGCGAAACCGGTCGCGCCTTCCCGTTGACCTTCAGGCCGTTCAGCCCTGGTGGCTCGGTGTCGTCCAGCACCATCCACTCCGGCTTGTTAATGACCAGCAGGGCCTCGCCGTTGGGAGCGCTTTCGGGAGTGATATGGATCTTCAGCCGCCCGTTTTCCACCGGGGCGTCCATGCTCGCCCAGCTTCCATCCGCCGCCTGGTAGTAAACCGGCTCACACAATCCCGTGGCCGCCGTCAGCAGTACAATGCCACATACAATGAAAAGCCGTTTCATGCAGTTTCATCCTTTTCAGCCGGTCCTGTCAGTTATCTCCCGACCACGAGCAGGCTATTGTGGCGCCCACATTTTGCGATCAATGATCGTCTCTGATTTCTCGCCGAATTCCTTCGCCATCTTCCGCTCAGAAACCTGTTGGAAATCACACCGCTCAATAAGTGCCTCCCGCAGTTGCCGCCACTCTCCGAGGCTTTCGGCCTCTGCGCCCTGGCGGGAGCCCCCGATGCGCACCCTGAGCAGGGGACTGTCCTTTCCTGTCTGCACCAGCAGCCGGTGCCGGTTGTTCCACACACCCCACGTGGTCATCTGCACCAGCGCGGTAATATCCTCCCATTTGATAAACCGCCGGTGGCCTGTCCAGCTCTGGACCAGAATGCCGTCATCACACGTCCCCACCAGGCTGTTGCGATTGACCATGAACGACACCAGGGCGTACAGCACCAAAAACAGCACAAACGGACCCAAAAACAGTAGAGCAATCAGCATGTGATCCATGGTGGTCTCGCCGGACAGGAGTATGACGAGTCCAACGGTGCTGACGCCTGCGAGAAGCAGGGCCGCCAGCGCACGCCAGTATCCACCGGAACCTGTCCGGTACACGGTATCACAGTCTGAAATCTCGCGCTCGTGTATCACCGGCATATCACTTCCATATTCGCGTCTCGGTGTGCTGCAGGAGGTTGGCTGCACGCGCCCAGAAATCGGGTGGCATCGGATGAGCCTCGGTCAGGTGCTTCTTCTTCACGATCTCGTCACGGAGCTCTTCGAGCGATTCTGCGGGTTCATAATGACTGTAGCCGATATCCACCGCCCGCGTGTGGTCTCCCATGTCCACGTGAATACTGAGCGTGTAGCCGTCTCCCAGGACAGTGCCGATCCGGTGTCTCCAGATCACCGCCCTGATATCGTCCCACCGATAGAATTTCTCCCGCCGCAAAAAATCCCGCACGAGCAGGCCTGCTTCATCCGCAGCAACCCTGTTGTTGCGCTCCCGCAGGCAGAATGACGCGGCGAGAAGACAAACCAGGACGAAGAGCACTCCCAGGATCATAAGCACATTGACTGCAAAGGGTGACACGGGAGCATCCTCACGCCACACCAAAAGGGTTTTCTTATCGAATGCCACAACTCCGACTGCCACAGCAGCGAGAGCAAAAGAAAGCGCGCCGGCCAGGTTCTTTGCCTGTCGTGTGCCTCCACCACCGGTCTCATAAATCGTCTCCCGCCCCGCGGCCTCATCCGGCATTATCTGGCTCCCCGTCAGTGGCAATGTCGGAGTAGCTGTATCGGACGGCGATGGGCATCCGGCGGCCGGTCCCAAACGCTTTTGTAGTCACCCGAAGCCCCGGCGCCGCCTGCCTGCGCTTGTATTCACTGCGGTCGATCTGCCGAACCGTCCACGCCACAGCCGACCGATCCAGGCCCCGGTCGATGATCTGCTGTGGCGCAAGGTTTTCTTCCACGTACAGCTCGATGATTTCATCCAGCACCGGATACGGTGGCAGGGTGTCCTGATCGGTCTGGTCCGGCTTCAACTCCGCCGACGGGGGCTTGTCGATGATCGCCTGTGGAATGACATCGCCACCACGGTTGATGTACCGGGCGAGGTCATACACGAGCCCCTTCGGCACATCCGAAAGCACCGCCAGCCCGCCCGTCATATCGCCGTACAGCGTGCAGTACCCCACGGCCAGTTCGCTCTTGTTTCCCGTCGAAAGCACCAGGTGTCCCCGCTTGTTCGATATGGCCATCAGGATATTGCCGCGGACACGCGCCTGGATGTTCTCCTCGGCCGTCGTCATATCGTCAAGGCTCAAAAAATCGTCCATTTCGTCAATGTACGCGTGGAAGATGGTGCTGATCGGGATGACCTCAAAGTCAATGCCGAGATTGTCGGCCAGCTCCTGCGAATCGGTGATGCTGCCCCTCGATGAAAAATCCGACGGCATCGTCACACCAAGGACGCTGTCGGACCCGAGGGCTTCGGCCGCCAGTGTCACGGTCAGGGCCGAATCGATGCCTCCCGAGAGCCCTACGACCACCCGCTTGAAGCCGCATTTACGGGCGTAGTCTTTCACTCCGAGCACGAGCGCCTGGTGCACTGACGCAACAGGATCTCCGGGCTCAAAGGCTGCTTCCCGTCCGCTCTCGGCCGTCTCGAACGTGGCGGTCGCCTCCTCGAACTGCGGCAGGATCGCGACCGGCTGCCCTTCGGCGTCCAGGCACATGCTGCCGCCGTCAAACACCAGCTCATCATTGGCCCCTACCTGGTTTGCGTAAATGATCGGCAGGCCGCAGGAACGCGCGTGGGTGCTGATAAGCCGATAGCGCGTCTCGTCCTTCCCGGCGTGAAAGGGCGATGCGGAAATGTTGATCAGCAGGCTCGCGCCTTTTGCAGCCAGCTGTGCCACCGGGTCCTGTCGATACACCCGATCCCTGGGCCAGAAGTCTTCGGCATTCCAGGCGTCCTCACAGACCGATATCCCCAGCATCTCGCCCTTAAACTCGACCGGCTCGACTGACGGAGCCGGGTCGAAATAGCGGTCCTCGTCAAACACGTCGTAGGTGGGCAGAAGCGATTTATGGCGCACCGCCACAACTTCCCCGCCGTACGCAAGAGCCGCAGAATTGTACAAGCCCCGTCCCTCTGTATCTCCGGTCGGCCACGGAACACCGAACAAAACACCCATATCGCCGAAATCGCCGGTTGCAACGGCTATCTCTTCGGCGGCATCCTGCGCCTGCTGAATGAACGATTGGCGCAGCAGCAGATCGCGCGGCGGATACCCGACCACCGACAGCTCCGGGAACACGACCAGGTCCGGCTGCTCTGTAGCCGCCTTTTTCACCGCATCAATAATGCGCCGGGTGTTGTCTTCGATAGCTCCGACTGTTGGATTGAACTGCACGACGGTGACTTTCATGGCCTGTACCCCTGCAGGTGGATCTGTGATGCCCGCAATTGTTGGACCCCGCTTACATCTCTTTTACAGGGATGGCGCTCGCGCTGTCCGATGTCATGTATGAACGCAAATTTCCATTTGAAGGTGGGAGAACCATGCGAAAGGCTCTCGTCGTTGTGCTGATGGTGTGGTCGCTCGGCGCGGCTCACGCGACACTGCCCCCTGAATGGTCCGAATGGCTGCCCGCATTGACACGGCAGTCGGATTTCTATTCGCACTGGAGTGATATGACCTTTCACGCCGCCCTGTCTGATCTGCCGCCGGCGGAACCTGCAAACGCACCTCATGTATTCGCGGATGAACAGGGGCGAACCTGCCACATCCGGATTGAATACGACGAGGGGGCGCCAATGGAGATGCCCGTTCTCCATCTGACCGACTGCTACAGCGCCGGGTGTCAGATTGAGCCTGTCCGCGGGCGTGTGACCATGCACGCGACCCTGTTTCCGGATGCCTCGCCCGACGGCATATATGACCTCACAGGGCTTCCGGATGTCGGCGCCTGTATGCTCTCAGAGGCGATCACAGCGGCGCGGAACGCCCTTCATCTGCTGCTTTCGGATCCGGCGGTGGAGTCTTCGCGCGTGGGAGTCGTCGGAGAGGGTTTCGGGGGAGCGGTCGGAGTGGCTCTGTCGGTGCTGGAACCGGACGTGGTGGCTTTTGTCGCCTGCCACCAGCCTGTCCCGGGTTTCCATTTCCTCCCCGACGGTACCCCGGCCGACAGCGAGGCGGTGCTGAAACCGGTGCGGCAATTGTCATCGGCGGTTCGGACACACGACCATTTCGCCGAAAGCCTGACCTATTTCGATTTCTACAACTTCGCCCCCGAGGTGCGGCGTCCGATTTTCATTACCCTGGGGCTTGATGATGAAGTGGCTACTCCCGAACAGGTGCTTGCCATCTACAACCGGCTGACGTGCCGCAAGCGACTGGAGGTGCTGGAGGGGGCGGGGCATCTCGAGGCCGCCAGTCGCACCCGGTTTCTCTCCGCCTGCCGCGGGTGGCTGGTGGACCTGGGCTTTTGCGAAAAACCTGTGGGAACACCCGGGATGGTGCTGGATCTGCCCAAGTATCGCTTCCTGAGCAGATAAGGGTCACTCTTCGATTCGCGGTGTTTCATAAATGCCGCGGGGCGGCTGAAAAAGGCCGCCCCTCCGGGTTTGGAGTTTCAACTTCGTTCTCAGCCGTCGCTGTGCCATCAGCCCTACTGCAGTTCGGCGCGGTTGTCGGCCACCTTGTGAAACGCCTCGACGATGTCATCCATGTCGGATTTGTCCGCCAGGAGCATCTGCTGCGAGAGGACAATCAGCTCATCACACAGCCTCTCGGAGTTCTCCAGGTACATGCTGCCGTAATCGGGATAATCCACGAACTTTTTGATGCGCCCGAAGCGCTGCTCGGCAAACAGCGGATTCTTATACAGCGGATGCGGATAGCCGGTGCCGTTGGGGATACCTTCGGCTGCGAGGGCATCTCTAAACCGGTCGCGGCTGACACCCATGACCTGCTCATCAAAGCGCACACCAAAAACGTGGCGGGCAATCCGGGTCATGTACGGCTCCCGGCGCAGTGGGATGATACCCTCAATTCCTCCCAGCTTATCATCCAGGTACAGCCCGTTTTCGTGCCGCCTCTGGGTTTGCTCATCCAGCCGCTCAAACTGGCACAACAGCATAGCTGCACTGACTTCGTTCATCCGGAAGTTCCAGCCGCATAGATGGTGCTCATAGAAGGGGCGTCCGGGGATGCGGCCGATGTGGTGGTAGGAATACGCGCGGCCCGCGAGCTCCTCGTCATTGGTCAAAATGATCCCGCCCTCGCCGCAGGTGATATGCTTTGATGACTGGAAGCTGACGGCCCCGATGTCTCCGAGGGCTCCCATCTTCGTGCCGTTCCATTCCGCGCCCCAGGAGTGACAGGCGTCTTCGATGACCGCAAGGTTGTGACGGTCGGCGATATCCATGAGGCGGTCCATATCACACGCCCGCCCGGAGAAATGCACGGGCATGATCGCCGTCGTGCGGTCGGTGATGGCCGCCTCGACTGCGTCCGGGTCCATGTTGCGGGTCTCAATATCGACATCCACAAACACGGGCACCGCATTGTTTTGCAGAACTGAAGTGGCGCTGGCGATGAAGGTGTACGGAGGCACGATCACCTCATCACCAACATCGACGCCGACGGCCTTGAGCGCGATGGTCAAAGCGGCGGTCCCGCTGGTGACCACCACACCGTATTCGGCGTCCTGGTATTCCGCGAACTTCTGCTCGAAGTCACCACACAGCGATTCTTCGGCCAGTCGCCCCCACTGCCCGCTTTCGACGGCTTCAACCACCTTCGAGGTTTCGCACTCGTCCCATACCGGCCAGCTCGGCCATCCCCCGGTGCGCACTTTCGATCCACCATTTATCGCGAGTTCAGCCATGGTAATCCCCCTGATTGTTCAATCCCTTTTTTGGGTCTCTTCCAGTGGCGCCGCGATGAGCCGGGCGCCATCGGTGGCGATGATCTCAACCTCCACCAGTTCCCCTATTCTTTCCCGACCTCGGGGCACCTCCACCTGCAAATAAGTGTCGCTGATTCCGTTGACGCAGCCTTCAGCAACCTCTCCGGCGGCGTCTTCGGGCTCAATCGGGCTCTGCAGGACAACCTCCAGCCTCTTTCCGATCATGCTCTGTGCGAAGGGCTCCCGTTTTTGCTCGGAGATATTCCGCAGAATGTGGTTGCGGTCCTTGCGCACCTGGTGCTCGACGTGGTCAGGCATATCGGCGGCGCGGGTTCCCTCCCGTTTTGAGTAGGTGAAAACGTGAAGATACGACAGCGGGAGGTCCTCGATGAACCGCCGCGTCCTCTGAAACTCTTCTTCCGTCTCGCCGGGGAAGCCGACGATAACATCCGCGCCGATGCAGCAGTCCGGCTGACGGTCTTTGATGTCGAGGATGAGATCCCGGTAGAACGCGGTATCGTAGGGTCGCCCCATCCGCTCCAGCACGCTGTCACAGCCGCTTTGCATGGGGATGTGCAGGTGTCGGGCGAGTTTCCCCGCGGCGGCACGATCTGCATCGCCCTGCAGCGCCGCCCCACCCTCTTCAATCATCTCAATGAGTCCGTCAGTGACCTCCCGGGGCTCGATGGAGCTGATGCGAATGCGGGGGACTGGCAGACGGGCGATCTGTTCTGTCAGTTCGGCGAGGGTGATGTCTCCCGCCAGGTCATTGCCGTAGCGCCCGATATGGGTGCCGATGAGAATAATCTCGGGATGGCCCGCCTCCGCCAGCACCCGGCACTGGTTGAGGACCTGCTCGGGCGGTGTGCTCTTCGAGGGGCCGCGGGCATACGGGATGATGCAGTACGTGCAGTACGCCCCACACCCCTCCTGGACCTTCACAAATGCCCGGGTATGGCCGGAGAAATGGGTGATGGTCCTGCCGCGCCGCTCCGCCACTCTTTCCGATTCTTCCGGTTCATCCGGGGGCGGCACCAGTTCGGCGATGCGCTTCTTGTCGGCATTGGAGCAGACGACATCAACCTCATCGATGGCCTCCAGATCCTCGGGGCACACTTCCGCATAACAACCGGTGACCACCACGAAGGCGTCGGGGTTGAGACGCTGTGCGCGCCTGGCCAGTCTCCGGGTTTCGCGGTCGGTGCGGCCGGTGACGGTGCAGCTGTTGACCACACACACATCGGCGCCCTCATCGTAGTCGATGATTTCATAGCCGAGGCTTTCGAGCTGCTCCCGAATCTGCTCGCTTTCGTACTGGTTCAGCTTGCAGCCCAGTGTGGTGATGGAGGCCGTCCGTCGGGGCATTTTGAGGCCTTCTTTGCGTCCGTGACAGTCCATCCTCGCCGAATGAATCGGGGCCGTCTGCGTTTGCGGGCATTGGCGCCGGTATGCTATACTTCGGCGCAGTGATGGTGCGTCCGGGCGGTTGATGAGCGATGATCAGGTACGAAAAAGACCGGGACATCCGCCCGGTCGTTTCGTCGCCCGTGAGGTTGAAGATAACCTCAGGCCTTTTGCACCTTGTTGGCCTTGATGCACGATGTGCACACATACGCGCGCTTCGTCGCTCCGCTTGGAGTCTTGATACGAATTCGCTGCAGGTTTGCGTTGAACTTCCGCTTATTCTTCTTGTCCGAAGCGCTGACCTGGTGTCCGACGCTGGCCGACTTGCCACATATCTCACAGGTTTTTGCCACTGCTTTCAATCCCTTCACAAAGAAAGTGTCGGCATGGCGTCTCCGACACGGAAAATTGTCTTTGACACATCAGGCAGTTAGTATAACACAATGTTGAACGACGACGCAAGACACCACAGCCCGCCAGAGAGTGATGCATTTGCCCCCCGGGAGCCTGCGGGGGAAACGTTGCGGCGCCCACAGCCGGGCCGTTCGCGACCGGGTCGTATTTCCGGAACCGCGCTGCCCTTTGGTGTCCATCTTTCCAACGGCGCGTACGGGAGTGCCGGGAATCTGCACCTGATGCTCGGGGGTGCCAATATCCTGGGTCTCGGTGCCATCGCACTGGTCATCACCTATATCGAGACCTGGCTCCTGCAGACATTTCTCGGTGTGCCGCTGCCCGCGTATCTTCTGGGTGTCACTGCGCAGGTGCCGGGACCTGACGCACAGGTCTGGAGCGCCCTGATCAATATCCTGCCCTTTGTCAACTTCCTGCTGATTTTGCGGATGTCATCACTGGCTGGCTATCATGCGGCCGAACACAAGGTCGTCACCACCATCGAGCGCTACGGGTACGCCACCTACGAACTCGCCAAAGAGATGCCCCGGGTGCATCCGCGCTGTGGCACCGTACTCTTGCTGGGAATTTTGCCGGTGCTCCTGGTGGCCATACCGCTGCTGTACATCGAACCGATCTGGGCCGTCGTCGTGGCCGTTGTCGGGTGGTTTTTGCGGTATCACACCGGCTTTTTCGTGCAAAATTACTTCACCACAAAGACACCGACACCGAAGCAACT
Source organism: Armatimonadota bacterium (assembly GCA_046483205.1). GTDB lineage: Bacteria > Armatimonadota > Zipacnadia > Zipacnadales > UBA11051 > JBKHJK01. The sequence continues at coordinate 4,069 of JAWODS010000351.1, read as the reverse complement.
GAAGGCCGGTCTTCAGGCAGGCAACACGCTGCTCGAACGCTGGCGCAAGGACCCGCATAAGAAAGTGCCGTGGCTCAAGTCGCTGTGGATTCGCGGCATTCCGCAGATGGTTATCGGCCTGGTGGCCATGAGCCGGCTGCTCGGCTTCGTTTACGATCATCTCCACATCTGGCTCGATTTCTGACTGAACCGCAAAGAGGATACCCATGATACGAGAAGCACTGAAGGCCACACTTGCCGCTGCGCTCAACGCTGTAGCATGCGATGAAGACAGCGGCGTACTTTCCGGCGTCGATATTGAGCTGACCGATCCCCCCTCCCCGGAGATGGGCGACTTTTCGACCAACCTCGCCCTCGTGTATGCACAGCGGGCGGGAATGTCACCACGAGATTTGGCTCAAGAAATCGCTGATGCGATTGAGCCGGCTGACCTTTCTATTGACCGTCTTGAGGTCGCCGGCCCCGGCTTCATCAACATCTTCCTGCACGATGACTGGCTGCACGAGACGGTCGCCGAAATCCTGCAGACACGGCAGGAGTATGGCCGGCGCGATATCGGCGAGGGCCGGAGGATGCAGGTCGAATTTGTCTCCGCAAACCCCGTCGGCCCCATCCACATCGGCAACGCCCGCGGCGCACCCTACGGCGATGTCGTCGCCTCCATGCTTGAGGCGCTGGGGTACGAGGTCGAGCGTGAATATTACGTCAACGACGGGCCGAATAATACCCAGGCGCTGAAGTTTGGCCGCTCCGTGCGCGCCCGGTATCTGCAGGCCCTCGGCCACGACGCGCAGCTCCCCGAAGACGGCTACCGCGGCGATTATGTCACCGAGATGGGACAGCAGCTCGCCGAAGACGCCGGTGACAAATACGCCGATCTGCCCGATGATGACGAAACCGCCCACATCTTCTTCGAGCTCATGGAAGAAAACATCGTAAAGCAGGCACGCGAGGACCTCGCCGATTTCGGCATCGAGTATGATGTGTGGTTCACCGAGCAGTCGCTGTATGACACCGGGGCGGTGGCCGAAGAGATTGAGAACCTCCGCGAGATGGATATGGCGTATGACAAAGACGGCGCCGTGTGGCTGAAAACCGAAGAGTTCGGTGATGACCAGGACCGGGTGCTGGTTCGCAGCAACGGCAACCCCACCTATATCGCCTCCGACGCCGCGTATGCCGCCAATAAGTTCTCCCGGGGCTTCGACCATCTCATCTACGTTTTCGGCCCCGATCACGCCGGATACGTCCCCCGGCTGAGAGCGGTGCTGGCGGCGTGCGGCTTTGAGCTGGACCGCGTAGAGATGATCGTCCACCAGACCGTCCGGCTGCAGCGCGGTGGCGAACCCGTCAAGCTCGCCAAGCGCGAGGGCAAAATCTACTCCGTCCGCGACCTCATCGAAGAGGTCGGAACCGACGCTGCTCGCTTCTTCTTCCTCATGCGCTCCATCGATTCACACCTTGATTTCGACCTCGAACTGGCCAAGCGGCAAACCGAAGAAAATCCCGTTTATTACGTCCAGTATGCCCATGCGCGGATCTGCAGCATCGAGCGGCAGGCCGAAGAGACCGGCTTCGAATTCACCGACAGCCCCGAGCTCTCGGTCCTCACCGAAGACGCCGAAAAGACGCTCATGCGCAAGCTGGCCGACTATCCGTACGAGCTCCAGGAGGCCGCCGACGAGCGAGCGCCACACCGACTCACGAACTACCTCCGCGAGCTCACCCAGACATTCCACCAGTTTTACACCCACTGCCAGGTCCTTGACACCGATGATACGGCAACCTCCACCGCCCGGATGGCGCTGTGTGAGGCAACGAAGCAGGTCCTGCGCAACTGCCTGGGTATCCTGGGGATTTCAGCGCCCGAGAGCATGTAGATAGCCCGACAAACAGGTGACGGTACACAGGAGCATCCTGCCCCTACGCGCCTATCCCGTGCGTTGTTGCAGCATCCACAGCCTCCATGGGAGACTGCATGACAGACGATCGTGTGACAGCCAACGCCTGCCCGCAATGGGTTTACTGGCTCTATCACGCCTTTTACCTCTCCTGCGGTATCGCCGCTACGTGGTACGTCTTCAACACCTCCGGCGTGCCCTCGGTCTCGCTCTACTGGATTGTGGCCGCCGTGGCCATCGGGCGCGGCGCCGACCTTTTTTCCACTGTTCTGGGATTCAGGGATGTCGGTGGGCGATACCTGAGCGAAACGGCTCCAATCATCGGGCCGCGCCCTGAAGAAGGGCTGCTGAGAGACCTCATCATCATGCAGTTCGGCGCATGGAGTCTCATCGCTCTGGCGGTGTGGCATTTTTGGCCGCCGGTGGGATGGGCGGTGGCCTTCACCATTTGCGTTACAGGCTGTGCCGTCAGCGTTTCCAATAACTGGCGATCCCTCACGACGACTCTCGGTGTGAATCTACATTCAGCAATACGGCGGGCTCGCCTGCTGCTGCCGGTGGAGTTCCCTGCCTTTTGCGACCCCGGACTTCGCGATGCAGCACTGGAGGCCGTTCGGCAGGGCGATTTCGAGACCGGAGTAAAGCTGTGGGATCGCGCCCACCAGGCGGCCAGAGAGTACCATGAGGCAATGACTGTACGATCTTTCAGCCGGGCTGTGGAGTGGCTGGCTCCGCTGACGTCGGTTGCCCTCAGTGCTATTCTGGCTCTCATCGCCGCCCACTCCATCACTCCGGCCGCACTCGGCATTCACGCCACCGGAGAATGGACAGCCGTGCTTGTGGGCGGATGCGTCATCCTGTGTTCTCTGCCCGGCATCCGGTGGGTCGGTATCCCCGCGCTGGCTTACGTGTGGTTCACGGGAAAGGATATGTGCTCATCTGTTGCCGGGGATATCCTGCACGCTGTAGATTGGTCCGAGCCGTGGACGTGGCCCCTGATCATGGTAGGGGCGGCTGCGGCCATAGACATCATCATAATGCTGCTGGCCCGCGCTTACGGGCCTTTCACCAACACAGGCGAAGACTGATGCAAAGAAGCCTCCCACCGGTGCCTGCGATATCGAAGATTACCCCTCACTGCGCGGCCATCTGGCAGAAGGTATTCGCACAGATGCCGCGAAAATCAACGATATGATGGTGACACCGGTTTTGCGGGGCAGAATATGAACGACCGTATTGCGTGGATTGCACTCGCTGTTCTGGTTCTCATATTGATACTGAGGCCGATTGTCCAGAAAGAACCCGTGGAGTATCTCGACATTCATGAAGAAGTCGCCTCGGGCGATATCGAGGCGGTTGAGCACTATATTGCTTCCGGAGAGGACCTGCAGAAGACAGACCCGTTCGGCCTGACCCCCCTTCACATCGCCGCCTCATACGGGCAGGCCGAAATGGTGCAGATGCTGCTGGAGGCAGGCGCAAACCCACACGCCAACGACAAAGGGGGGTTAACGCCCCTCGACAAGGCTCGCCAGGCAGCCGACCATGCACCCCCCGGCACCCATGTTCCGGGATCTGATTACGAAAAGACGATCCAGCTCCTCGAGGAGCACGGGCCTTCGCCATCGGACTCCTGAGACCCCTGCTGTGCCAATACCGCTTCATTCACTCGCCCTGTATGCAGGTAACCCCGAGAAATGCTACCCGTCAATCCAGAATGCGTACAGCCGGGCGTTTTGCAGGTGAAACCGCAGGCGCACGGGCCGATTCTTCGCAGTACCGATGTCCGGGCTGCCGTTCCACGAGACCACACAATCCACTGAATCCGCGCACACATCATCCGCGTCATCGGCGCTGTAGCCCTCCAGGGGCTCGAAATCCTCATCCAGCACCTCCACCCTGCAGTGCCCGGCGTCTGATTTGACGTTCAGATGCAACCTGTCGCCCTCGAAGGTTAGTGGCCGTGTGGTGGGATATCCGCCGAGGGGGCTGGCGTCGCGTGAGGCAAATCCGTCCAGCCGCATGGTCGCCAGCCCGATGCTGCAGGACCGGTCACCGCCCTCGTACGGTGGGTGATAATAGGTGCGGCCACCATAGTAGGCGTACATCCTGTCCCCCACCACGATCGGCGCACCGCTCATCTGTGACTGGTTGGTGCGGTCCCAGCT
>JAWODS010000245.1:0-9347 GCA_046483205.1 Armatimonadota bacterium | reverse complement strand
AGGTCGGCAGCTTATGGGAGGAGGAGCATGTAAAACTAGGGCTTTATTCTCTCCGTGGTCAGGGCATATATAGCACCTGCGATCAGTGGCTCCAATGAGATCCATTTGCTGGAAGGCCCGGGCTGTCACGGAGACACTCTCGGCGGGATTGAATTGGCGTGCCTCACCGTCGCCCGAAGCACCGGAGATCCAGTACTCCTCTCCGTCACTGACGATGACACAGCCGTCGTCGAGGCCGCGTACGGAATACTCCGCCGAGACCCGCCAGGCGTCACCGGAGCTTTCAAAGCCGCCGTTTGTCACGAGGTTATCCTCGGGGCCGTCGGCTGCGACAACGCTGATGTCATCAAACCACGCCACACCCTCCGGTGCGTTGTAGTGGTGATGCAGCAGCCATATTTGCGGGTTTTGCCCTTCGGCGGGGGCCTCGAACTCAAGCTCCAGCTTCGTCCACTCCTCCGCGTCTGTGCGGATTTCTCCTATCATGACGTTATCGGCGGCCTCATCGCGGATCTGTATCACCGCACCGAGCTTCCCGTTTGTCCGGGCCCAGCCGGTGGCGCGATAGGTCTCGCCCGGTGCGAGGTCCAGTTTCTGGTTGAGACACTGCCAGCCCTCACCGGTGTTGTTAAGCTGCAGGGCCATGTCGCCGGTGTGCGGATTTTCTGTGGTGGGGAAAGCCGTCTGCGCACTGGACTGCCAGCGCCTCCATCCGTCGATGACGGCACTGCCTCCCTTCACCCACAGGAGATTGCAGAAGTCTGCTGAGTCTCCGGCGGCCAGTGACCTGGTGATGCCCTGGCGGTACATGTACGAGCTTGGCGGTGCATTGAGCGGCCCCTCCGGCAGCACGGCCATGCTGGGGCTTTCAGGTGTTTCGATGACCAGGTGCTGCCCGCCGCCCTCCACAAGCGCCTTTGCGTCTTCAAGCAGGGGCTGCGAGTTGCGGCCCACCCGCCACTGGCACAGGCAGGTGTACTCAGCATCCTCGCGGGCGGTGACAGAGTCAAAAATCAGCCAGTATCGCTGCTTGTTCCACACGACACTGCGCATCCAGTCGGAGCCGGTATAGCCGGGAAGCTCGGACTGAAAGAAACCCGTCTGCGGCAGATCGGTGGCGGTGTGCAGGCGGCAGAGATACGGGAGATCGGTGTAGGTCTGGCCGTCTTTGACCACCAGCATCGTGTTGTAATATTTGGGCAGAGACATCCCCCAGCGGCCATTGACCAGCCAGCTCCGGCCCCTGTCAGTCAGCCGCTCGACCGCGTTGGCCGGTGTCCCGTAATGAAAGCCGACGTTGACCCCGGGTATCCGCATATACTGGGCGTTGCGGTCGAAGCTCGTGCGCATGGCCGCCTGGTGGAAAGCTTTCGATGCTTCGACTCCGAGCTCGCCTCGCTGGCGCTGCAACTCGGAATGCCACTTCTCCGTCATCCCGAAGACTTCCAGGCCGGTGAGTCCGTCGGGAATGACCGGGTCGAGGTCCGGCCGTCCCAGCCAGCGGGGTCCGACAAGCTTTCCGTTCGTTACCCCGGTGGTGTAGTCATCATTGTGACGCTGGAAGTTGCTGAGCCACAGCCACCGGCCGTCCTCATAGTATCGCGCGGCCATGAGATGTGTGGGGGTCCATTTCCCCAGCGCCGCTCCGAGATTATCAGTCACCAGCGTATGGTAGTGCTCCCACTTCAGCGCATTTCCTGTCTCATACCAGGTGCGGTCCCCGCTGGCCTGCGAGTAGTACAGGAGCAGTTCCGGGTGATAGCACAGGTACCCGGTCTCGCTCATGAAACCGACGCTGTTGGTGTACGATTCCATCGCAGTGCGTACATTATCCATGCCCTGTTGCAGAAGCTCCATTGGCTGATCGGGATAATACTTTGTGAAATACTGGTAGCCGTAGAGCACCGACAGGAGAGGAATATGTCCGGTGAGTCGCATTTCACCGGGCTGCCAGTTGTGCACGCGTCCGCCCTGTCCCATGCGGATGGCGTAATCCAGAAAAAGATTGGTCATTTCCAGCCGGAGCTCCTCGGAGATCGCGGGGCTCTCCTCGACGAGATCAAAGGCAAGGAACATGTCCGGCATCTGGTATTTGGGGGTGGTGAGCTGGCGATGGGGTGTGAACCGGTAGTATTCCTCAAACCACCGCGGGAGCACAGCCGCGTACATTTGGGCGTATTCCTCGATGCCCGTGAGGTAGTAGTCATAAGCAAGCCGGAAGATCCTGTTTTCAACCTGGTACCACAGCCCCCCGGCTTCGATGATCTCCTCGCGGTAATAATCCCATTCCTTCTGCAGAGCCGCCTCATCAATGGTCTCGATGTTGCGGATGTGGATGTCCATGAGCATCGGGAGTGTCAGTGTGTTGCCGGGTGTCACATGTGTCTCGAACGTCTCCACCGCCGAGCGGATGCCCTGCATGTCGCTGCCGCCGAGCATGATGGCGTTGGTCCCGGTTCCCCACGGGTCGCAGGCGGTGCGCACGACGTAGCCGTCCGGGCCGGGATAATCGAGATCGCAGGCGACGTATCGGCGCCAGTACAGCCACTGCGCGGCCGCATTCGTGTCCATGTTGCCGATGATGATGAGATGCTGCGGGGGATTGTCCATGTCAATGCTGTCATCGGTGGCGACAGGCAGATCCGCCCCGGAGGCGTCTTTCACGGTCTCCTGCACCTGCCGGGCGAGCTCGCCGTATTCATCGCTGTCGGGAATCACAATGACGGCATTCGCCTCACCGTCGGTGACGATGGTGGTCTGGCGGTAAAGCGGCTTGAGTTCAGTGATGACCTGCTCGGGCTTGTTTTCACCCTGGGCAAAACAGGTTCCGGCGAAGATGAGAATAAGCAGGACAACTGACACGCGATAGATCATCTGCATCACCCCTGTGACGGCCTGTGGCACTGGTAACTTTCTGATTGTATCCTTCTGTCACCGGGGGGCAATACCTGCCGCCCGAAGAGAAGGGATTATCATTTGGTGCGCCGAAATTTGAAGTGAAATCAGAACCGAAGCCACGGAGCAAAGCGGGCGAGCGTGACAACAATGCAGCCGGGGCACGAAGAACTGATTATTTGCTTTGTGAATATCAGGAACTGGCGCCGGGGTGTGCGGCAGCGCTCCGATGATTCGGCATTCGAGCTTCTGACCGACCTGTACGAGAAGGTCCTGCCGATCGCCGAAGAACACGAGGGCCGGATCGTAAAGGTCATGGGCGACGGCGCGCTGATTATCTGGAAGCCGCAGCATGCGGTTGAGGCCGTCTCAGCCGTGAAGATGATGCGGTCGCGTTTTGACGAGCTGCAGAAGGCATTCAACCCCGATCGCCCGATGTCAATGGCGGCGGCGCTGACATTGGGTCCCGCCATCGCCCGGGAGATGGGACCGCCCTCAATCAGGCGCTGGGACGTCATCGGCGAGCCGGTCAACCGCGCGGTGCTTTTGAACCGCGAGCACGATTTCGTCATCACTCAGTCTGTGGCAGATGCCGCGGAGATGGATCTGTCGGATATTGAAGTCGTCGAAGATTAAGCACAGGGAGGCAGGATGATGGCGCTTCGAATGATACAGGTGGGAACGGGCGGACATGGTAACGCCTGGTGCAGGACGTACCTTCCGCCAAATGTGGATGATGGCACCGTCGAGGTCGTCGCTGCCGTGGACGTCAACCCCGGGGCGCTGGTCAACGCCCGGGAGGGGCTCGGCCTGCCGGAGGACCGCTGCTACACCGATGTCAATGAGGCCATGGACGCCCATGAGGCGGACTTCTGCTCCATTGTGGTTCCCCCGGCCCACCATGAAGAGATCGTGGATGCGGCGCTGGCGCATGACCTGTACATCCTGTCGGAAAAGCCGATCGCCGACACCCTCGAAGCTTCCGTGCGCATTGCCGAGAAGGTCAGGCGGGCGGAAAAGAAGATGGGCGTGACCATGAGCCACCGCTTCGACCAGGATAAGACCACGCTGCGCCGCCAGATCCGCTCCGGCGAATGGGGGGAGCTGGATTACCTCGTCTGCCGGTTCACCTGCAACCGCCGCAATTACGGCGACTGGGGCGCCTTCAGGCACGACATTGAGGATACCCTGATGATCGAGGGCGCGGTGCATCACCTCGACCTGCTCATGGATATGACGGGGCAGGAGTGTGAGACACTTTTCGCGCAGACGTGGAACCCCGACTGGGGGGAGTTCGCCGGGGATTCGCAGGGCATGGTGATGATGCAGGGGGCGGATAAGCGGGTGATCTACGAGGGTGCCAAGACCAACGCCCACAGCCTCAACTGCTGGGGGAGTGAATACATCCGCGCGGAATGTGAGGGCGGCACACTGATCCTCGACCGCCGCGAGCTGTCCGTCTATCCCTACGCGCCGAAAGCCGAGGAGGCGGACGTCGAAGCGGAGCCGATCCCGCTTGACGAGCAGCCGAAATGGGCCAACACCTGGCTCATCGAGCAGTTTGCCGACTGGCTCAATGGTGGCGAGCCGATGGAGACGAACGTGGAGGACAACCTCCAGTCGGTGGCCCTGGTCTTCTCGGCCATCGAAAGCTCCCGGATCGGCCGCTCAGTACAGGTGCAGGATTACCTCGGCGGCGTCCGCGCCCGCGTTTTCGCCGAAGATTTTTGAGCGACAGGTTCCTGCACCCGCCGGAGTGTCTTGCAGCCCCGAAATCCGTGTGACATTAAGATTCCGACCGGCGGTGTCCTTGATACGCTGCAGCTCAGTCGCGGACCTCGCCGTCCACCCAGACGGATTCGCCGCGCTTTCTTGCCCAGCCGGTCATGCGGTCGGGATCGCCGCTCCAGAGGCGGTCTGCGGCCCAGTCGCGGGGCTTCGGCGGGCCCTCGCATTCCAGCTTGATGACGGGAAACAGCTCGGTCGGCGAGTCCTCCGGCAATCCCCGGACGTACAGGTGGTCCTCGGTCTGCTCAAAGGGCACCTCCTCACCGGTGGTCAACAGCTCGGCGCGTTTGACCGGTGTCTCCAGCCCGGCCAGGTGCACCTCCCCGCGCCCGTCCCAGAAGCGCACGTGCAGATACAGATTATTGCCTTTCTTGGTCTGGCGGCCGTAGGTGATGAACTCGCAGACATCCCCGGCCTCCGAGCCGTAGATCGCCTCCTCATGTGCATCCATCCATTCGGCGATGGCTTCGAGCTGTGCGATGTACTCGTCGGGATAGCGGCCGTCAGGGGTCGGCCCGACGTTCAGGAGGAGGTTGCCGCCGAGGCTGGCTGTCTCCACGAGGAAGTCGAGAATCACATCGGTGGGCCGCCACCGTTCGCCAATGACATATCCCCACAGCCGCTGGCCGCTGACCATGCATGCTTCCCAGAGGCGGTCTTCGGCCTTGATATGCTGCTCGGGAGTGCCGAAATCGCCCAGCTCCGCCCCCTCGTCATCCCCGTAATACCGGCCGATGCGGTTGTTGATAAGGATTTCGGGCTGCAGCTTTCGGATCATCTTCTCGAGCTCTTCGTTCCCCCACACCGGCACCGAATGCGGCCAGCTTCCATCGAACCACATGATGTCGATTTCCCCGTAATTTGTCAGAAGCTCGCGCACCTGGTTGTGCACATACTCGCGGAACCGCTCCCAACCGTCGGGATTCTTCTGTGGGCCCTCCCAGTATGCGGGGATGCGCCAGTCGGCAAAGGAGTAGTAGAGCCCGACACGGAGCCCGGCATCGCGGAAGGCCTCGACATATTCGCCCACCAGGTCCCGACCGGCGGCCTGCTGGGGTGCGCAGTAGTCGGTGTATTCTGAATCCCACAGGCAGAAGCCGTCGTGATGGCGGGTGGTAAGGACGGCGTATTTCATCCCGGCGTTTTTCGATATTTCCGCCCACCTGCGCGGATCGTAGTTTTCGGGATTCCAGTCACAGGCGACCTGTGCGTACTCCTTCTGGTCAAGATGCTCGCGAAACAGCACCTGCTCGCCGCGCCCATAGACGGAATATGCACCCCAGTGGATAAACTGCCCGAAACGCGCGTTATTGAACCACTGCCAGTAATCAGGAATTTCAGCCATAGTCACTCATCCCTTTGCCTCCAATGTTCTGCTGCCGCCCATTTCGCGCAATAAGACATCACACCTTCCGCCACGTGAACCGTGAAGTTCCACGCCGGGAGGAAAGACGGGCTGGTGGAGGGAAGGGTATCGGTGGAGGTGGCACGATGACCGAGGCACAGAAAGCACGGATGCAAATGCGGCGGGGGGAGTGGACCGGGAAGACGGTATATAAGGTCCCCGGCTTCGTCCAGACCAATCTCGTGGTCCTGCCGTATTCCGACGCGTACGATTTTTTGGTCTATTGCCAGCGCAACCCGAAGCCGTGTCCGATCGTGGCGGTGACCGATCCCGGTGACCCGGAGCCGAAAGATGTTGCCCCTGACGCGGACGTGCGCACGGATTTGCCCCGATATGCCGTGTATCGCAACGGAGAGCGGCAGGAGGACGTGCTGGAAATTACGGAGCTGTGGGGCGATGACAGTGTGGCCTTTCTCATCGGCTCCAGCCTGACCTTCGACGAGGCGATGAAGCGGGCGGGAGTGCCGCTGTCGCAGGAGGTGTGGGTGCTGGAGACACAGATCGAGACCACGCCGGCGGGGAAGTTCAGCGGGCCGATGGCGGTGACGATGCGGTGGATGACGCCCGAGCAGGCCATCATCGCCACACAGCTCACCTCCCGCTACCCGTTTAACCACGGCGCCCCCGTGCATATCGGCGATCCTGCGGATATCGGCGCCGACCTGGATAATCCCGTCCATGGCGACCCGGTGGATGAAATCCCGGGGGGTGTGATGCCGGTATTCTGGGCGTGTGGTGTGACACCGCAGATGGCGGCGCTGCGCTCAAAGCCGGAGCTGATGATCACCCATTCGCCCGGCCACGCCTTCATCACCGATCAGAAATCCGACCAGATCTGCATCCCCTGAATAGACACACTGTATCGTCCGGAAGAATGGGGTTTCCGGTCGGTCGGCGCCCGCAGGTGGCCTCTGCCCTCAGCGTGCGAGAAGCCCCGCGAGCCACGGGTAGGCGAGATAGGCGATGAGCAGCAGTATGCCGAGGACCAACATTCTGGAGAACAGCCGCCATGTCCGGCTTTTACGTGCGGCATTCTCCAGCGCCGTCCGGATTGCCTGCCGTCCCCACCCGGCTCTCATGAGCTGCCGCTCAATTGAAGCGGGACTGATGCCTTTTCGGATCAGCCGCTTGACCCGCTGCTGCAGCGCCGGATCCACTGCGCGGTCGGCCTCCTGAATTTCCGTTCTCATTCTCATCAGCGCTCACCCCATTGCGTATAAATAGTATTCGCTATGTTCACCATAATCTCCCCCTGTTATTTTCAAAATTTTTTCCGGTTTCATTCGCCCCCCTGCTGACGGAGGCGAGGAGATCTGCTGCACGTGGCGAAATGAATACGTTGAGATTCAGGGGAAGATGCTGCCACCGATATGAAACGTCACAGGGAGCGCACAGGGGATATGAGCATGCAGAGCGCCACGCAATCCGATGTCGCCATACTCCGCCAGCTCGCGAAGCAGTACGCCGAGATCGCGGCAAAGCCGGTACAGGACGAGCGGCGGGACCTGTGGCGGCGGCATAACAGTCTCAAGCGCACCCGGCCCCTCGTGTATGTCCGGTGGCTGGCTGCGTGGAATGAGCATCCGTGGTCGGAGCTGGAGTGCGAGGATCCCCTGTTTCGCACACAGGAAAAGTTCTTCAAGCAGATGATCTTCCAGGACACCATCGGCGACGACTACATCATCGAGCCGTGGATCACCATGCGCGCCTCGGTGTGGTCGCCCGAAGAAGGGCACTGGGGGGTTCCGTACGGGCGCATCCAGAGCGGTGAGGCCGGAGGTGCCTGGAAATACGATCCGCCGCTGAAAGAGCTCGATGACATCGAGAAGCTCATCGAGCCCGAGCATATCATCGACGAAAAGCAGACCAAGGAGAACTTCGAGTGCCTCTCAGAGGCCATCGGCGACATCGTGGATATCGTGGTGGACCGCAAGCCGTTCTGGAGCCACTGGTGGGCGGACCTGTCCACGGATCTGGGGTATCTGCGCGAGCTGGAGCAGGTGATGTGGGATATGTCGGACAATCCCGAATGGCTCCACCGGCTGCTTTCATTTATGAGCCGGGGGGTTTTGAAGACACACGACGAGGCGGAGGAGGCCGGGGACTGGCGGCTGTGCGACCATGAAAACCAGGCGATGGCGTATGCCGGGGAGCTCCCGGATCCGTCGGCCAGTCCCGAGCCGGTGAGCCGCGACCAGCTCTGGGTCTTCGGGGCCGCCCAGGAGTTCGCCCTCATCTCTCCCGATCACCACTGGGAGTTTATGTTCCAGTACCAGTTTCCGATCTACGAGAAGTTCGGGCTGGTGGCATACGGCTGCTGTGAGGACCTCACGAAGAAAATTGACTATCTGCGCCGCCTGCCGAACCTGAGACGCATCGCCGTCGCGCCGAGGGCCGATGTGGCCGAATGCGCCGAGCAGATCGGGGAGGATTACGTTCTCTCATACCGCCCCAATCCGGCGGACATGATCTGCTGCGGCTACGACAGAGACCACGTGCAGAATGTTATCCGCGACGCCATGGATGCCTCAAGGGGCTGCCACGTGGACATCACCCTCAAAGACGTCCAGACCGTCCAGAACCGCCCCGAGAACCTCCGCGACTGGACACAGGCGGTGCGTGAGGTTGCGGATGAGTATGCGTGATGTCAGTCGATAGTTCCGTGTCAACCTGATATGAAACGGTGATTGCAATGGCGGCACTGATCGAAAATCCCAACGATATTTCTCTGGCGATGGTGGGGATGGTGGAGGGGAACGGACATCCATATTCATGGAGCGCGATTTTCAACGGCTACGACGCGGAGATCATGGCGGAGTGCCCCTATGAGGTCATTCCGGAGTACCTCGCAAAGCAGCCCGAAGAGACGTTTGGTATCCCGGGCGCGAAGGTCACGCATATCTGGACGGACGATCCCGTTGATGCCGAACACGTCGCGGCGGCTTCACTGATACCGAATGTGGTTGCTGAGCCCGGTGCGGTCATCGGGGAGGTTGACGCCGTAGTCGTCGCGACCGATAAGGGGCATGAGCATGTCGAGCGCTGCCGGCCCTTCGTCGAGGCGGATATCCCGGTGTTCGTTGATAAGCCGCTGGTGGATAACGCGGCGGACCTGCGCACCTTCAACCGCTGGGTGGCCGAGGGAAAGCCGATCATGTCATGCAGCTCCATGCGCTACGCCAAGGAGTTCATTCCATACCGGATCTCCACCCACAACCTGGGTGAATTGCGGTATATGAGCATCACCACGGCCAAGAGC
>JAWODS010000231.1:0-5765 GCA_046483205.1 Armatimonadota bacterium | reverse complement strand
GTGGTATCGATGGTAATGGTGTTGGCGTCATGATCGACGCTGAGAACTTTCCCGGCGGGCGGAGCATCCATCTCGACAGCAAGCTCCCCCAACTGCACCCGGGTGCAGTTGATCGTCTTGATGCTGCGAACTCCCCTGCCGTCAACACGCACCAGGGCGTACTCGCCGGTGACGGAGAATGTGTTGTCGCCGACATTCCACGTTGCGGCTCCGGCGGCATCCGTGGCGCTGTGGATGTAGTCGGTGAAGCCCTGGCAGTGCACGGCGACCCCAACGGCATCGCGGGCGGCGTCGGAGGCCTCCAGTCGCTCGATTTTTGTGATGCTGGGATCGCCCCTGTGGGGTTCAGCGGCCACGATGTAGTCAGAGGCCAGCTCGCCGTCGCCGCCGTCTGACAGCACGTTGCGGCCAAGCACGTAATCCAGCGTATCGGGATGTTCGGGTTTCAGCTCCGCCTCGGCCTTCGCAAGGATGACTTCCTCCATCGCGCCGGCCGGGGAGGTCATCGTCAGGGCAAGGTCAGATTCGGGGTCTCTCCACGTTGCCGACCAGCCGCTTTCGGGATGCTCGCGGCGAATATCGAACAGGTACTGGTACCCGCTGGTTCGGACATCGTAAAATCGTGGCTGATCCATCTCCAGGTTGGTGGTGATACCCGCCTGCGTTATCAGCGCCCACGGCTGCTGTACTTTTTCGGCGGTGATAATCAGCTCATCAGCGTCGCCAACACCCTCGAAGGTTTCACTCAGCCACAGCGACTGCCCGTCGTCGGGGCCCCACTGAAACTCTCTGGAGACATCGCCGATGGTGACATCCAGCACGTTCTCGCCGTCCTGGTAGTTATGCACTTTCACAAACAGCTTCAGGGCATCGGCGTCGAAAGCCGGGAGTGGGAGCCGAAGCTGCGCATCCTGCATGTTTGTGAGCACATAATCGCTGCGGTACGGGCTCCATCCCTCCTCGCCCTTCTCGCGGTAGTCACGGCTGTCTTTTATAAGCCCCTCACCCTCCTGGAGGGGCAGGTTTACCATGTCTGTCGGTCCCATATCTTTCGGCCTGTCGTCACTGCCGAACTCCACATCTTCCCCGAGCAACGTGCCCTTCTCCTGTTTCGGCCCGGGCTGGAAACCGGAGACCGCGAAATCGGGGAATGGCGGGCCGTGGAAGCTGTAATCATGCTGTCGCCCGCCGCGGACGCGGAAGATGTCCAGCGCGTACGATCTGTCCGGGTCGATATCTACCAGGGCGATCGTCCTCCGGTACATCGAGGTGCAGGAGGGATACGCCGAATGGGATGCCTCCGCATCGGCGAGCTGCAGGCCGGGCAGGGAGGCGAGGGTGTTGAGGTATCCGCGTCCCATCGATTCCTGACGGTGCTGATCCACCAGCACGCAGTAGTGGCTGGGGGTGTTCTTGCTCCAGTAGTTGGCCTTATGGCCCCAGTGCGCGGGGTAGCCCATCTCGGTGAGTATCGGCTGATCGAATGCGTGCATCTCGATGGTCAGCCGGTCATAATGGCCGTGTCCGCCACCCGCAAAGCCGTAATACATTGACAGCCCGCGCTCCGTGGGCTCCTCCCCGCTTTCAAGGATCGCCAGGCCGTAGCCGCCCACGTTGCGGGTTCCGAAAGTGAGCTGTGGATCATTTTCTTCGAGAAATGCTTCAAGCTCCTGTGCATCATACAGCGGATCCCACAGCGTCTCGGTGTTGGGGTTCATCTCCTTGAGCGCCGCGGCGTGCCGGGAGTCTTTGTAGTGGTCGAAACCGCGTCCCTGCAATTCCGGTGACCAGCAGACGCGGCCGTGACTGAAGATATTTCCGCAGTCGCCGATGGACGGGGTCCACTCGCCATTGACGGCCAGGTCCAGCCCGATATCAGCCATCTTTTTGACCTTCGGCTCATCCCAGATATTGACACCCAGCTTCGGGAGCAGGTCGGCGGTGAGATAGAAGTTCTTGCACCATCCGCACGAATAGCTGGGTGAGCTTTCGCCGCCGTGTCCGTCGCGGTAAAAGCCGTTCCACAGCAGATACTCCATGTCGCCGCTGCCGGTCATGATCCACTCGCGCATATCTTCTGTGGTGGGGCCGTAGTCGGGGTCATCGTTATCGAGCACGATCGCCACCCGTGCCAGTGACCGCTGGTACATCCCGGTGTTGCCGCGGATGAAACCTCTCATCAGGTCGTCGGCCATGACATTGAGCATCTCCAGGTCCATGTGGCGAACTGGATCTTCAATGCCTTTCTCTTTGAGAAACGCTCGCAGCTTCTCATCTTCGTCAAAAATCGGGAAGACACCGTCATAGGCCTGGGTGAGCTTGCCGATGGTGCCGTTTTCCCAGATGCGGTCACAGATGCGGCCATGGATGTCGTAGCGCCCGCTGTGGTAGGCCTGCTCCGAGTAGTGAAAATCGCTGTAGTAACCGGCGATGCGTGCCAGCAATATCGCCGCGGCGTGACCGTATTTCTTTTCGCCCGTCAGCATGTACGCTTCTGAGAGCGAGGAGAGACCACCCAGGATGTCGCTCCGCCAGCGCTGCCAGAAGGTCCAGTAGGCAACGAAGAAGTAGCGGTTGCCCTCTTCATCCACCCACCCGGAGCCGGTATCAACAATCGGGTGGCCGGAATGCGGCTCCTCCTGGTTGCTGTCGGAGTTCCAGGGCTCGAAATCGTTCGATGGATACGTCTCACCACCGACCGGACATTTGACCTTAAACGGTTCGTCGCGGTTGATGATCCACGGATAGTGCCCGCCCTCGCGAAAGATCTTCTCGCCGTGCTCGGGACATCCGTGGCCAAAGCAGACGTTGATGGCGCGCATCTGCCCCGGCGGCGGCACGAAGTTCCACAGATCCTCGTCGCTCTTGTCCGCCAGCCAGTCGCAGCTATTGGCGATCGCATCCGCTTTCGCCCGCGCCCAGTCGTGCTTTTCCACCTTCTCCAGGGCCCTTGCGAGTCTTTCGTCGTCGTAAAATGTTCGGCCACTCTTGCCGTGTGCCGATACCATGAAAAGGACCAGAACAACCATGACAACCAGAAGCTTCAGCAGCGCAGAATCCCACATGTCCATTTGCTCCCATTCCTTCATATTCGATCGACAACAGAAATGCCGGGCTATTTCAAATCCGGAGTTCCCGAGCGCAGCATATCACGGCAGACTGCGATGACGACCGGGCCCCCGGGACCGTCCAGCACCTCCAGCAGGTCCACCGGCTGCCCCACATGCCACCACGCTGTCGAAGTGCCTGCGGCGTCGTAAATGCCCACCGAGCCGTCGCTGGAGCTTCGGGCGATCAATCCTGCGGCCACCGCTGCAGCGTCTGTCACGCGGTTGTCGGCGTATTTGACCCACTTCACGGTACCGTCGGCCTCGAGCATGGCCAGAAAACCGCTGTGAGAGGGCACGACGATTTCCGGTTCTCCGTCCCCGTCAAAGTCCCCGGTCAAAAGGTGCGGGATTTTTCCGTCACCGATCGCTGTCTGCCAGACCTCGATGGCGATGGTGTCGCTTTTGTTCGGCTTTGCGGCGGTGATGGTGCCATCGAGGTCGCCGAAAATGGCCTCGGGCAGACCATCACCATCCACGTCGGCGGCCGTAATCGCCCAGCAGCCACCCTTCGATCCCCCGACACCGCTCTTCCGAACGTTGCGGTTGGTGGAGGTGAAGTCAAGGATCCAGCGGGTGAAATACTCGTGCCCCACCAGGATCTCTTTGATGCCGTCACCGGTGCAGTCGGCGGCATGGACGGCTGCCCCGTCGTGGCGCCATTCGTTGCTCCATTCCGTCCCGTCGGTCGTCTTCATTTCACCGGTATTGTCGATGACATACATGTACGCGTTGGCGCAGATCAGCGCTATGTCGAGTTCGCCGTCGCCTTCGACGTCGGTGATGTGCAGATCGCGCACGTGTGCCTCCCCGAACCGGCGCGTTTCGAATCGGCGCTTCCATTTTTCACTCCCGTCGGCGCCGAGCACGTGCAGGTGCGAATCCTCCACACCACAGGCGATTTCAGGGATTCCATCACCGTCAATATCGCCGGTGTCCAGAGCGTTGACCTTCGCGCCGAAGCCGTGGCGCCACAACTCACTGCCTTCGGTGTCTATCGCGGCGGTGGTCCCGTCGACACAGCCGACGATGAGCTCCTCGGCCCCATCTCCGTCCAGATCAGCAGAGGCCGTGGCGGTGACCTGTGCGGGCATGGTCAACTGAAACCCTTTGGCAAACTTTTCAGTCGGCTTCGGCTCCGGCTGTTTTTCGACGACAGCGGATGCAGCCTCGAAGGCGCCTTCGTAGGCGGCGCGGGCGCTGGCCTGGAGACTCGCCACATCGCCCGTCAGCGTATGTCTTCCCGGTGTGATCGAAAATCGCACAGAGCCATCATCCGGCTCGACGACCGCATCATCAACTGATATGGCAGAGGGCGTGGCGATGGTGATATCCGCAGCAGTCTCGGATTCAATGATTCCCCTGCCTGATGCAAGATTGATATTGAGGCTGGCCGGAGCCGAGGCCTGCACCAGCAGGTCACCGGCCTGAAAATCTGTCCCCTGATTAAGCATCAGCGTGTCGGACCCGAAGGCGAACTGCCGGGCATCGGTGGTGATATTCCCCAGATCAAAATCGCCGACACCCACAACCAGCTCCAGCGGGCCGGATGTGACCATGGCGCTGGTGTCCATGCGCCGGACCTGCAATTGCGGGGCTCCGAATCCGCTCTGGGCGTAAAAGAGGCCGGGCAGCACCGCGCGTTCACCGCCTGCCATCTGTGTGGTGAGGCGATGGCTGAGCACCTGTGGGGCCGTATCGTCCACATACTCATAGCGGCTGAAATTACCGGCGTCCTCCGGGACAGGCGCCTCTGAAAGCTGACCCGTTCCCGGCAGGTGCAGGTGGAAGAATTCGTCGCCCTTCTGCCGCACCGTCCAGATCCGGTTATCGATGGAGGTCTCGCCGAGAGTGCGGAAGCGTGCCTTCAAATCGTACAGGCCCGGCTTTAGTGCCGTGAATTCATCCATCAAAAAGAAGGTATCGCTGGGCCGGTGCCAGATGATATGCCGGTCCCAGTCGCAGCCGTTGTATTCCGGCGTGCGGGTGACGGTTGCGCCCCATTGCGGTGCCTCCAGGCTTCCCTGCAGGCTCGAAAACATTCCCGGCTTGCCGCTGGTGGCATTGCGGGTAACGGTGACCGTATTGTGCTCGCGCGGGTCGATCTTCAAATAATCGCCCTCGCACAGCCACATTCGGTCATTGTCGGTGAAGCGCAGGATCGAGTTGCCGTCCCAGTGGCCGTGATAGCCCCTGGACAGCCCGTCCAGAAGCAGGTACGCCTGGTCTGCATCGACCTCGTTGCGGAACGTGACCTTGTCGAAGCAGTCCTCCAGCGCGACCTTCGCATCCTTCCCGTAATAGTCATACCACATCGGCTCCAGCGGATGGATATACAGCCCCTTCAGGCCGACGGGTACGGTGCGGTCGAGATCAAGCCGACCGCCGGACGCCCAGTGCCACCGGTCCGCGTTTTCCGCCGGCTCCAGGTCGCCTCCGGGAGGATGATATGAGCCCGAATCCCCGTGGTTCACACCACAGCCACGGTTGTCGATATTGATGTAGCGGTACTGCAAATAGCGGTTGATCGGCTTTTTTTCGAAGTAGTCCCAGCGGTCGGTGACGGCGGCGAACCGGCCGGTATGGATCATGGTGATGTCCTGGTATCCCCAGCAGTCACACTGCGGCTTGGAGGTCATGAGCTGGCCCTGCATGAAC
>JAWODS010000221.1:0-9009 GCA_046483205.1 Armatimonadota bacterium | reverse complement strand
TGTATCACTATGATACTTATGGTTGTTTGAGAACAGTTATGCTTATCCATAAGGTATGGGATAGCGTCCTTATCATCTGAGTGCTCTTCCAAGTAATTGAGAATCTCAAAGCAACACAAATCCGGTCATCGCGGGCAGTCCGGGCGTGAGCGGAGGGATCCGCCACGGCCACTCCCACTGCCCGGAGATGCCCAGGGGCAGAAGATGCAGCCACAAAAGCACGCAAACAGCCGCCGCAAGCACCACTCCCGCGACCAGTGCGAGGGGAGCGGCGAGTGACTGCTTATTGCCCGCCGGATTCGCCGCCGATTCCGGTGACTGCATACAGCCGCTGCACTTCCTCGTCAGTCAGTTCCCGCCACTGTCCGGGCGGTAGATTGCCGATGTGCACCCCGCCCACAGACCGGCGCATCAGATGCTCAACAGGATGCCCGAGAGCCTTACAGAGGCGTTTGACCTCGTGTTTGCGCCCCTCGTGAAGCTCCAGCTCGATGGTCGAAGAATCATCAGTGGCAGAGAGCATTCTCGCATCATCGGCCACCGCCGGACCGTCTTCCAGCTCCACGCCCTCTTTCAGCCTGTCAATATCTTCAGGTTCAACCCGTCCCTGCACCTTTACCCGATACACCTTCGAGACCTCAAAGCTTGGGTGGGTGAGGGCGTGGGTGAGCCTGCCGTCGTTGGTGAGCAAAAGCAGGCCGGTGGCGTCGAAATCAAGCCGCCCGACAGGATAGATGTAGTCGTGAAGCTTCCGGGGCACGTAATCCATCACCGTATCGCGCCCGTGGGGGTCGTCGCGGGTGGATATGCAATTGAGGGGCTTGTGAAGCATGAGATAAAACTTCTTTTGCGGGAGGCTGACCGGCTCACCATCCACGGCGATGGTGTCTTTCTCAGGATCGGCTTTTGTCCCGAGTTCTGTGACTATCTCGCCATTCACGCTGACCCGCCCGTCGGCTATCAGGTCTTCGGCGCCCCGTCTCGAGGCGATCCCTGCGCGCGCAAGCAATTTTTGTAATCGCTCCATGTAACAACACTCCCACCGACAGTGCCAGCACCAGCAAAAGACTGAGCTTTGGAATATATGTGTCCACCGCAGTGGCCCAGAAGCTCTTCTCGACATCTTCCACGGCCACCAGCGGGATGTGATATGTATGACTGCGGTATGAAAGCCGCAGTTCACCGAGGGACTGCCCGCGATGAATAGGCGCCTCCACCGGCGCAATATCCATGTCCGGCTGCGGAAGGCCGCGGGAGGTCCGCACCGGCAGGACGAGTGACTGCGTGGCGGCGACCTGCACCCGGCGCTTTTTCCCTTTCAACACCTCCACCGTCCGACCCGTCGGACCGGTGGGGATGACCGTTTCGTGCCGGTACTGTTTGAAGCCCCACCGCAGCAGCGCCTCGGCGTCGTCCCAGGCATCCTCGCAATCCAGCACAACACAGATAAGGCGATAGTCATCCTGTGTGGCCGATGCAGCCAGGCAGCGGCCGGCTTCAGTCGTCCAGCCCGTCTTGATGCCGTCGCACTCCTCCCACTGCAATAACAGGTGGTTGCGGTTGACAAGTTCCCGCGACCACGGCTTTCCCGCCCACGGAATAACCGCACGCTCGGTGTCGCAGATCTCCCGCAGCTGTGGAACGGCCATCACCGCCCGTGCCAGCGTCGCCAGGTCCGCAGCGCTGGAGCGGTGATTGTCTGAATGCAGGCCGTGTGGATTTTCGAAATGTGTGTCCGTCATCCCCAGCTCCCGGGCCCGGACGTTCATCATGCCGACGAAGGCTTCCAGGTCACCGGCGACGTATTCGGCGATGGCGACTGCGGCATCGTTTGCGGATTTGATAAGAAGACCCTGCAGAAGCTGTCGTACGGTGATGGTTTCACCGGCCGAGAGGTTCAAAGAGGCCTCCCCGACGGCCGCGGCAGTGGAGCTGATGGTCACCACCTCGTCGAGGTTGCCCTTTTCCACACACAAAAGCCCTGTCATCATCTTCGTGAGGCTTGCAGGATACATGATGGTATGGGGCTTTCGCTGCCACAGCACAATGCCGGTGCGTTCGTCCATGAGGATGCCCGACGCGGCCGCAACTTCCAGGGGTGCTTCTCTTGCGGAATCGGCCGCCTCCTGAGCGGCCCCGGGTATCTCGCACAGCGCCAGCAGCATGACGGGCGCCATGAGCAGGACAAACAGCCGGGATGTCCGGGACGACGGAGCTATTGCGATGGACGGTCATCCTCATTCGTGTCTTCAGCGTTTTTGCCGGTGGTGGCGTCATCGGCCCCCTCGCTCGTTTCTTCGAGGTGCTGCTGCGCGGGCTGTTTTGGGGGAACCGGGAGATCAATTTTCGGGAGGTCTTCGAGGTCTTTCAGGCCGAAGGCGGACAGGAAGAAATCCGTGGTTTCCAGCAAATATGGGCGGCCGGGAGCGTCCAGTCGCCCACATACGCGGACCAGGTTCTTTTCCAGCAGTGTGTTCATCACTCCACTGGAGTTGACGCCACGCAACTCATCAATTTCAGGGCGCGTGATCGGCTGTCTGTAGGCGATGATCGCGAGGACCTCCAGCGCCTGTCGCGACAGCCGCTCGGGATCCGGCTCCAGGAGGGTCTGGACGTATTCGGCATAATCCGATTTCGTCGCCAGCGCATAGCCACCGGCCAGCTCCACGACCGTCAGGCCGCGGCCCTCCATCGATTTTTTCAGATCATTCACAAGCTCCGGGACATCCTCTGCATCCACCTGCAGCACCTCCGCCACCCGCGACGCCGGCAGCGGCTCTTCGGATACAAACAGGATGCATTCCAGGGCTCCAAGCAGATCGTCGTCCATGGTGGTGCCTCTACCATTCAATGGTTATTGGTGTGATGACTTGATACTGACGCGGAAGTCGTTCTCATCATCGGAAACGCTGACGGTCACGCGTCCGCGCCGTACGAGCTCGAGGACGGCCAGGAAGGTGCAGATGATATAGATGCGCGTGGCGGGCATTTCCACCAGCTCGGTAAAGCGCAGGCCCCCGGATCCCGCGCTTCTGAGGTTCCCCAGAACTTCAGGGATTCGCCGGGAGGGAGTCACCGTCTCCCGCTCGACCACGTGAGACGGGGATGGCTCGGCCCGCTTCAGCATCTGGTTGACGGCGGCGACCATGTCGAAGATCGAAACATCATCCAGGTGCACCACGCCGCTGCCGAATTCATCGCTTCCGGTCGTCCGCAGGAAAATCTTTTGCCGCCGCTCCCGCGAAGCCTCTAAAACCCCGGCGGCGTCCTTGTAAGCCCGATACTCTTCCAGCCGGCGGGCGAGATCAGCCTGCGTATCAAGCTCAATATCTTCTTCTTCCTCTTCATCCTCCGAAACGGGCAGCAGCGTCCGGGATTTTATGTACATCAGGCGCGAGGCCAGGACGATGAAATCACCGGCGAGCTCCACGTTCAGCCCCTGCAGCGTGCGGATGTATTCGAGATACTGACTGGTTATGGACGCGATGCGGACCTCGGCGATGTCAACCTTCTGGCGTCGGACCAGGTGCAGCAGCAGATCAAGCGGGCCCTCGAAGATCGTAATCTTCACAGAAAAGCCCGAAAACAGCGAGAGCTGATCCTCGTCAATATCCCATTTTTCAGACAGGTCAACGCTCATTTTCTATCTCACCTGTATCCGGGCCATATCGCCGAGCACAACACGCAGCGGCCGTAAGCTGTGTCCGGACCCCTGAATCACAACATCTCGCCCCACGATGGAGTCGATGACTCCGCCGTTGAGACACTCGACACGCGAGTTGCTGTCAATAACACTGTTTCGCAGATGACTTTCAATGATCCGACATCCCGCACCAATGGACACATTCGGCCCGATTTTGCAGTCGCGCAGCACACAGTTGGCGCCGATGACGCACGGAGCGGTGATGGTCGCATTTTCGATGCGCGTTTTCGTCCCGATACTGACCGGGCGACCGTCTATGCGGCTGTCGGAGGCGATCTCGGACTGGACGTCGTGGTCCATGCGCTGCAGATAGCGGCGGTTTGCCCGCAGAAGCTTTTCGGGTTCCCCGGTGTCCTCCCAGAAGCCCTCCAGCAGCGTGGAGGTGACGCGCGCGCCACTGTCAATCAGGTGCTGGATGGCGTCCGTGATCTCATACTCGCCGCGGTCTGAAGGCTCGATGGCGTCAATGGCCTCAAATATCGACGGCGAGAAGGCGTACACCCCTACGATTGCAAGATTACTGGCCGGATGTGCCGGCTTTTCGACAAGCTGCTGGATGTGCCCGTCCGCATCGAGCGTTGCGACGCCGTATCGCTCGGGGTCATCAACGGCCTTGAGCACCAGTGCCGCATCAGCTCCCTCGCGCATAAAGGCGTCAGTAAAATCATTGAGGTCGCTTTCAAGAAGATTGTCACCGAGATAGACCAAAAACTGCTCGCCCTGGACGTAGTCACGGGCGCAGTTGACGGCATCGGCAATACCCCGCGGCCGGGATTGTTGAATATACGAAACATTGATGTTCCACTGCTCACCGTGTTGCACAAACTGCTGGATGGCTTCAGCGCCCTCACCGACGACAAGACCGACCTCTGTGATCCCCGCATCCTGTATCTCCGCCAGGACGTGCTGCAGGATTGCTTTGCCCGCCACGGGGAGGAGGTGCTTCGGACGGCGGAAGGTCAGAGGCCTCAGGCGCCTTCCCTCACCCGCACACAGGACCACAGCTTTCATATCCGGCTTGTCTCTCCCCTCAAATATCCCCGAATCATACAGGAGATCCCGTCAGCAGGTGCACAAGCCCGTAAATCGGCATCATCAAAAGATGCAGAGTGACATCGCTAAATGGAGGAACGAACAGCAGCACGATCGCCACGATCATCACTGTCCGGCCGTGCTGGCGGTAAAACTGCTGGAGCTTCATGGACTGCTTCGGTGGCAGAAGATTCTCCAGCACATGAGCCCCATCGAGCGGCCCGATCGGGATGAGATTGAATATTGCCAGCACGCAGTTGGCAAAGACGATCCAGAAGACCGCCTGCGTGTACGCGCCGGTGACCTCCAGCCGCAGGGGGATGGCAAACGCCGCCGCCATAATGATATTGCTCAGAGGCCCCCACAGAGCGACCATGAGGCCGTCGCTGCGCCGGTCGCGAAAGTTGGAGGGATTGACCGGCACCGGCTTCGCCCACCCGAATCCGGCGAACAGAAACAGCGTTGTGCCCACCGGGTCGTAATGTGCCAGGGGGTTGAGCGTGACTCTGCCGTTGGCGACGGGTGTATTATCGCCGGCCGCAAGCGCGCGGCGGGCGTGAGCGTATTCGTGAACGGTGATGGCCAGGGCGGCGCCGACGATCCACGCCACCAGCATCCCCAGATCTGCACGTCCCTCGATAAATGAAAGCAGCATAGTATATCCGTTGGTACAGGTTAGTGGCAGGTATGTCGTGATGCGTCCTGGCGCGATTGCATTGTGCGTGCGGGCCTACGATGAGTCGGGATCCAGCATGCGCCGGGCGGCCGCCAGTTGTTCCTCGCGGTCGGCCTCACAATCGAGCTTCGCCTCCAGGGCCGCTCTGAGCGCCCGTCTGAAGGCCGGTCCCGGTGTATATCCGAGTTCGCACAGATCTTCACCCGTAATATCGGCCCCGGCGCCCGCAAGGTGATGCGCAAAGTGCTGCAGCTGCGCACGAACCCGGGTATCAGCCATAACCCACAGTGCGACTATCGCGGCGCGGGGACAGCCGGACAGGACATCGTATAGTTTACTATTTTGCAGAGTCTTTGAAAAGAGCACGGCGGGCGGGTCGTGTGCCATATCCGCCGCTCTTTTGACCGCCTCGTTGCGGCTGTTGCTGACGGGCCAGATCCTCACCCAGGCCGCGGCGGTTTCGCTATCGTTGAAACAAAGCGCCAGGGCCGCACGCGCCCGGACCTCTGTGTCAGAGGTCGCAAAGCCCAGTGCCCGGCAGGCAGCGGGGATGGTGTCGAGACGGCGGGCACATTCGACCACATTATCAGGCAGCCCCAGCCACTCAGCAGCGCCCCACCGGCTGAGCCTTTCAATGGCTCCCCGCGGATTTGCGTCCGCCAGCAGATACCATAGCTCTGTCAGCAGCCGCTGGCGGGATACCGTGTCCATACATCCGCCCCGCACGGACTGCTGCAGCGAGTGGTGGGTCTTTTCCGTCAGACGCAGGGTGAGCCGGGAGGCGAAACGGGCGGCCCGCAGAACCCGCGTCGGATCGTCATAAAAGCTGTCTTCATGCAAAGACGCCAGCACACCCCGCCGGAGGTGACTGTAGCCGTCATAGGGATCGAAAAGGGAGCCAAATGCGCCGGGCGACAGATCCATCGCCATGGCGTTGATCGTAAAATCCCGCCGGTGCAGGTCATCTTTGAGGCCGGCGGGGGCCACCTCCGGCAGCGCCCCCGGATGACAATAGTGTTCACAGCGGGTTCGAGCGACGTCGAGATGGCGGCCGTCGTCATAGTACAGCACAGCGGTCCCGAATGCAGGGTGCAGCGTAATCTGAGCGCCGTTTCTCTCCGCCAGCGCCCGGGCCAGCGCCCCGGCATCGCCCTCGACGGCAATGTCGGTGTCAAGCGTCGTCCGCCCGAGGATAAGGTCGCGCACGGGGCCCCCCACGAGATACACCGAGAGTCCCATATCCGTCCCCAGTCGTCCGAGACTGCGGAGCCATTCGCAGCGAGCCTCAGTTATCCTGCCGGTCACGCGAAGGCGCATGATGGGCCCCTCGCTCCTGGAGGTTACGAAAGCCGGTCGGGAATGACGTCGTGGGCAACCAGGTCAGACAGCTTTTCGCGCTCGACGATGATGTCGGCCTGCCCGTCATTGACCAGCACCATGGCGGGCCGAACGAAGCGGTTGTAATTGGAGGCCATGGCGTAGTTGTACGCACCGGTGCACTGGACGGCCACGATATCTCCGGGCTGTGGATCCGCCAGCAGCACCTCGTCGATGAGTGTGTCGGTTTCGCAGTGTGCTCCCGAAAGCCTGACGAGTGTCGCGGGCTCTGCATCTGCGCGGTTGGCGATCAGGGCCTCGTACTCCGCATCGTACATGACGGGCCGGGGGTTATCCGAAAGGCCGCCGTCCACCGATGCGTACGTCCTGATCAGGGGAATTTCCTTGATGACCCCCAGGGTATAAAGAGTAATCCCCGCCTCACCGACGATGGAGCGGCCCGGCTCGAGGATCAGTTCGGGGACCGGAAGATCGTGCGCTGTGGCAGCCTCCCGGAGCTGGCTGCATATCGCTTCAGCAAGCGCATCAACAGTGGGCGGAGCGTCGTCCTCCATATAGCAGATGCCGAGGCCGCCGCCGATGTCAAACTGCTCGCTGACGAAGCCGGTTTCCTCTTTGACTCGCGCGATAAACGCCATGACCACGTCAACGGTGCGGACGAAGTTGTCGGTATGCAGCAGCTGTGAGCCGATGTGGCAGTGATAGCCGTGGAGATTGACGCCCGGGAGCTTCAGTGCAAGCTTCGTCGCATTCATCGCCCCGCTGGAGGCAATGCCGATGCCAAATTTGCTGTCATCCTGTCCGGTGCGGATTTTCTCATGCGTATCGGCCTTCACCCCGGGAGCCAGCCGGATGAGTATATCCGCCCGGGTCTGCAGTTCGCCGGCGATTCTGGATATATCCTCCAGCTCTTCGTGGCTGTCGGCGACGATGCGGCCGATGCCTCCGTCAATGGCCATACGCAGAAGCTCCGGCTTTTTGAAGTTGCCGTGAAGCTTGATGCGCTCGGGCGGAAATCCCGCCTCCAGTGCCGTGTACAGCTCGCCCTCGGAGGCGACATCAATGGCCATCCCTTCCTGCTGCATGACCCGGCAAATAGCTTTGGTCATGAGCGCCTTGGAGGCGTAGGCGACCTCCACGGCGTCCAGACGGCTTTCAAAGGCCTCGCGGTACCGCCGGCACTGCTGGCGCACCGCCTGTTCGTCCAGCACATACAGCGGTGTCCCGAATTTCGCGGCCAGCTCGACCGTATCACAGCCCCCGATGACGAGGTGGCCTGCATCATTAATCGTCTGGTTCTCCCGTAACATTCCTGAGCTATCCTCCACGTACGGCGTGCCTGCGGCAGCGTACAAAAGAGCCTCAAAAGTATTCGGCATACTCTTGAGGCTTATCGTTGACTGAAATTATGCGGCGGGCATGCAGCTGAATTTAGAACTCGTTGCTTTCGACGACAAGCTGCTGGTTGGACGGATCGAACGTAATCGTCACATCCATTGTATCGGCGATAAACTGCAGCGGGACCATTGTTCGGCCGCGCTTGATATATGGCGTCACTGAGACGGGCTGCTTCTCGCCGTTGACGTCAATAACGTCATGCCCGATGGACAGGTGCATGTCGGTATCGGCGTTGATAGCCCTGACCTCCTTGGTGATCGGGAACCAGTACAGGATGCCGTCGGAGTGCTCAAACAGCTCCCGGAGCGGACCGGTGGGAATGCCCTCCACAACCTCGGGCGCCGCCCGGAGATTCAGCATATCGTCATCGAACATCACGGAAACGTCTTTGACCGGGGATGAGACGATGGCCTTTCCGACCTCCAGAAGCTCCGGCCGGGTTGCCCGGGCATCCGTCAAACGTGCGCTGCCGTCCTTCGGAAGCATCGCCACCTTCGAATCTGTGGTGGTCACCGCTGTTTCAGCCTGGTCGGCGACGACAGAGCTCTTTGCGAAGTCGGCTGTGCCGGCGTCACTGATGCGCTGCGGGAACTGGGTTGCGCCCGCGGCAATGTGCTGGCGGGCGTCGCTGACGGCTCTGGGCTCTGTCATCATTAGATCGGCGGTCATCGTTTCGGCAGTGTCCGGCCCGGTTTCAAGCGCCCTTTGAGAGGGCGTGCCGATGCGCTGGGGCAATGCCGCAAAGCCCGAATCTGTGGTAGGTCGCACGCGGTTGACGGCGACATAGGTTGGAATGGCTGCATCGCTGGTTGCCGCGGCCGATGCAACCGCCGGAAGCGGATCGATCCTCTGCGGCCGGGTG
>JAWODS010000095.1:0-3733 GCA_046483205.1 Armatimonadota bacterium | reverse complement strand
GTTATATGGCGGCCCATTGCGGCAGAATATCGGTACCGTCATGTCAATGAGGTAGTCCAGATTGTCAATTATCGCCCTGATGGCCTCACCGCACAGGGGGATGCCCGCAAATTTAACAACCCCATGGGCCAGCGCTATTACCACCTCCAGCTTATCCGGTATCCCGACCGCCCCTCGGTGTTGAAGCGTCTTCACAATTACGCCAAATACGTGCGGTATTCTATCCACGCCGGGGTCAGCATTAAGGAGTTTTTCTCTGAAGCACCCAGTAAAGCCATGCTGGCCCTGGCGAGTCCTGCTGGATTCCTGATTTATCTCGACGATATCATCCGTCGAATCCCGCGCATCCGTGAAAAGACTGAGTGAAACAGGAATGGCACGAGAGAAAAAAGTTGATAAGATAGACCGCGGAAAGAAAATCCTGGACATTCTGCGCGATAAATACGGTGACGCCGGGACGGCGCTGCGCTACGACACCCCCTGGAAGCTGCTGGTGGCCACAATCCTGTCCGCCCAGGCGACCGATGAGAAGGTGAACGAGGTCACGCCCGAGCTGTTTGACGCCTATCCGACCATCGAAGATATGGCTGAAGCCGACCGGGAGGATCTCGAAGAGCTGGTGCATCCAACCGGGTTCTATCGCAACAAGGCCCGGGCGATCCATGAATCCGCCCAAAAAATAATGGAATATTTCGGTGGTGAGGTGCCTGAGACCATCGAGGAGCTCACACAGCTCCGGGGTGTAGCCCGCAAGACGGCGAACGTGGTTCTGCAGGAGGCCATCAATCCCGAAGGGCCGCACGAGGGCGTGGTGGTTGACACACACGTCAAGCGCCTGTCAAAGCGCATGGGCCTGGTGCCCTCAACGTGGAATAACACCGATAAAATCGAAAAGCGGCTGATGGACCTCTTCCCCAATGAAGACTGGGACCTGTCATTTGTCTTCATACTGCACGGCCGCGAAATCTGCACCGCCCGCAGCCCTGACTGTGACGCCTGCCCAATCCTGGACCTGTGCCCCCGGCGCGGTGTTGACTGAACATTGATACGGAATCGACACCCACAGCATCATCACGCAGCGGCTCTTTTGCCTGCGCCGATAGGAGCATTATGAAAAACCGACATCTTTTTATTGCCGTGTGTATCGTGCTGCTTGCGGCCATCTGGATCGTCCAGGCGGGCTGTCAGCAGTCCGCGACCGGCACCGGAGGAGCACTGAGTGCCGGTGCAGCAGCATCTGCCGATGAGCCCAAAATCATCACACCCCCGCAGCCGAAGCCGCGCTTCACCATGGTCGCCGTCGGCGATATCATGCTGGACCGCAATGTCGCAAAGGCCATACAGGACAACGGGTACCGCAGCATCCTGGAGAAGGTCCGCGAGCTGACTCGATCGCCCGACGTGACTTTCGCCAACCTCGAATGCCCGCTGTCGGACGAAGGCCCACATGCTCCGAGCAAATACTGCATCTTTCGCGCACCGCCCGAGACGGCCGAGGTGCTGGCCGACGGCGGTATCGACATCGTCTCACTGGCCAATAATCACACCCTGAACGCGGGCCGCAAGGGCGTTTTGAATACCCTCGATACGCTCGATAAGTACGGCATCGCGTACGCCGGCTGCCGGGTTGAGCGGGATAACTGCTGGGAGCCGACGTATCTGAGGGCCGGCGACTACACCCTCGGCTTCATGGCCTGTACCGATCTGCCCTTCGATCACGGCTCGTACTGCAAGGTGAAGGATCGGGAGGTCTTCGCCCGCCGGATTGCCGCGGCCCGGGAACACTGCGACTTCCTGTTCGTCTCAGTCCACTGGGGACACGAGTATCACAGCGAGGCGGCCTCCAGCCAGCAGAAGCTTGCGCATTTCATCATCGATTCCGGCGCAGACGGCGTCCTCGGGCATCATCCGCACACGCTGCAGGGCGTCGAGGTGTACAAAGGGCGCCCGATCCTGTACTCGATGGGGAACTTTGTCTTCGACCAGCGCGAGGGCGAGCGGATGGAAAGCGCCATCTTTCACCTGACGTACATCGAGGACTGGGGCTGGAGCATTTTCGCCAAGCCGATCTGGATACCCCGCAGCCGTATGGGGCCGATTTATCCCGATACAGACCGCGCTGCAAAAATTGCCGATCGCCTCGCGCGACTGTCGGCACAACTCGGGACGGACGCGTCTGTCAAACATAACAAGGTATGGCTAACAATACCTGCGGCAAATCCCGATATCGCAGACGCCGCAGAGACAGCATCTGAAGGGGATTCGCATGCACAATAACCGCCACATATTCGCACTCATCGTCGTCCTGGTGATCACAGCCATTTTTGCATCGGCCGCACTGGCTCAGGATGATTCGGCTGCCGTGGCAAAGGTGAACGGAAAAACGATCACACTGGAGGCGCTTAAATCCGAAGCGATCGCACGGTACGGCCCGCAGGTTCTGGAACACCTGATCATTGGCCGCGCCATCGAGCAGGCTGCCGAAAAAGCCGGGGTCGAAGTCACGGAACCCGAGGTGCAAAAGCGCACCGTCAATATGGAGAAGCGGCTCGAATGGCAGGCTCCAATCTCGGGCATCAATTTCGCAAAATGGCTCGCCAATAACAACCTCACACCGGCCTCGTTCAGACAGAAGATCTATCACACCATGCTTCTGGAAAAGATGGTGGAAGACGATGTCGAAATTACCGAACAGCAGGTTGCGGATTACTACCGTCGTAACCGCGAGCAGCTCCGGCAGCCGGAACGCGTCAAAGTCGCTCATATCGTGGTGGCCGATGAACAGACGGCGAACGATATCCGCAATAAAATTACCGCCGGGGATCTGACATTTGAAGAGGCCGCCAGCAAGCATTCGCTCGATGTGTGGACAAAAGGCGATGGCGGCGAATGGGGCTACGTCGCGCAGGGAGATGACCCCTTCCGCAAAGCCGCTCTCTCGCTGGAAGAGGATGGTGCGATCAGTGAGGTCGTCCAGACACCCATGGGCTTCCATATCATCAAGCGCCTGCACAAAAAGCCCGAAGAGCTCCCTCCATTTGAGGACGTCAAAGAAGAGCTGAAGTCCGACATGGAGAGCCAGAAGATCTCCCGTCTGACACAGCAGTTGCGGATGGAAATCCTCAGCGATGTCACTGTCGAACGCCTCATCCAGTTCAACGCCAACGGCACCTACAGCGTACCCGGCGACAACGAATAGCAGCCCGTGCGACACCGGCGCGGTGAAGGAGCAGCGCATGCAATACTTCGACATCCACAGGCACTACCATGTGACCGAGGGCGACCTGGCAACTTACCTTCAGCAGGCGGAGGAAGTCGGCATCACAAAGGTCGGGATGTCCACCTGCGGCCCCCTCTTCAACCAGTATGACAACGAAGGGGTCGTGCGGGTGATGAATGAATACCCGGACCTGATCGTCGGGTTCGGGTATATCCGTCTTGGCCAGGACGGCAGCCAGAAAGTTGATGAGCTGTATGCGCAGGGCTTCCGGGCGCTGAAAATGATCATCCCGACGACCTTTTACGACGACCACAGCCTCTGGCCCATTTACGAGCGCGCCGAAGCCCTCGGGATGCCCATAAACTTTCACTGCGGGATCACAGGGCCGCTCAGACGCGCTGCCGGCCATCACACATCCTCGCGCTACCAGCGCCCCATCTGCCTGGACGCCATCGCCAGGGATTTTCCGGATCTCAATATCATCATGCCCCACCTGGGCTTCCCGTGGGTCGA
>JAWODS010000040.1:0-26840 GCA_046483205.1 Armatimonadota bacterium | reverse complement strand
TGACATCAGCCACCAGCTTTCACGCCAACGGCCTCACCGGCCAGGGGGCCAGCGTTGCCGTGATCGACGTCGGCTTCACTGGATACGATGAAGCAGAGATTCCAGGTGTCGGCGAGGGAAGTGGTCGCGCCATCGATCTCACCGGCAGCGGCATGGGTGGCTCACAGCACGGCACCGCGGTCGCCGAAGTTCTTGCCGACTACGCATACGGCGCAGATATTTATCTGATCAAGGTCAACAGCAAACTCACCGTAGAACAGGCCATAAACGTTGTTATCGCACAGGACATTGATGTTGTGGTCATGGCCCTCGGGTTGTTTGGTGGCCCCTATAACGGGACCGACACACTTTCCCAGCGGGTCGATGAAATCCGACAGCGGGGCGTTTTCTGGGTGAACGCCGCCGGAAATCACGCCCAGCGGCACTGGGAGGGCACCTGGCAGGATAGAGACAACGATGGCTTCTGCGAATGGGGCA
The DNA here is from genome assembly GCA_046483205.1 of Armatimonadota bacterium. Taxonomy (GTDB): domain Bacteria; phylum Armatimonadota; class Zipacnadia; order Zipacnadales; family UBA11051; genus JBKHJK01. The sequence goes on along the minus strand of JAWODS010000040.1, from coordinate 26,363 downwards.
CCGGCGACGAGGATCTGGGCTTTCAACTCACAGCGGGCGTTTTTGAGGCGTACCTAAGCTGGTTTCAGAGCGCGGGCTCCACAACCAACCACGATTTCGATCTCGTATTATATGACGGCATGAGCAACGACGTTGTCGCCAGATCGGCTGTGACACAAAACGGTGATGACGCGCCCCGGGAGTACCTGCGGGCTTACGTACGAGAAGACGGAAATTACTACCTCCGCATTGAGCGGATGTCCTCGCCACAAATTTCGGTGAGCAACGAGCAGTTCCAGTTCTTCAGCCCCAATGTGGACATCGAGCAGACCCACCGTGTTCTGGAGCGGAGCCTGCCGATACCTGCGGAAGCCTCTGGAGCCTTCTCTGTGGGAGCCACACGTAGCTCGCTGCGGGATCTCGAGCCGACCATTCCGCAGGATCAAATCGAGCCTTTCAGCTCCCGTGGCCCTGCAGTTTCAGGGATTATGAAGCCGGACATGGTCGCTCCAGACGGTGTGAGCACGAGCTTTGAACAGCCAAATCCTTACAATCCTTTCCTTGGAACGTCCGCCGCGGCGCCCGCGGTAGGCGGGGCTGCGGCATTGCTTTTGAGTGAAGAAAGCGGCAGGAGCCCGGACACACTTGCGATGATGCTCAAGCGCCTGGCGCTCGACCTGGGCGAACAGGGCCCCGATAATACTTACGGTTGGGGCCGCCTGCGCCTGCGAGTGGGCACAGACAGCACTGCACCGGAAATATCGATCAGCTTCCCGGTCAACGGAAGCACGATCACCGAAACAACGCCGACGGTCGTCGCCAGCATCACAGACAGCGGTAGCGGTGTCGCCAGTATTACGCTGGAGATAAACGACCAGGTCATCCCGGACATCATGGACTACTACAATGCGGCCACCGGTGTGCTGCGGTATCCAATTCAAACACAACTCCAGCGCACCAGCCACCGCATTGAACTGCAGGCAACCGACTTTTCGGGTAATGTTTCAGATCGGGCCACCAGCAACTTCCGCGTCACCGCCCCGACCATCGAAGCCGGAATTCACATGATCGGGTTGCCGTACGCCGGTCTGGTCGATCCCGATCCATCCCACATTTTCGGCACTCCCGGCGGCGACCTGCAGCTTGTGCGCTGGGTGCCGGACGATACGCGTGACATCAAATACCACGTCTATCCAGATGCCTTTGCCACCTTCAATCCACCCGATGCGCAGGGGACAAACCCGATCGTGGACACTCCCCCTGCAGGCCTGGGGTACTTCCTGCGGCTCCCCAGCAGGAGCACACTGAATATCGGCGCGATCGGTGATATGACGCAGGTGGACACCTACGAAATCCAGCTCAAATACGGGACGACGGCGCCACGCGGATGGAATATGATCGGCAATCCATTCGCCTCGACGGTCGATTGGGGACTGGTCACATTTGTTGCCGACGGACAGCGATACGACCTCAAGGAAGCCATGTCCGAGGAGGTTGCTCTCACGGAGGGAACCCTCTTTGACTTCATCTCGACACCGACCGGCGGGTATTATGACTTTTCAACCGATCCCGCCGAGGACCGGATGGAGCTCATGGGGGGCTACTGGGTGCATGTTTTGCAGGACTGCACGCTCGAAGTGTACAATCCGGGTTCCAGCACCGCGGCCGCGCGGGCTGCACAAAAGCCTGAAGTGTCGCTGTGTGAGCCGACGGAAGACAGCTGGCATCTGAAGCTCTCAGCCCACGCCGGGGGGACGCAGGACCCGAGCAACTACATCGGCGTAAGCCCACAGGGCACCGACCGGTTCGATATCGGCCTGGATCTTTCAAAACCGCCCGCGCTGACCGACGGCGTGCGGCTCTATATGACTCCGGCGGATGGAACCTCCGGGCAATATGTCCGCGATATCCGAAGCAGCGTGGGAGAGACGCAGGTGTGGGATGTTGCTGTTGTCCCGCCGGCTCCAAATATGGAGGTCACAATCACGTGGCCCGAGCTCGGTATGACCGTCCCGACCGATGTAACCCTTATGCTGCGAGATGTGGATGCTGGCCGAAGTGTGTTCATGCGAACCAGTAACGGCTACACGTTCCGGACGGGTGACAGCAAGCAGGTTCGACATCTGAAAATCGAGGCATCCGTCGCTGACGGCAGGGCCCTGGCCGTACAGTCGGTGACCACAAACGCACTGCGCTCCGGCGCCGTGAACCTGAGCTTTACTCTGAGTCGGTCTGCGACGGTTGAAGCAGACATTATGAATATCTCCGGTGTGCCAATTGCGACACTCGGTCGCACAGAGGCTGCCGGAGGCGTTGCACAGACGCTGACGTGGAACGGTCACAACCGCCGTGGCGCCCGGGCGCCCAGAGGCAGATATCTCGCACGGATCACGGCGACCACACCCGAAGGCCGCGCAGTGCAGGCGATAACATCATTCAATAAAATACGGTAAGAGCGACTGTCGGGAGGAGCTGAAGTTGCGTGGGCTCTCATCGCAGAACGACAACTGAGCGGACACGGCAGGTAATCCAACTGCTGGCTGTTATCATCTCTCTCATGCTAACGGCGTCGGTGCTGGCTCAGACAGGCATCGGGCTGTTGACACTGGACCATCCTGGCGGGCTGACCCGCCTGGTGGTCGAGCAGGAGGAAGTTATCCAGACGGGGGACGCTGATGACCCGGAGTTTCAGTGGCGGCCGGCGGGACGGTTTCAGCTTCTGACAGGAAGCGCAGCTCCTGTGGGTGGCGATCCGACACGCAGTGGCGACGAGGGCCGCGCCATTGCCAGCACCCGCAGACTTGTCTCGCTTGACGGTATTTTTTACTACAATCTCAGCTCCAAAACGACCATCGCAGTCGATCCGAGCGCCGACCCGGAGGAAGAAGACCAGGGTGGATTGTACGACGTGCATCAACTCATGGCCAACGAGGAGACGGCTGATTCCGAGGCCGGGCTGACTGACTACTGGGTGTCGTCACAGACACGGGGCGCCCGCGATATTTCCGGAATCATGCGAGTGCCTGCGGGCTTTGATGACGATGATAATATTACAGGCTGGATCGAGGCGCGGCAAACCTACACACTCATCGGTGACACACTGCAGGTGGAATATATCGTCACCAACACCACCATGCGATCACACGACGTCGGCCTTCGAATCATGTTTGACGGTTCGTTTGGCGTTTCAAACACGGACGGACAGCCGATCATTCTTCCTGACGGCACAACCATCGACACAGAAGCACAACTGCCCGATCCCACGCTGGGTGTAGGCAGCATGCCTGATACGTGGGTCAGCTATGATAACACCAGCAACCCCAATGTTGCCATCCGGGGGACGGTCAATGCTGATGCGGTTACCGAAGCGGGCGCCGCAAGCAAATCCGCCGGCCATCCTGACAGCATCGCCTGGGGCGTACTTCGAAACATCGGCAACGATGCTCAGTATTACTTCACCCCTAATCCCGGTGTTTCTCTTGTCGGTGAAGACTGGGGTTATGCGGCCAGATGGGAGCCGGTACCGCTTTCAGCCGGTGAATCGTGCCGCTTTGTCACCTATTACGGAGTGGGAATGTCAACCTCGAATTACGACCGCCCGTATGCGATGATGGCGTACGCGCCCTTTTCGCTGCAGCCCCAGCAGGGCGACGACCCCTCCACACCCAACACGGTTGAAAACTATTATCTCACGGACCGACAGGGCCGTTCACCGTTCCCGGTGTCTGTTTATCTTGACAACTTTGGCACCCAGACCTTATTGGATGCAAGTGTTCGGCTGAAGCTTCCGACAGGCCTGGAGCTGGCGCAGGGCGAAAGTCTCACAAAGACAATCGGTATCGTGAGGCGCAACGAGTTGAAGTCGGTTTCATGGAACCTGCATGCCACAGCCGCGCGCCCGGGCAGTTTTGAACTGAAATTCACGGGTCCGCAGGGCAAATCTCTCACGCGCGTTTTGAATATTCCGGCCCTCCCCGTTCTCAACCCGCTGGAATCACCGCGCGGCCTTGAAATGGTCTCGATACCCTACGAATTTGACAACAACGACGCGGAGGTCGTCTTCGCAGATCTTGGCAGTCTCCAGCCGGGCGGCAGTGCGACGATTATCAAATGGGCCCCCGGCATGGGCCAGTACAAGTTCTTCCCGGATCCGTTGGTGACCAACATCAATGCGGGTGAAGGTTACTGGCTGCTGAACCAGGCACGAAAGGTAATCAACCTGCCCGACGATGCTGAAGCTGTCCCCGCTGACCGGGCCTTCACACTGCGCCTCCCCGGCGGTTGGAACCAGATTGGTAACCCGTTTACCGTCCCAATCAGGTTCGATACTGTCAACATCATTGGCCCCAATGGCGGAGAGTGGACACTGGCAGAAGCCTACAGAAGACAGCTCATCATCCCGACGCTTTTCGAGTATGATCCGGTCGAAAACGATTACGCCTGGGAAACGCGCTTGTCGGATATGATTATGGATCCATACAAGGGATACTGGCTGCTGGTGAAGGACGATATCTCGCTGCAGTTCCCGCCACCAGGATTGATGGCCCCGGCAGACGCCGAGGAGCGTGCAGATACTCAGTCAACCGGTGGCGCTGACGGCTGGCAGGTGCCGATAACAGTCACTTCTGGCGGCCAGGAGCGGACGAACCGCGCCTTCGGGGTGGCGTCAGAGGCCACTGATGGTGTGGATATGAATGATGTCATACACCCGCCCATGGCGCTGTCGAATGAGGCAAAGGCTCTTAGTGCAGCCTTCGCTTCCGGCAGTCAACCTGTTGGCTCCGGGCAGCTTCTGGTTGATATGCGACCACCGGACGCCGAAAACACGTGGCACCTGATCGTCAACGCCGCTGAGAAGGGCCGCGAGGTGACGGTCCGCTGGCCGGATCTGTCGCAAATGCCCAGAGACACAGTTCCCACACTCATCGATACAGCAACCGACGAACGTTGTTACATGCGCACGGCCAATGCGTACACATTTACCACGCTGGCCGATGATGAGAACCGCATCTTGAAAATCGTCGGCCGACAGCGGGGAACGGATACCCTGTCAGTCAGCGGCGTGAACGCCCAGCAGGCCCGCGGCGGTCAGGTCGCCATCACGTATTCACTGAGCGTTCCGGCGGCAGTTGATGTAACAATACGCAATATTGCAGGCGTTCCGGTGGCCAAGGTGCAAAAGGGCAGCGTATCCAGTGAAGGCCTGAGCACGGCTGTGTGGAACGGGCGCAACAGCCGCGGAGCCCCGGTTCCCAGTGGGCGCTATATCTGCCATCTGACGGCACGGAGCGCTGAGACCGGTCAAATCGCAAATGTTATCACGACATTCACAATGAATCGGTAAGCTTATGCACGCGTGTGGACCACACACGCGCCTGTTTTCCCGCAGGGGGGAGTTCAAGCAATGCACGCTATCAGACATCATCATACCGCTCGTATCACGGCATGGGTCCTTACCGTCTGTGTGCTGGCGACCTTCATACCATTTACTGCAGCAGATACAGACGCATCAGAGACGGTGCTTCTTTTTCCTGTGCTGGATGAGAGTGAAAGCGGGCTTAAGAGTATTGCCGGCGCCCTTACGGATGAGCTGCAGCTCGCCATAGAGGAAACAAAGGCGCTGTCGTGCACGCAATTCTCGCCCCATTCATCCCTCGTGCGGCGCGCTGTCGCTGAAGGGCGACTGCGTCAGGTGGATGTCGAAGCCGCAGAAGCCGCCTCACCCAGTATGGCGATCTTTTTGGGCAACACGCTGAACTTTGACAAAATCGTGATCGCCAGTATCCAGACCTATGAGATCCAGGAGGAGCCGCGGCAGGTCAAGATTATTGCCGCGGGACAGGCCTATGACGTCGCACAAAACGTGGATGAGGCCACGGGCGATGTCATCGAAGAACCTGTCGTTGACAAGGCGTTTGGAGTGGCCGGAACGAGTGCAGAGCGGGCGGGGTATGAGGGAAGCAATGCTCCGCTTACCAGGGAAGCCATCGAGTCGGCAGCATACAAGGCCGCCATGACACTCGCCGGAAAAGCGGTAGGGCAGCAGCCTGACAAGCGCGAGGCGTCTGATTCGTGGAAATGGTTCCTGTATGCCCTGGCGGTCGGGCTGATTATCATCGGCATCAACAGCATGTCGGATGATGCCGAACCAGCGGCCGGACCGGGTGAAAAGCCGCTACCGGTCAGAAATCTCGTCATCCGGGAACTCGACACCAATCTGCGGATACGCTGGGACCCGCCGACAGCCACCACTCTCACGCGCCTGCACTACCAGGTGTGGCGAAGTGTTGACGGAGCGGGCTTCAGTCGGCTTGAGGGGCAGGTGGACCCCAATGCCAGCGCCTACACCGATATCAACATGCTTGAAGGCACACATATTTATGAGTATCGGGTCCGCGTCATCTACACCAACAACGAGGCGTCCGACTTCAAAACCACAGGGGCCCACGAGTTCACTCGATAGTCCATGCCGCAAACAGCGTTAGATGAAAAGCGTCATACCGCCCTCGGGGACTGCGCTGTGTCCCGAGGGCGGAATCGTATTCACAGCCTGTAATCGCACAAAAACGATGAGCTATAGAATACAATCGTTCATAATCTGTCTATTAATGGTTTATATGGGGTGTGTTGCATCTGTTGCGTGGGGACAGGTTTCCCGAATCGGTGCCTATCGCCTGCAGATGACTGCAACGCCGTCGCAACTGCCTGCGGATGGGCAAAGTGCGGCCCGTTTGCATATTGAGGTCCGCACTGCCAGCGGCTCATTAACCACGGACCAGGTCAACGTCATCGTTCGTACAAGCCTTGGCTCTGTCAGTTCAGATCGGGTCTCATGGCAGCAGAGCCTATCCGTTCGCACTACCGGTGGTGTGGCCGTCATCTATGCCAGCAGTGAGACGCCCGGCAGCGCGACAGTGACCGCACAGATCGGACAGAGCCGTGAAAGCGCCTACCTCCGCTTTTTCCCCGAAGGAGAGCAGGCCCGGGCGGTTTCTCGCGTTATCCACGTCAGCGGCGACTGGGTGGGCTACAGCGTGGAGACGAAAGCGATCGAGGCCAGTGGCAACGCCCGGGTGCGTCTGGGCGATCTCACTGTGAAAGCTGATGACACAATCCGCGTGAACACCTCACAGCTCACCATCCAGGCAAGTGAAGCGTTCGTTGAGACCGGCGATGCCGAGCTCGAGGCAAGACAGCTTTATCTCGATATTTCCCGGCGCCGGGGGGTGCTCCGTCGCTTTTCGCGCGGGGGCATTGAGCGCATCTACTTCAACGCGTACGATTTGAAGGAGATGAAGAGCTGGGACGTACCGCAGGATGCTTTCAAGCACGATTACATTTCGGCCCATACGTGGCTGGTGGCCGAGGGTATCAGCTACTTTATCGGTGAGAAAATTGTTATACGCCACGGTGAAATGTGGGTCGGAAGCGACCGCATCCTGAAATTCCCGCCACTGTGGGTTATCGGTCTTCCCGGATACCAGGGAACCACGAACACGCAGATGCTCCAGGTGGATTCGGGTGGAGAACTGGGTGTCGATATCCCCTTCTTTTATCATGTGGGCGAAACCGACAGCCAGGCGGTAAAGATTCAGCGCGGTTCGGGGATACAGACCGCCACCGCAGAGAATAAGTGGGCGCTGGGATGGGAGCACGAATATAGAACACGGTCGGACGACGCAGAAGGAAGCGTGGAGATCAGTGGCCTGCCCCGCGACAACTGGGGGCTGCAGTGGGATGATGAGCGCATCATCTGGGGCGACGCCTCATCCTATCTGAACGTCAGCAGCCCTGACCACCACAACGTGTACGCGGATCTGAGTGTGTACGACTATATCAGAAGTGGTCGAATGAACTTCCGCGCATACTTTGATAATCCCCGCGAATACGACCGATCCTACGGGCTCAGCGGGGACTGGTTGTCGAATGCGCGCTCCGCAGGGGGCACCAGGCGCTACCGCCTCGGGGTCACCACCGGACTGTCGCATCATCCGGAGGCCAGCGGTATGGATCTTAATACGCAGTTATTCGGCGAGCTAAGCTTCGGACACCGACGCCTCGGCAGTGACACCATCGTCCGTCCCGTGCTCAACGATTACTTTTTGTGGGATACCACGGGGCGTCAGTCCAACACTATCGGCCTCGCGCTGGATTTCGATCACACGCTCGGCTACGGCGAACAACTGGGCCTGCAGTACAGCATCGACCACTACAGTGGTGACACCAGGGTTGACGGCATCGAGCAAATACTCCAGTTGGATTACAACATCAACAGGCAGGAGTGGTACCTGTATCTGAATGCCACGCAGAACCTCACCTTCCAGGATCGGTATGCCTTCACATCTCTGAACTACTACCCGAAGCCTGACTGGCGCTGCGAAATCGCTGGATCGTATTACGATTTCGAGGACAGCCTGTATAATGAATGGGAGTTCACCGTGGCCCGCATGTTCGGCTCCCGGGAAATCGGGCTGAGCTTCAGCGAGGAAACGGACAGATTTTCACTGGAGCTCGGTGGCCTGACGAACTTCTAAGATCCCCGTACGTCTGAATCTACCCCAGAACTGTGCTATAATTTCCTCTTATGACCTACTGACTGCCTCCAGGAGCTGCCGAAATTGCCTGAATTCAAAGTGGTGTCTGAGTTTGAACCCGAGGGCGACCAGCCCGAGGCGATAAAAGAGTTGACTGAGGGCATTGCCGCGGGTGAGCGCGACCAGGTGCTTCTGGGCATTACGGGGTCCGGCAAGACCTATGTGATGGCCAAGGTTATCGAGGCGGTGCAGCGCCCCACCCTGGTGATGGCCCACAATAAGACGCTGGCGGGCCAGCTCTGCATGGAGTTTCGCGACTTTTTCCCCAACAATGCCGTGGAGTATTTCATCAGCTATTACGATTATTATCAGCCCGAGGCGTACCTTCCCGCCACCGACACCTATATCGAAAAGGACGCACAGATCAACGAAGAGATCGAGCGGCTGCGACACTCGGCAACGCATTCGGTAATGCAGCGCCGTGACACGCTGGTGGTCGCCTCCGTCTCGTGCATCTTCGGGCTTGGCTCTCCGGAGCAATACCGGCAAATCACCCTCGATGTTGAGGCCGGCCAACAGATTGAACGCGACACGATCATGCGCCAGCTTGTGAAAATGCACTTTTCGCGCAATGACATGACGCTTGAACGCGGGACATTCAGGGTCAGAGGCGACGTTATTGAAATCCATCCTCCCGACGAAGACGTTATCACCCGCATCGAGATGTTTGGCGACCAGATCGAGCGAATCCTGCGTCTGGATGAACTGACCGGAGAAATCGTCGAAGAGCAACACAGCACCGTGGTGTATCCTGCCACGCACTTTGTCACCTCCGGCGAGCGGCTGGAGCAGGCGATGGAGAGTATCCGCAAGGAGCTTGCCGAGCGGCTGGCGTACTTTGAAGACAACAACATGCTGCTGGAAGCCCAGCGCCTGGAACAGCAGACCAGGTACGACCTGGAGATGCTGAAAGAAGTCGGATATTGCCAGGGCGTGGAAAATTACTCGCGCCACCTTGACGGCCGGGAGCCGGGCGAGCCGCCGTACACGCTCATGGATTACTTCCCCGAAGATTTTCTGCTCATTGTGGATGAATCCCATCAGACCATCCCGCAGATTCGGGGCATGTACAACGGTGATCGTGCGCGCAAGGAGAGTCTCGTCAAGCATGGTTTTCGCCTTCCCTCCGCATACGATAACCGTCCCCTGACCTTCGAGGAGTGGGAGAGACGGGTCAACCAGGTGATCTACACCTCCGCCACCCCGGCGGACTATGAGAGCGAGCGTGCGGGAGACTGCATTGTTGAAAGCATCATCCGCCCCACGGGGCTTCTGGATCCCGAGGTGGAGGTGCGCGACACCCGTGGGCAGATTGACGACCTGGTCGCCGAAATCCGGCGCCGGGTGGAGCACCAGCAGCGGGTCCTGGTGACCACGCTCACCAAGCGCATGGCCGAAGACCTGACCGACTACCTGGCCGAGCTCGGGATCCGCGTGCACTATCTGCACTCGGACATTGAAACGCTCGAACGCAGCGAGCTTTTGCGAGATCTGCGTCTCGGCTCCTACGACGTGCTGGTGGGGATCAACCTGCTTCGGGAGGGGCTGGACCTGCCGGAGGTCTCGCTGGTGGCAATCCTTGATGCAGATAGGGAGGGTTTCCTCCGTTCGGAGACGGCGCTGATTCAGACGATGGGGCGGGCGGCCCGGCATGTTGAGGGCAAGGTGATCATGTACGCTGATGAGATAACGCCGGCGATGCAGGCCGCTATTGATGAGACCCAGCGCCGCCGCGAAAAACAGATCGCATATAACGAAGAGCACGGCATCGAGCCACAAACCGTGAAGAAGGCGATCCGGGAGACGGTGCGGGCACCCGGAAGACGACAGACGGAGGAGCCGAGCGTGGCCGAAGAGGTCGCCGAAGCGATGGAGCTGGACGATTTGCGCGATGTGATAACGGCCCTGGAGGTCGAGATGAACAGGGCGGCCGAGGAGCTCGATTTCGAACGTGCCGCCGAACTGAGGGATGAAATAAAAGAGCTCGAAAGCATGGTGAGCGAATAGCAGCTTCACGGTTCAGGCGCTGTGAGAAATGACGACACAACGGCTTCGCGAAAAACTGAAAAACGTGCCCCGAAAGCCGGGCGCCTACTTCATCAAAGACGAAAACGATGAGGTGATCTATGTTGGCAAGGCGCGGTCGCTGAGAAACCGCCTGCAACAGCACGTCCGTGGTGACGCCGGGCACGTGGCTCCATGGGCGCAGATTATGCAGCGGCGCCTCAGCGATTTTGACTACATCGTCACTCGCAGTGAAACCGAAGCGCTGATCCTCGAGGCCACACTCATCAAAGAGCATAAGCCGCATTTCAACATACAGCTGCGCGACGATAAGAGCTACCCGTATCTGCGTCTTACCGACGAGAAGTTCCCCCGCCTGATCGTCATCCGCGATCTGCCAAAAAACGCGCATATTAACCGCCCCGGGGCCGGAGGGTCCGACCGCCGGGGATTTCATGACCCCAAAAAGCACACCGTCTATGGCTACAGCTCGGGACAGATCTTCGGGCCATATCCAAATGCCAGCACCATGTGGCGCACCCGGCGCCTCGCTCACCAGGTCTTCGGCCTTCGAACCTGCCGAAAGACGCTGGATGGAACGCCGAATGGAAAGCCGTGCCTGTATTATCACATGGGCCAGTGCCCGGGGCCGTGCACCGGAGAAGTGACCGAGGAAGAGTACGCTAAGGTTGTTGATCGGGTTATTGACCTTCTCGAGGGGCGGGTTGATGAGCTTGCCGACAGGTTGCGCGCCGAAATGGATGAAGCGGCCGAAAACCGAAACTTCGAGCGGGCGGCGGTCCTGCGGGACAAGCTGCAAACCATCGAGCAACTCGGAGAAAGCCAGGTGATCGCCGCCAGCGACAACCGGCAGCGCGACATCTTCGGCGCCGCCATGGATGATAATGACCACGCCGTGGTCAGCGTGCTCGGTGTTCGGCACGGCCGTTTGACCACCCGGGAGACCTATACACTCGCCCACACCGGCGGGCGGTCGCTCGGCCAGATCATCGAGGCGGCCATGACCATACACTACGGAAGCGGAAACACCCCGGCGCGGCAGGTGCTGATCGCGGCACCGGTGGAGGACCGTGGCGAATGGGAAGATCTGCTCCAGCAGCTCCGCGACGGCCCTGTTGAAATCGGTGTTCCCCAGCGCGGTGAACGCCGCCGGCTTATGGAGCTCGCCCGGCAAAACGCCCGGGCGGCGATGAACCAGCTCACCGGAGCCGATAAAGATTCGCTGGCGGCCAGCAAGGCCCTTGTTGAGCTGACGGAAGCGCTGAAGCTGGAAGCCTCTCCGGAACGAATCGAATGCTACGACATCAGCAACATCCAGGGCGATTTTGCGGTCGGCTCCATGGTGGTTTTCACCGGTGGAGAGCCAGATACCGACATGTACCGGCGGTTTCGGATCTGGTCCGTCGAGGGGCAGGACGATTATGCCGCCCTCGCCGAGGTCATCAGGCGCCGAATAGAGCGGGCGAAAGAAGGGGATGAAAAGTTCCTCCCACTTCCGGAGCTCATTGTCGTTGACGGCGGAAAGGGCCAGCTCAGCTCGGTGATGGCAGTGCTCGAAAAAGATGCTGTCGAGCTGAATCTGAACGCTGCCAGTCTCGCCAAGCGCATGGAGGAAGTCTTCGTCCCCGGGCGCAGCGAACCCGTGCAGATGACCGATTATCCCCGTGCACAGCTTCTTTTGCAGCGCATCCGCGATGAGGCCCACCGCTTTGCAATCACGTACCATCGCAACCTGCGGAAGAAAACCGTCAGCCAATCGACCCTGGACGAGATTGATGGCATCGGCCCGAAACGGCGCAAAGAACTGCTGAAAGCCTTCCCTTCCATTGAGGCAATGGAGCGCGCCTCGGTGGACGAACTGGCGGCCGTGCAGGGGATGAATCGAAAAGTCGCCCGGGCGGTTCACGAGTATCTCGCGGGCCACCCGGACGACTGAAAGCAGATGAGGTCAAACGCCTCACGCCTGCGTCTTCACGTAATTCAACAGCCCTCCGGCCTCCAGGATGCGCACCTGCCGATCGGTGATTTCGAGGCGTGCGTCGTATGAGGTACCCTGTGTGACGTTTTGGACTGTCATGGCCCGGTCCGCAATTCCCTGCCGGATGCCGGTGATCTTGAGCGTATCCCCCTGACTGAGTTCCTCGTAGTCGTCCTCGTCGATAACCAGCGGCAGTATGCCGAAGTTGACGAGATTGGCCTCATGAATTCGGGCGAATGAGACCGCCAGCACGGCCCTGATACCCAGATGCAGCGGCGCCATGGCTGCGTGCTCACGGCTGGATCCCTGCCCGTAGTTCTCCCCACCGGCGATGGCCCCGGGCCCCGCCTGCAGCGCCCGGTCGGCAAACGCCGGGTCAATCCCCTCGAAAACGTGCTGTGCGAGTGCCGGGACATTGGAGCGCAGTGGCAGATATTGTGCGCCTGCCGGTGAAATATGGTCGGTCGTGATGTTATCCGGGACCTTCAGGAGCACTTCAAACTCCAGCTCATCCTGCACCGGTTCGCGAATAGGAGCCGGCTTGATATTCGGACCACGGTACAGTTCAATGTCTTCAGTGTCCTCTGGCGGTGGGATGATCATGCTGTCATTCACATCGAAGCGATCGGGGACGTCCACCGCCGGTGGTTCGCCGAGAGTGCGCGGATCGGTGAACGTGCCGGTCAGCGCCGCTGCAGCACAGGTCGGGGGTGAGGCGAGATAGATACCGGCGTCGGCAGTTCCGCTGCGCCCCTCGAAGTTGCGGTTGAATGAGCGAAGTGTGATCCCGCCGGAGGGAGGTGACTGGCCCATTCCGATACAGGGCCCACATGCGGATTCAAGCACGCGAGCGCCGGCGTCAATGAGACGGCCGAGACCGCTGCTCTGGGACATCATCGCCATAACCTGCCGCGAACCGGGGGAAATTGCGAGACTGGTGGCGGGATTGACTGTTTGGCCCTCCAGCATCTTTGCGACAGTCATCAGGTCGTCATAGCTGGAGTTTGTGCAGCTTCCGATGCACACCTGGTCCACGGGCTCCCCTTCCAGGTCAGTGATAGGGACGACGTTGTCGGGGCTGTGGGGGCAGGCGACGAGTGGCTCGACGGCTGCCAGATCGATCTCCAGCACACGGTCGTACTCGGCCTGCTCGTCTGCCTGAAGTGGCCGCCAGTCTCCCTCGCGGCTTTCGGCCGCCATGAACTCCTTTGTGCGCTCGTCGCTGGGGAATATGCTCGTGGTCGCGCCCAGTTCGGCTCCCATGTTGGTGATGGTGGCCCGCTCCGGAACGGTTAGACCGGCGACACCGGGCCCGAAATACTCCACGACCCGCCCGACACCGCCCTTGACCGAAAGCTCGCGCAGAATGTGGAGAATGACATCCTTGGCGGTGACCCAGGGCTGAAGCTCACCCGTCAGACGGATGCCAATGACCTCCGGCACGGCGATATAGTACGGCGCTCCGGCCATGGCGACCGCCACATCGAGCCCACCGGCTCCGATGGCGATCATGCCCAGACCGCCCCCGGTCGGTGTGTGGCTGTCCGAGCCCAAAAGCGTCTTGCCCGGAATCCCGAAGCGCTCCAGATGCACCTGGTGGCAGATACCGTTCCCGGGCCGGGAAAAGTACATCCCGAATTTCGCTGCAACGCTCTGTAAATACCGGTGATCATCGGCGTTTTCAAACCCTGTCTGCAGGGTGTTGTGGTCCACATAGGAGACGGAAAGCTCGGTCTGGACGCGGTCAATGCCGATCTGCTCGAGCTGCAGATACACCATCGTCCCTGTCGCGTCCTGGGTCAGGGTCTGATCGATGCGAAGACCGACCTGTCCTCCTGGTGTGAGATCGCCATCAACAACATGCGATGACAGTATTTTCTCCGTCAGTGTTCCTTTCATGCTCATACCTCCGAAATAACCGTGTCATGCAAAAGCACGTTCTACAGGTCCTGTCATGTGCATATGATTATAACCTACTGTGCCCACAGGCACAGAGAGACTTGCAAATATTGGATATATTAGGTATAAGATAATTGGCATCAGGAACGCATGATTGCATGGGAGGGCTCGATACCATGAAAACGACGTGGCAAGTCGCGCTGGCATTGGGCATTTTGTCGCTCGTGCTGGGAATCATCGACCACTTTCTGGGTATGGGCGGCAGTTCCGGTTTCTTCGGCTTTATCGCCACTCCAGAAGCCTTTATGCAATTTGCGGGCATCGCATTTCTGCTGGCGCTGGTCTGCCAGCTGGGATTGATACTGCAGAGGATGGACGGCAGGAGTGAGACAGGGGAGTAGGCGCTCGGTCCTCGCAGGAACAGGCCGGTTTTCAAAGATATACCACCGGCCTGTCGGTTATTGCGCCGGTACCGTCGGCTCCGCACCGCGGACCGGTGGAAGGTTGTCCATGGACACTCTCCGCACCTCTATCGTGGTGGGAAGGCCCTGCAGGTTGAGATTCGGAACAACGTCGCGTGCTCCCTGGGGCAGTTGAAAAGCCACATATCCCTCTGTCGCAGTCCCGGGCGCGAGATCAACCGGAGACAGAAAGCGCCGCTGCTGCATCGCGTCCATTCCCGATGCCCACACATAGGGCCGATATGTCCGCCCCCCGTAGGTAATGGATGTCGCGTGGTGATCCACATGGACTGTTTCCGTGCTTCGGTTTGAAACACGGTACAGCGCCGTGACGAACATATACCCCGCCTGCGGCTGCACAAGCGGCATGTTTGATTTGAAGGGATGCACCGAGGCCGCCCAGAGTACCTCCCCGCTCGGAGACTGCTGTTGGGGTGGCTCGGGCTCCTGCGGCTCCTGCTCTCTTTCGGGCAGGGGCGGCCCCTCGGGCATGTCCGGCGCTTCCCCACCTTCCCCCTCGGGAAGTGCCGATCCTTCCGGGAGCTGCATTTCTTCATCCGAGCGCCGGGGGAGCGCGTCACCGCCGGGAAGCTGTGGTCGCGGTATTGCCGGCAGATCAGCAGCCTCCGGGAGGGGCTGTTGTGTTTCGACGGGCTGGTTGAGGGCGTTGTAGGCGAAGTAGATCACACCGGCGAGCACCGCCGCCGCGCCGACAGCGACCATTATCCACACCACCGTCGGCGTTCCCGATTTCCTCGGCTTTTTATTGCTTCGTTTCACATGTCTCACCCGTTCGCCATGAAATGCATGGTATTGTATTCGCCCTGCACTCAATATTCCCCTGCCTGAAACAGTGCAAATCTCCCCCCCCCGGCAGTCAACGGCAAATGTAATCCGCAAAGGCACACACCGTCAGAGTACTGTAGTTTGTCGCGCAGGAAAAATCCGTGCAGCAGCACGGGGGAGCGCTGATCGTATGATTCGACCCGATGAACCGGGAGAGTGACGAATATGCCGGCCGTAGAAGACTTCATCTCGTCCGATCTGCCTGGTACGAGCGGTCGTAACATCTGTGTCAAAAACCTGGCGCGGACGCGACACTACTGCCCAAAAACCGTTTTGCCGGGCGTTTCGGCGATACACCCCACACCATCGGCCGGGCGGTGACCGGGGAGAATTCGACGGTGAGATACGACTACTTGATGGGGCCTACCGCCGACCGGATCAGCGATCTGCAGGAGGGGGTAAAAATAACATCCATCCGCAACGAACGGACGCATACAATCATCCGAAAAGCCCCGGAGAAAAGCTACTGTGACGGGCGTGAACACACGATCAGCCTGAAAATGCAGGAGCGCAACTGTGTTTTGTCTATCGACGGATGCCGCGAGCTTGCCTTCCACTGCCCGCGCCCGTGGCGGCAGGTATCCCTCCGCGTTGACAGCGCGAATGCGGCCATTTACGGCATCGAGATAGATGACGCCTGATTATTGTTCATCCCATCCCTCGGGGAGGTCTTCAGCGACCGAGTTGCGGGTCTCACGGTCCGGATGATTTTCAGCCATAAACTCCAATACCTGCCTGTTTCCCTCGGCCCTGATGTCGTCGAGCTGGTCGGTCAATGCTTCGGCGATATTGCGGGCGACTGTCTTCATTCCGCTGGATGTGCTGATCTGCACCAGTTCCCGTGAACGCCCCGCATTGGCCATTCGCTCGACAGTGGCGCGATGGTTGGCAATTTTCATCGCCGCAGTGCGCCGCGTATCTTCGAAAACGCTGCAGATACTGATGAGGACGAGAGCGTTGACGGCGTCGGCCGAACGGTTCATCTCACCGGCCAGGGCCTCCACGATATGCGGGCGGATGGCGTCATCGTCTTCCTGCAGCTCTCGCTGAAGGGCTGTCCTGCGGGTGCTTTCGGCGACTTCAGAGATTTCTTCGGCCATGTCGCGGATATGATCGGGGATGCCGCCCTCTTCATCCTCGTCAATGGCGTCAATATCGCGGAAGATGCGGCTGCGAAGACTGCCGGAGTTGATCATCCGGGGCTGAGTAAGCTGACGCCGGAAGCAGGCCGGCAGAACGCACGGGAAGTATTGCTCGTTCTCAAGCAGTGCATCCACCATTCGCCGGGCCGGTACCTCTTTGGCGGTGATGGCCAGGATTGAGATCAGCTCCCAATCCTCATTTTCGACAAGAGCCTCGATGCCGCGGTCCATCTCCCATTCGAGGGTCCCGTTCATAATATGTTCAAGCCGTTGGCTGTAGCGTGCGAGCTTTCTCAGGTCCATACAAAACACCCCTTCACAGCGATTGACCCGCCATCAACTCAAGCGCCTCCTGCACGCAGGTGGCAGTCAACGCTTCGGTGATATACGGAATTTCGCCACAGTTATCATCATCGATCTCTTGTCGTATCTGGTCCTGGCAGTCCGAGACGCGCTCGTACCAGTCGGCCTCCAGATCGCGGAGAAGCTCAGTTGCAGCAGGAGCGTCGATCGAAAGCCGATACATCGTCCCGTCCATCAAAGCGCGCGGGACGTGATTTGAGGCCATGAAAACGGGGACGTAGGGTGCCTGTGTGGGTCTGCCAAGCGAAAACCACGCACAGGTGAGCCACTCAGGGGCCTCCGGCTTCAGATCCACAGAAAGCGCTGAAATCGTCGATTCCATGCTCACAGATTCCAGCCTCGACGCAGCAGTCAGCTCAGTGGCGTCCAGCCGTCCCCTGTTCTCCTGCAGGAATTCTCGGAGACCCTCGCGCTCCTTATTCACGACGATATTATCGTGCGCGGGCTGAAACTCTATGCGCTGATTCTCATGTACAACGCGGAGGATGTGTCCCTGTGCGTCCGCAAAAAGCCAGTGCGTGCGGATTGCGCCGCCGGCATAGTATCCCCGCTCATGCCAGTGCCGCAGGGCTTCCTGCACATCCGCACATGTGCTGCACGTTTCGGCGAAGTAGCGCAGACCGAAGGTGTTCATCAGTCCCTCGCCTTTGAAATCCTCCAGACGTCCGCCCTGGTCCGACGCTCCGGCGAGACCGCGTTCGTTTACGAAGGTCATCGTGGTCATATCAGAGGTGTCGGAAGTGCCGCACCAGCCGTACGGCTTGTGGGTGTCGTCCACGATTTTTCGCACAAAGCAGCACTGGGTGCGCAGCTTGTTGTCGCGGCTTTTGTGAAATGCCGCGCCGTCGTAGGGCACCCATGATCCCGCAGCGGCATAGGATGTGCATTCAGGCCCGAAAAACAGCCCACGGTATTTGCCGATGGCGAAGGCACCGTACATCGCCGGGTCGATACCGGCAGCCTCCGCAACAGCCCGCTGCTCAAGCTCCCAATACGGTGCTTTTTCGCGGATGATTTCCATGCCCCGGGCCGATTTCTCGATGATTGCCGCTCGATCAAGACCTTTTTCATCACATGTGTCCACAAAAGCGTCGAGATGCTCGTGTATCGATTCAGCATTCAGCGCTCCGTATGCCGCGCCCACATCCTCCGGGGCGCCGTGGCACAGTACGGGCTCCAGGGCATTGCTGAGATCCATGACGCATCGCTTCTTTCCCGCCAGTATGTTATCACTCGTAATACATAACTTCCTGCCACGCCTCGTAGGCCCAGTGCTGCACTTCTTCGGTGATACCAAGGGCGCGGTAACTTGGATAATCCTTGGCGACAAATCCACCTTCGAAGCCGCCGAGGGCATACCTCATGCGCCTGGCCTCGGCCTGGATGGTCTCTTTGTCCTGGGTCTGCAGAACGGTCTGGATATCAACAGGGCAGTGGAAGACCACGCGGCCCCCGAACTTCTCGCCCAGGTGCTCGATACCATAGACGGCTGGCTGGTCGAACTGAAACGCCGCCACACCTGCGCCGATGAGTGGGTCCATGATGTCCTCAACATAGCCGCATGAATGCATCCACACGTCCAGCCCGAGCTCCTGGCAGCGCCCGAAAAGGCGCTCGAAGGTGAACAGGAACAGGTCCTTCCACATTTCGGGATTGATCATCAGGCTGTCCTGAGTGCCCCAGTCCTCACAATACCGGATGCCCTCTGCGCCGGCCTCCGCCCACAGCTCACACATGCGGATCATCAGGTCGTTGATGCGGGTGTTCAGCTCCCTGACGTGATCGGGATACAGGGCGCAGTCGGCCAGGAAGTTGTCGATACGCCGCAGCTTCCGGGCGATATTGAATCCGCAGCCGGGCAGTGACCCTGTGCAGTACATGTCGGGGCTGTCTGCAAAGATTTCCGCAGCCTTTTCGTAGCGTGTGGGATCATCGAGGGGTGGAAGCTCGTAATCGTCCAGCTCCGACCAGTCGCTGATGGCTCCCTCGACGACCTCACCGGAGTGGTCGGGATCGACCTTACCCCACTTGTTGCCCCATTCATCGAACCAGCACAGCATGCCCCTGTCGTCATGAAACTCCTCGCGCTGGTAATTGGGGTCCGGCGTGAGGGGGCCGCCCTGAAAATCGTTCATTCGCGGCTCGCCCTGGTAGGGGCTGAAAGTGAAGCCGATCCTCTCCGGCCCCGTGAAATCCACAACCCTGCGTATAATTTCTCTGCTTGTCATATCCGTTATTTGTCTCCTATTTCGAAGTCTTTTCCAGCTACTCCGTTTTCTCCGGTCGGAGGTTGATACGCATCCCTGTGGCGTTTTGAGTAACTTTCAAACCGTCGCGGTCGGGATCCACATACTGTGCGAACCAGCGGGTCATCTCGTTCTTCAGATCCGCGGCGACCGGCGCGAGCTCCGGGTCGTCAATGCGGTTTTCGCGCTCATCCGGGTCATTCACCAGGTCCCACAGCTCGTTCGGCCCGTCCGGGAAACGCTCGACGTACTTGTACTCTTCCGTCCGGATCATCCGCACCGGCCCGTACTCATCATATACGACGACGATTTCAGGCCCCTGTTCATCATTTCCCTCCCAGATCGGCGCGAAGCTCGTGCCGGGAAGGTTTTGTTCCTCTGGGATCTCATTTTCCATACCGAGGTAGTCAAGCAGCGTCGGCATGAAATCATAGGCGCTCATCATCGCATCAGACACGTGGCCTTCGGGTATGCGTCCGGGATGGGAGGCCACGAAGGGGACGGTGATGGAGTTTTCGTACATGTTGCGGGGGTTGGTACCATTGCCCTTACCCCAGAAGCCGTGATGGCCGCAGGAGAAGCCGTTGTCCGAACAAAAGATAATCAGCGTGTCGTCACGAAGCCCGAGTTCTTCGATCCGGTCAATGATGCGGCCCACATTGTTGTCCATTGCGGTGACGGCAGCGAAGTATCCCTTGAGCATCTCGCGGTCGCCGAGACAGTTATCGGTGAGGCTGATGGCCCACGGATGCCGCTCTTCCTGTGGACATGAATCAAACGGGCAGTCATCATAGCTGTCAACAATGTCCTGGGGGTGACCCGTCCAGGGGCTGTGTGGGGCAGTATAGTGCACGCTGAGATAGAATGGATCAGCGTCGTCGTGGTGCCTGTCGATATACCCGAGCGCCTCATCGGTGATCACGTCGGTGATGTAGCCCGGCTGGGTAATGGGCTCGCCGTCGCGGATCATCGGCGCGTCGTGGTACGGCCCACCGCCCTTCTGATGGACGTACCAGAAATCGAAGCTGTGCTGCGGATGCAGGCTGTCGCCCATGTGCCATTTGCCGGAAATACCGCAGTTGTAGCCCTTATCGGCCATGACATCGGTATAGGCCACCTTGTCCTCGGTGTATGCCACGGCGTCCGGCCCCATGTTCTCCTCGTGAATCCAGTCGTGGATACCGTGCTGGGAGTTAATCGTGCCTGTGAGGTAGGTGGCGCGGCTGGGCGAGCACACCGGGCAGTTGATGAAGAAGTTGCTGAAACGGATACCGGTGTCAGCCAGGCGGTCGATGTTCGGTGTGCGAATCTCATCATTCCCGTAACATCCAGCCGCCCATGGACCCTGGTCGTCTGTGAGTATATAGATGACATTTGGGGCACTATTCGGTTCCGTTGGCATTGCAATTCACTCATTTCCTATGCGTTGATCGGTTTGATTCTCATCGGCTGGTGGGTGATGGTGACCGCATATTCCCGCGCTTCTGTGGCTTCAGAAGCCTGTGCCTGCGCATTCAGGGCATTGAGGAGTTCCTCTCGCATGCCGGGATCTTTGAGCACCATGATCATGAAGCCGCCACCGCCCGCTCCCGTCAGCTTCCCACCAGATATAAACGGCTTGGCGGCATCGAAAAGCCGCTCGATGTAGGGTGTGGTGGAGTGCGGGTCCATGGTCTTGTTTGCGATCCAGTGGCGCTGCATCAGGCGGCCCAGATCCCCGTGATCCCCCTGTTCAACCGCTTTCTGCATCTGGCGGGCAAGCTCCTGTATTTCCGAAAGAATTCGTTTCACAGTGCTGTCCCCGGAGAGATAGCGGCCCATGATGGTGCGCAGGATATTCTTCGCCAGCCTCCGTTTGCCCACATTGAACAACACGAGGTGATCGTGAAGATCTTCCAGGGCGTCTGGCGCAAGCGCGACCGGCTGGATATCGGGTATCTGCTGATATGCAGGTTCGGTGGTGATGAGCTTCAGCCCGGGCGTCATGGCTCCCACCTGGTCCTGCCAGCCGCCGCCGGTTGTCAACATTTGTTCAACATACAGGATATGCTGGAACATATTTTCCGGAACAACTGCCCGTCCCATCAGGCGATACAGGGCCGAAAGCAATGCGCCGGTGATGATGCTGCTGCCGCCGAGGCCGCAGCCCCGCGGCAGGCGGCTTTCGGAGACCAGCTCGATACCCCCACCAATGCGATCCAGCAGGCTCTCACGCAGCGTCCGATCTGAGGATGTCCCTGCGAGCCCCATCGAACACGCCACGGCACGGTGCAGGCTGAGTGGTTCCCGTGGCGACTCATATCTGCGAAGGTCTTGGAGCGTCCGCGCGGTGCAGGATGTCTGCTGGTCAGATGACTCGAAATGGAATACCGGATGTTGGATGCACCGAGCTGTGACCCTGATGGGATACTCTCCGTCCACAAGCACGGCCGCATTGAGGACCGTGCCGCCGTTTTCAAGACTGTACGGCGGGGTATCCGACCAGCCGCCGCCGAAGTCAATGCGCGCCGCAATTTCGACCACCCATCCCTGGCCCTCAGACGCCGATGCAACGGGCAGCTCACATTCCTGGAGTCCTTCGGAGACCGCCTCCCCCACCTGTGCGAAGGCGCCGTCCCAGTGTCGGTCGGGGGCCTCGGTAAGATGCGCTGCAAGTGCGTGAATTCGCGCCCGCTGCAGCGGCGCATCGTACAGCTTCGCCCGGTCGGTCACGCACCGGCAGAGGTCTTCGCGATTCTCACCCCGCGCATTCTCAGTCAGTTCCTCCAGCGGGGCGCCCTCAACCGCCTGCTGGCACAGTGCGGCCGCCCGGGCGCGAAGACGGATGCTGGATTCCCTCTCGATCGCCGCACAGCAGTCGGCCAGCCGGGATATTTCCTTCAGTGACAGCCGGCGGCTGCTCTCCCATGCCTCGATGACATCCGGGTCGGGGGCTTCAGCCTCCTGCATCCACTGCACCTGTCGGAGACTGCTCGCCGGATCGGGGGCGGTGGGGTATAGCCGCGCCTCCCACAGGCAGGCCCTCGCCGGGTCATAGTCATCCCAGACCGTCCCGTGTGCAATACCGCGCTCGGCCAGCCACTGCAAAAGATCGTGGCCGAAAAGAGTCGCCTCCCCTGATGCGACCGTGTCCTTGGGATTATCCGACACGCCGAAAATCCTGGTCACAAAGCATTTCTCTTCACCCGGCAGCGCCAGCGGCGTCTGTGACAGCGCAACGTCTGCGGCGATATTGAGGCTCTCCACATCGGTCTCCACACCACTGACCACCGAACCGTCGCCAATGGTGAAATGGCCGGAAATGTCCGATTTTTCGATCACACAGCCGGTGCCAATGCTGGCGTCGTTGCCGGTGAGCACCGCATCGTAAATGCGGTTGGAGCCACAGCGCTCAACACGACTCAGGGAGGCATTAAGCTGTGGCGGAAAATCATACAGATCGCTGTCGATGAGTGCATCACGGAACTGCCGGGTGGTGCCCATGTGGAGGAAATGGGCCGGCCGGGCAACCGAAACGGAAAACGAATGGTCGCTGAGAAGATCTGCGAGCTGTCGGCGGACAACGGCTTTTTCGCCTGCGGCACCGGACATGTAGGCCGCCTCGTCATAATCCGGTGACAGGCGGCAGGCAATCTCATCGTAAAGATCGATCTCCACGCCGCGAGTTTTCGGATCGCGCAGCAGCCCGGTATCTGATGCTATATCAATGCCCTCCTGCCGACACCGCGCTCCGCCCATCCGTGCGAAATCTGCGGCAAGCGTCGGCGACAGCGCCATGACACCGGTGTCGATGAGTGCGGTGCCGTCATTGGCGATGCCCCCCACCGCACGCAGCGCTTCGTGGGAGGGCTTCTGCAGGAAATGCTTCAGCTCGCCGTCCTCATTGGTCACATACACGCCGTGACGCACCGCCTGCTGCCAGGGGGCCGGGCACGCAACACCTGTCAAATCCGCGCGAGTGAAGTCAAGCTGGTCGGGATCGAGGGTGATGAGCACATCGCCGGACACCGCGAGAAGACCTGCCGGCAGCCGTTCGGCCCACCCGCACAGGGCCATCAGCCATTCATCAAAGAGCGTGGAGATGCGACCGGAGGGAAGCCGGGCGGGGAAGGTGGCGAATATCTTGCCGGTGGCCGAATACTGTGGAATACGCTTGCTGTCACCGCCACAGTGCATCACCAGCACGCGGCTGCAGGAGAAGGTGTCTTCGATATCGCCGGCATCCAGGCGGGTGGCGGCTTCGGCGGCGGCCTGCATGGTCGCTCCACCACTGCCGATTCTCCACTCATCGAGGTCGTGAATGACGATGACCTCCGCGTCCGGTGGCAGAAAGCCTTCGTTTCGCCGGAGTTGCAGTGCCGCGCGGTATCCCTCGGCCTGGCGGCGGCTGGCGGCAGTGAGGATCACAAGGTCCCACGGCCAGCCGGCGTCACCCGAAAGATACGCCTCGCGATGGCGCCGGATGAGTTGTCTGAGACGATCAATATCAGTCATATTTGAAGGCGTATAACGACCACGAATCCCTCCTCTGCGCCACTGCCGCAGTCCGGAGGGATGAAGGGTATTGTGTCGGCGACAGGATCAGCCGCACACCAGGATGACATTGCCGAATGGCGTGGGATCGCCGGTGCGGACACCGGCCTTACACAGGGCGGCCATGTGCTTGAATTCTGTGTGGCTCTCGCAGTCTTTGATTAGGCAGCCTTCGAACATTGATTGCAGCTTTTCGATGCGCTCCGGTGCGGCCCGGTGCACCTCGGCGGCGACCATGATTTCGCTGAAATCAAAGTCTGTGCTGATCGCCTCCAGCACCTCCGGGACGGTCGGCACCCCGGCCTTCACGGACAGGTCGAGCGTGTACTGCAGATCCGGCATCGGAAAGCCCATATCCGAAATGACGATCATGTCGGTGTGACCGAGGCAGCGGAGGATGTAGGCGAGGTCGGCGTTGAGCAGTTCGCTGCCGCCCTCGGGTGCTTCCATTTCCCCGCCACCGGCGGCAAAGAAGGCTTCAACGCTCTCATCGGTCATCCGGTCGCGAAGACTCGGCGCCGGCCGCTTCATCAGGAATGCTCCGTCACCGGTGGGCGCGATGGCCTCCCAGCCCTCGGCTCCCAGCCGCGTGATTTCCTCCATATCCCGGACTTCGCGATATTCCCACTGTGGCATGACACTCACTCCTGTTCGTTGTGAATCCACTCGGGTTTGGTGAACTGCTTCAGATGCTGGAGGCTGATGACGAGCCCCTCATTTTCGCGCGCCGCCTTGAAGATCGGGTCGTGGCGTCCCTCTATATCGAGGTTGCCCTCATAGCCGATCTCCAGCAGCGCCGAGACGATCTTCGCCCAGTCCGCGTCGCCCATACCCGGCGTCCTGTGGCGCACCGCACCCGGCTCGGTGATCCCGTACTTCTTCACATTTCGCCACACCACTTCGGCGTCCTTGGCGTGGACGTGGTGGATTCTGTCACCGTAGTCGTAGATAACCTGCAGATAATCCATCAGCAGGCAGATGAGATGCGATGGATCGTATTCCAGCCCCAGGGCGGGTGAGGGAACCTCCTCAAACATCGGGTCCCACGCACGGGGGGTGTAGGCGATATTGACACCGCGGAAGGGGAAGTAATGGAACATGGGGCAGTTCTCGAAGGCGATCTTCAGGCCGCGGTCCTCCGCCATCGCGGCAGTCGGTGTCCACACCTCTTTGAACAGCGGGATGTTGTCGGGAATATCCAGCTCCGGGTTCCGCCCCGCGAAGGCGCCGATGCAGTCAACATCCATCAGCTCGGCGACATCGAAGAGCATGCGGAAGTAGTCCTGGTTTTCCTTGGCCTGCTGTTCATCCGGATCGAGCTGGTTTATGTAGCACCCAAGCGCCGAGACCTCAATACCGGCTTCGTCATATTGCTCTTTGGCCTTCAGGATATCCGCTTCATCCGTCTGCGTCGGGTCCAGCGGGTCGCCGGGCCAGATAAGAAGCTGGATCGACTCAAAGCCGGCCGATGTGGCAAACTCGATTTCCTCGGGCGAGTAGCGGCACAGGTATCCGATCTTCATTTGCGTTCCTCTTTCATCACAGGTGTCTGTTTATTCAAGTGGAAGGGCGATCTTTTCTCCTGCCTCGGCTGACTCGTACGCGGCCAGCGCAACCTCCATCGCCTTCAGGCCGTCGTAGCCGGTAATCGGCACCGGGCGGCCGCTTTCAACACAGTCACAGAACTCCGCGACCAGGCCGTAGTCGGTGTTGGAGCCGTACGAGGCCCAGGTGTAGCTCTGCTGGTCATTTTGATACACGTCAACATGCTCGCGGAAAAGATCGATCCACGCATTGCCCTCCGAGCCGATGATGCACATGGTGGCATCGCCCCAGATCGGGAAATGCGGTGGACGGGACCACGAGCAGTCCAGCGTCCCCACACAGCCGCTGGTGAACTCCATGGAGATCAGGCCGGCGTCGTCGCACTCCAGCTCGGGGTTGAAGAAGGTGTCCATCTGGCAGAAGACCTCCGACACCTCGGCGCCGGTGATCTGCCGCATCAAATCGGCGACGTGAACGGTGTGGTCCATCGTCGCGCCACCACCGGAGAGCTCGGGTTCGACGAACCAGCCGCCGGGATTTCGCCCCCGGTTGGTGCCCTTGATGGCGAGGATGTCGCCGAGATCGCCCGCATCAACCATCTTCTGTACCTCAATATACGCCGGGCCGTAGCGGCACGGGAATGCGGTCATGAGCTGCACGCCCGCTTCGTCACAGGCATCGATCATCGCCTGCGCATCCTCCACGGACACGCTGATGGGCTTTTCGCACATGACATCGAGCCCTGCAGCGGC
>JAWODS010000307.1:0-3145 GCA_046483205.1 Armatimonadota bacterium | reverse complement strand
CTGCTTAGCGCGAAGTCTTTGTAGGCCAGATTAGTTCCTCCGACGAGGCTGGCCGCAGTCACTCTGCCATCACGCAGCCGAAGGAAGCCCACTGTCCCGTCACATGTCAGTGTGCCGTCTGCCAGCTGCAATTCCACTGTTCCTGTCTCGTCCACGGACCGCGATATGATGTAGTCGGTGCCGTCTGAGTGCTCGATTTCCAGCGCAACCGGTGCCGAAGCACCTTCGCTGGTGCTAGGGAAGAGCGAACGCACTGACGAAATGTGGGCTTCTCCGACGTACGATTCGTGTACGGCCACGAAGCGCGATTCAATGTCTGTCTCACCGGTCCTGCGCACCAGCACACCCGGTCTGTAGTAGTTGGGCAATTCGGCATCGCTCTCGTTGGCCCGGCGGATTGAAGGTGATTTGATCTGGTAAACGGCTGTATCGGCCTGGCCCAGCATTGTAGTGCGCAGATGGATATCGGAGTCATCCGCATAATCGAAGGTGACAGACCAGTCCCCTTCAGTTTCAGCCTTCCCGACCCGCTGCATGAAGGCGTAGCCCACTCCCCGCAGGCGGTACCAGCGGCGTCCCCCTTCGGGATGACTATCGATGCCTGGTCCGGAGAATTCGCCGGTGTCCTGCTCGTTTTGGGGAAGAGTGAACTGTGCGCCAGCCCCCAGCATTGTGTCCTCGAGCGGTTGAAGCGGGGGACTGAGACTGGCGGTCTGGTCGTGATCCGCACTGCCGTGAAGTATCCAGTCATGGTGCTGACCTCCCGCAACACCGAAGATATCCACCAGGTACGCCCGGGACGGAGAAGTGCCCACCATGAACACGCGCCGGCGGTAGTCGGAGACGATATCAGCGTATGCGCCCGATGCCTCGGCCTCAACTACCTGCAAATTCTCGGAAAGGGGGCCATACAGCATCAGGTTACCGTCAGGCTGAGCCCGCTGGTCCCATCCGTTGACCATCACCGTGTTGTGGGAGGCAGTTCGGATGGTCCACATCCGCCAGGCCGCGTGTGTGTAACCAATATCTGCCAGCAGTTCACGGCCATGCGCCCATAGTATCAGGCTCAGCGCGTCATAGTGACGGTGTCCATCACTTGTACCGAAATGCAGGTGAGTCTGCATCGCGTTTTCATAATCACCGCGTGCGAGCCGGACATGTCCCATTGCGGGCAGCAGTACCGGTCCGTTTTGCTCGGGTGGCGACAGCTCCGTTCTCGCCCACGCATCGTTTACGGGTACGATGTGCCCATCTGGGAATACCAGTTTGCGTGCGACATTCACCGCCTTCTTAAAGAGGGGGAACTCCCGCATCACATCGAAATCATCAAAACGCCGGTTGTCGTCAGGGTTGATGTACCCCTCAGGATCGGAATATCCCCTCGCCAGCTCAAATACCGTCTCCAGCGTTTTCGTGGTCATCTGGTGATACGATACGGTGGTTTCCCTCCACACACCGTCGAAGAGATAGTTTTTCCGCAGCAGCCCCACGGCGCGATTGATGCCGTCGTGCACATATTCGGGCTCATTGAGCACGCGCCCGTAGAGCACAAGACCGCGATACAGCGTCGGCGAGGCGTTTGACCAGGTTTCCTCAAAGCTCCGGGCAAAATCCACAGACGGGTAGAGCATGTCCTGCTCAATTTCTTCCTTAGTGTTGGCGCCGAGGCGCTCGAGCGCGCCGCTTTCATAGAGGCGGTCATATGCGTGGGCCACGCTGGGTTCCATGTCGCGATAGTGCCACCGATGCCAGATACTGCGTCCGTACGGAAAGGGCGGCTCGGTCTCGGGCGCAGGAGCGTACGAGGTCACCGGCACCCACTTCGCATAGCACTGCGAGATGCGGTACAGAAGCTGCGCTGCGGCGTCGGCATACCTGTCCTCACCGGTGGCGACATACACGCTGGAAATATCTTCCAGCAGATGGGCCATCCACCACTTGCGCCAGTAGCGCGCCCTGGCGGAAAAGAAGTATCGTTTGCCATCGGGCGATTCGTAGTAGTGCCACTCCTCGCGCTGCCCGAGGTGATTGGTGGAGCTCAATATTTTGTCCATCGGGTATTCTTCGGAGGGATAGCGATGATTGCAGTAGCGGCAGTGTACGCCGTGGGGATCGCTCATGCCGTTCCAGATGATCTGTTTGTCGGCGGAACCCTGGTCACAGTTCGGGCAGCCGCACCTGGCTACACCGTTCTTTTCGGGCACGAGATTCACGATCTTCTCAAGCCCCAGCCCGAGCTGCGCATCCACCTCGGATTTTAGTTCAGCGACTTCTTCCGTGTCCGGGGGTCTCACCGGCATCACCGGATGCGAGACGCCGGCCGACTGCATCTGCGCAAGCCCGATAGACCCACACAGAACCCCCAGAATAAGGACCTGGCTGGAGTACAATAACGCGATTCTCAACTCAGACATTCCCTTCTATCTGCCATGGAATCAATGCTATAGCCCTGGCGCAGACTGAGTGCGTCCGGCAACACTGGCAGCCTGTCGGAATACGCGTTGAATTTGGTTTTCTGAGACGGTAGCGGTTGTGTGTATTGGTGTTCATGGAAGGAGCCAGGGCCGTCTTCGGAGGTCAGCCAGTTGGCGACCAGGGTGAAGTTGGCCACTGCGGCGGCCATCAGGGCCTGAAACTCCGTCTTCTTGCGACCGAAGAAACGGCTCTGTCGAATCCCCAGGCTGACCAATCGCCCGATTCTATGTTCAACCACGACCCGCTCTCGGTAGGTGTCCCGGAAATACTCCGTCTTCTCCAGTGCGCGGGCCTCTCGGAGCAGCTTTTCATCGGGATGAAGCGTGATCGTCCGGCCGTATCTGCGCTTGCTTTTGACGCATTCATCATATCGCGGGCAGGCTCTGCACAGGTCAGTGTCGAAAACAAACCGTTTCACTTTGACCGCCGGGGCATTCTTCGAAGTCCGATATGTCACCCATGTGTACTGGTCAGTGGTATGGCCCTCCGGGCAGGTTACCCGATCATTGTCGAAATCTATTTCGAACTCATCTTTCGGAATCGCCGTCCCCCGCCCGCCTTTGACCGTCGGGGCGATCACTTCGCGGTCGCCCAGCTCTTTGCGCACCTTCATTGAACCGTAAGCGGTGTCGCCGATGACCTGCTCGACTTCGATATCCGCGTTGGCTTC
>JAWODS010000144.1:0-4634 GCA_046483205.1 Armatimonadota bacterium | reverse complement strand
CTGGAGACAGAGCCGGGGTTGATCGAAAAGGCCCTCAGCCGCCGCAGCGCCTGCCGGATCAGTGCGAAGAATACGTGCGAGGGCTCACCCGTCCGCCAGATTCGTCCTCGCGTCATCGGTGACGAAATCCTCGATAGTGCCAGCGGGACGTGGTACAAGGCCAGCGGGCCCACGAAGAACGATTGGGTGCCGCTGCAAGCCCCCGCGCAATAGCCGTTCAAAAGATGCAATGAACAAAAAACGGCCGCCACTTGTGGGCGGCCGTTATTGTGATATCCTGCTGGTGCGGCTTAGATAATGGTGTCGAGACTCATATCGAGCTTGCCGTCTTCATTCACGAGATCGTCATCGGCGTGGATGGCCTTGATCTTCCCGGCGTACATCACGTGCGAGCCGGTCTCGATTGAGTCGACGACCTCACATTCGATGGCAACCGGGAAATCGGTGATGACCGGGGCATTGACCTCGTCGCCGTCACGGACCTCCAGGCCGAGCTTTGCCAGCTTGTCCTCGTCCTCGCCGCTGTTGGAGCCAAGATATTTCCACGCGTCGCGCTGGTCCTCGCGGGCGAAATGCACGACGAAGTTGGGATTTTCCTCGATCAGCTTATACGAGTAGCGAGAGGGCACGATACCGACCATGACCATCGGCGGGTCATAGCTGCAGTTGCAGGCATAGCCGACGATTAGGGCATTATCGAAGCCGTCTTTGCCACGTGTTGCGACAATTGCGTTTGCGGAGGGCATTGGTGCTGAAATTTCGACTTTCTGTTTGGCCATGAGACAAAGTCCTTTCGTGAAAACTGATACGTTCAGGTGAAGTTTATCTGGAGAGGGCACTGCGTGGGTGTCCTCGGTAAAACGGAGTCCTTTTCATTGCCCGGGATGATAAGACCTTCATTGATTTGATAAACTCTTTGGAGGCCTGAAATCTTCAACCAGTTCGGCCACCAGCCGGACCTTCTCAATATCCGCCGGTGGAGGCACCTCGTCCGACACACCGAGGATGAGATTTGGTGAGAAGCGTTCGAGAACCTCAGTCGCCAGGTCAATGAGCTCGTCGTCGGAATACTCCGGCAGGAACATGATCGCCGGGATACCGTCCAGCAGTATCTTCTCACCCAGTGCGTCTTCAAGCTCGGCGAGAGTGACGTCGCCCTGAGGCTCGGGCGTGGCGGCTTCGATGCCGTCGAAGTCCACCGAATCCAAAAGCGGCAGCAGCGGCTTCATCGCCCCATCAATATGTATGTGACAGAATTTGCCCGCCCCGTGAAGCTGTGCGATGCGCCGGTTGTAATAGGGCATCAGATACTCTTCAAAGACACGCGGTGAGTCGATATTGGCATCGAGATTCTCCCCGAAATTCACAATCTGCAGCGGCGAATCACAGATGACCTCGTACATCCCGTCATCCCACCGCTCGATAGCGTGCATGAATTCGTGGGTTCGCTCCGGGTTATCATTCAGGGCGAAGATGGTATTCTCCCAGCCCATGTAGTTGATCATCAGCCGCTGGAATGGGGATCGTTCGTAGAAGCTTTGCACGACACCGCGATGGCCGAACATCTCAGAGGCTTTTTCGAAGGCTGCGCGGTCGAAGTAGAACTCCGTGTGCTGCAGGATGTACTCCATGACCTCCATGTCATCCGGGGTCTTGACGGGGTACTCGATTCGATACGCCCCCGAGCTGACATGGCCCTGCCTCCGCACCTCGCGAATTGAGCCGATGGGCGTGTCCTGGACAGTGATCGTATCGCGGCCCCGCTCGGTGACGTGAGTGGTCACCGTGTTGTCGGTGCGCTTTTTGAAAACAGAGATGCCGAGGACCTCCGGCGCATAGCGGGGGTATGCGCCAAGCTCGTCATAGACCTCAAGCATTGACATCCCGCGGTATTTTTCAGGCATGGTATTCTCGGCGATGCGGCCGTTATACCAGTAGTAGATGCGGGGCTGGAAGCAGATTCGATCGACCGGCCGGCGGTTGAATGTTGCCAGGACTCGCTGGCGGGGTGTCATTGGTGCCATCACAGGCCTCCACAGGTTCTCAATGGGGTATCAGCCTCTGTGGATGTATTTCTCCGAAGATCGCAGCGCACCTGTAACGCAGGGGTCTCGGCGTGGTGACAGCCAAAAAAAGCCTGCCATACCTTTGAGAAGGACTATCAACGCGGCGCCTGCAGCTTTCGTATCGTCTAACTACCTGCCTGCCTGTATGGCCTGTTCGATGGTCTGGAGAAATGCGCTGGCTTCAAATGGTTTACTGACATATCCACAGGCTTTTTCTGCAAGCCGACGCCTCTTGGTGCTGTCACTGAGCGAGCCGCTGGCGATGATCACAACGATATCCGGATCGATCTCTGTAAGCCGGTTCAAACAGGTTTCCCCGTCCATCTTCGGCATCACAAGATCGAGAATAACGACATCGATATCGCTGCCTCTTTCCTGGTAAATCTCGAGAGCTTCAACACCGTTTGACGCCGTGATGACCTGGTAGTCTTCACCCTCGAGGAGCCTTCTTGTCGCCCAGCAAATATCTTCATCATCATCCACAACCAGCACGGTCACCCCGCCCTCTACGGTCGCCTTTTGTGTTTCGGCGCGCGTGTCAAACTCGATATCATCCTCCACGTGTGCCGGGATGAAGATGGTGAATTTCGTGCCTTCATCCGGTGCGCTCTGGCAGTTGATGGAGCCGTAGTGCATGGTGATGATGTCACGGACGAGTGGCAATCCCAGGCCGCTGTGGATGGGGCGCCCCTTGGTGGTGAAAAATGGCTCGAACGCCTGTCTCCTGGTGTCGTCCGCCATGCCCGCTGCATCATCAGTTACGGTGATAACCACAAATGCTCCAGGATGTGGTGCGTGAGGAAGACTGCGTTTGTCAGCGACATACACATTCTCCGCGGTGATATTGACGGTAACGCCTTCTGGTGCCGCCTCGTGGGCGTTAAAGCACAGCTCTATGAGCACCTGGGCGATATGTTCGGTACTGGCGTTGATTGCCCAGATGTCGTCGGGAACGTGGATGTGCAGATGAAATGTATCGGGCAGAGAGTGGGAAAGATTGTGCTCAATGGTATCGGTGACGTTGTGAAGATAGACGGTTCTGAAAACGGGGCCGTCCTGGCGGGTGAAGGTCAGCAGGCGGTTGACAAGATTCTCGCCCCGCTTACAGCTCCTTACTACTTGCTCGAGACACTTCAGGTCTTCGTCGGTCTCCGGCCCCCGGCTTATTAACAGCTCGGCCGGGCTCATGATGTTCTGTAGAACATTATTGAGGTCGTGTGCGATCCCTTTGGCGACCACGCCGACCTCGCGTATATCCACGGTTTCATAGATTATTTCGTCGGCGCGCTGTGTGGAAAGATCCGTTATGACGACCAGCCTCGCAGGGTGGCCACGATATTGCACCGGCGTCCAGGTAATCTCCACCGAACGCTTGTATCCATCCCTATTCAGTATTTGTGTCATGTGACGGTATCGGCCGTTGTGGTTGGGATCTGTCGTGGCCGTATAGTCTGATTCGATGAGACGACGTTCGGGGGCGAGGTAGCGAGTAAATGAGGTCCCGATCAGCTCATCGTGCGAATACCCCGTCATGGCGGAGAATTGAGGGTCGGCGTATTTGACGACGCCGTCCTGCACCAGCAGGGTTACGCCGCTGTGGTCGCCCCGGAGATGCCGGTATTTTCCTTCTCTCTCCCAGAGATCTTTGCCGGCTCGAGTTTCGTCCTGCGGGGGTTGAGCAAATACAGCCAGGCGCCGCAGCCTTCCATCCCCGTCCACCATCGTGTCCTTTGCCATCGACAGGCCCACTCTCCTGATAGCCCATTGGAGGGCTGAATGTCATCAAAACAGTCCTGAGTTCATGCGGGCAGCAGATTTCAGCATTGAATACGTCAGCGTATCTCTGCCATCAATTTGCTGAGGAGGGAACAAAAGAACCACACCCTATTATAACTGATATAAGATATCACACATACCCCTTCTCCAGGGGACGTGTCTTCCCCTGCCCGCTCCTCAAAGGAACTATACCCCGGGGTGTTCAAAAGGCGAGCAAGCTGCACTCAATATGCACTCAATGCCTGTCATGTGTCGCGTGGAAATACCTTGACAGCAGCGCCGCGAAAAGATAATCTTAATATTAGAATAAAGAGATAAAGGTGATCCGCATGACACATGCGCGAGAAATTGACTCTCAGCTTGCCGACGCCTTCAAGGCCCTTGGTCATCCAGTCCGGCTGGCGCTTTTGCGGCACATGCTCGCTGAAGAGCCGTGTGTCGGAGAGCTGCAGGAGGCAGTCGGACAGAGCCAGTCATCCGTCTCCCAGCACCTGGGCATTCTCCGCGACCGCGGGATTATCGTCCCACAGCGGGATGGCAACAGGACGTGTTACCGCGTTGCCGATGACCGCTTGGCGGAACTGTTATCCATGGCCGAGCAGGTACTTGAAAGTTAGTCTTAGTGACACCAATGGAGGTGCCAGCAACATCCATGCCGATCTATGAATACCGGTGTAACAAATGTGATAGTCAGTTCGAGGACATGCGCCCAATGTCCGAGCGGGATGATAAAGCGGAATGCCCGGAATGTGGCAGCGATGATACAAGACGTGTCATGTCCAGCTTCGCGGT
>JAWODS010000131.1:0-2991 GCA_046483205.1 Armatimonadota bacterium | reverse complement strand
GCAGGGGCTACGGCGCGGTGAAGCTCGAATCCGACTTCCTCGCCGACGTGTGGGTGGAGTGCGAGGAGTGCCAGGGACGCAGGTTCGACCGCGAAACTCTTGATATCCGGTATAAAGGCAAAAGCATCGCCGATGTCTTCGAAATGTCGGTGGAGGAGGCGCTACAGCATTTCGAAAACCAGCCGAAGATTAAACACATTCTGCAGACCCTCCACGATGTCGGCCTGGGCTACATCCAGCTCGGCCAGCCTGCCACAACGCTCTCGGGCGGTGAGGCCCAGCGGATAAAGCTGGCAAAGGAGCTCGCCAGGCCCCGCACCGGCGGGACCCTGTATATCCTCGACGAGCCTACCACCGGCATGCACTTCGAGGATGTCTCACACCTGCTGGATGTGCTGCATCGCTTCGTGGATGAGGGCAACAGCGTCATCATCGTCGAGCACCACCCGGATGTCATCAAGACCGCCGACCATATCATAGACCTCGGGCCTGAAGGCGGCGCTGAAGGTGGCGAGGTCGTCGCCTCCGGCACGCCCGAGCAGGTGGCAGAGGTCGAGGAAAGTGCCACCGGGCAGATGCTGTCGGAGATTTTCTCTCGCGACCGCGCCCTGGAGCTGCCCTCGGTCTATCGCAAGCCTCATTTCCAAACAGATTACGTGGAGGTGAAGGGCG
Organism: Armatimonadota bacterium; assembly: GCA_046483205.1. Classification (GTDB taxonomy): domain Bacteria; phylum Armatimonadota; class Zipacnadia; order Zipacnadales; family UBA11051; genus JBKHJK01. The sequence continues at coordinate 2,319 of JAWODS010000131.1, read as the reverse complement.
CCCGCCAGCACAACCTCCGCAACATCGACGCTCGCATCCCGCGCCGGCAGATGACCGCATTCAGCGGTGTCTCGGGCTCCGGGAAAACCTCGCTAGCCATAGACACGATCTACGCTGAGGGCCAGCGCCGCTACGTCGAATCGCTGTCACCCTACGCCCGGCAGTTCATCAGCCAGATGGAGAAGCCGAAGGTGGACAACGTGCGGGGGCTGTCACCGGCGGTGGTGATCGACAATACCAACCGCGGCAGCACACCCCGTTCGACGGTGGGCACGGTAACGGAGATTTACGATTACCTCAGGGTGTTGATGTCGCGGCTGGGGCGGCCACACTGTCCCTCATGCGGCGCGGAGGTCGGCGCCCAGAGCGTCGAGCAGATTGTTGACCGCATCCTGTCAACCTTCCAGGGCCGGCGCCTGCTCATCTGCGCCCCACTCCACCCGGATCGCAGTGACGATTATGCGACACTCCTGGAGCGTGCCGAGCGGGACGGCTGGCGGCGCATGCGGCTGGATGGTGAGGTTCACCGCCTCCCATACGATGACACTATCGACCGCCGGCGGCACCACGATGTGGAAATTGTCGTGGATCGCCTGGCGCCTCGCACCGAAAATCGCTCCCGGCTCGCCGAGGCCGTGGAAGCCTCCTTCGGCATCTCCGGTGAGGACGTCATTGCCGTGCCTGAAGAGGGCGGGGAGATGACCTTCTCGCGCCTGTTCGCCTGTCACGAATGTGGTGAAAGCTACGAGCAGATCACCCCCCGCAGCTTTTCCTTCAACAACCCGGACGGCTGGTGCAGGCGCTGTGAGGGGCTGGGCACCGAGCGCGGCGTCGATCCCGAGCTGCTCATGCCCGATGACAGCAAGTCGATCCGCAACGGGGGCGTGAAAGTGTGGGGCGAGATCGAAGAGGGCAGCCTCCTGGAGCAAATGGTGGAGGCGCTTGCGGAGTACGGCGGCTTCAGCATTGATGACCCGATCGGCGAGCTTACTGAAAAGCAGCGGCGCCTGATCCTATATGGAGACGACGAGCAGGTGCAGGCCGGGCCGAATCTCGCCTTCGAATACCGCGGTATCGTCCCGACCATTGAAGACGCCGGATCGCTCAGCCGCGAGTTCCGCAAGCAGTCCTCCCAGCTTCTGCGCGACCGACCCTGTGGTGCATGTGGAGGAGACCGGGTGCGTCCGGAGGCGGCTGCCGTGCAGCTTCGCGGACATACTATCGGCGAAATATGCAACTGGTCGCTGGCGGAGGCCCACGAGTTCTTTCAGAATATGGAGCTGGACGCCATCGAACGCCCCCGCGCACAGGAGCTTTTGACTGAAATACGCAGGCGCCTGAAATTCCTCAATGACGTCGGGCTGGATTACCTGAACCTCCACCGCTCGGCGCCGACGCTGTCGGGCGGTGAATCCCAGCGGGTGAAGCTGGCGGCACAGCTGGGTGCGGATCTCACCGGCGTGCTGTACGTGCTCGATGAGCCCACAGTGGGCGTGCATCCGCGGGATAATGACCGGATGCTGAACGCCCTTCATTCCCTGCGTGATGAGGGCAACACCGTCATCGTCGTCGAGCACGATCCGCAGACGCTGGGTGAAGCCGATCACCTGATGGACTTCGGCCCACGCGCCGGAAGACACGGCGGCGAAATCGTCGCAAAGGGAACGCAGGCAGGGCTGAAGCGGCGCACGGCTTCGGTCACCGGGAAGGTGCTGTCAGGCGAGCTTCAGATACAGGTGCCGGATCCGCGCCGCACGCTTCCCGACGAGGACGGCTGGCTGCAAATTCTCGGCGCCCGCCACAACAATCTGCGCGATATTGATGTGCACATTCCCCTGCAGCGTCTGACCGTTGTGACCGGGCCCTCGGGCTCCGGGAAGAGCTCGTTGATCGGTGAAATCCTCTATCCGGAGATGATGTTCCGGCTGCAGCCGGGGGCTGAGTCAGCCGATCCGGGCCTGCACCGCGACATCACCGGCGCCGAAGAGATCGAGCGTGTGGTGAATGTGGATCAATCGCCCATCGGCCAGACGCCGCGGTCGAACCCGGCGACATACGTGGGAGCATATGACGAGATCCGAAAGCTGTATTCGCAGCTTCCCCTGTCACGGATGCGGGGATATACGCCGGGCCGCTTCAGCTTTAACAAATCCGGCGGGCGCTGTGAGGCCTGTGAGGGCATGGGAAGCCGACAGGTGGAGATGCACTTTTTGCCCGATGTGTGGGTCCACTGCGAGGAGTGCGGGGGTCGGCGGTTCAATGACGAGACGCTGGAGGTCGAGTACAAAGGCCACACCATCGCCGATGTGCTGGATATGA
>JAWODS010000104.1:0-3963 GCA_046483205.1 Armatimonadota bacterium | reverse complement strand
TACAGCGCAGCCTTGGTTAAAGGCAGACTCTCCCATGTGTGTTGTGCCCTGTGTTCCATGAGCCACTCTTCCACTGACTCAGTGCATGAGCTAAGGGTTGAGCCATAAGGCAAGGTCATAACTGGCTTCTTGGTTATCTTTCTACTGACTCCTATTCGTAACCACTCAGCAGCATGTGTATCCTCTGGATCAAGTGCTTTTTCCTTGAGCTTCTTAGTAACTACAGAAGCAACCTCAGAATAAATATCCTCCGGTATATCGGTAGGAAGAAGGTTTGTTGCCTTACCTCCTACCTTGTCCCTAAGTAAAGCAGAGAAATTCTGTAGGCCGTTACAGGAGCCATCAGCAGCTACTGGTAGATGGGGGCCATGAAATGGACGATGCCTACGTTCATAAGTTGACGCCAGGATTCTGTCATGATGGGTCCTCCTAGTGAGCTTCACTATCTGGTCAAATACTTGGCCAGTTTGGATGCCTCTAACATCAAAACGTCGTGGAAAAAAGCTTCCACGCGACTCCCTCATAATCCTCTATCAACAGTCGCTATTTGTCAAGCAACACGGGTTATGCAGAATATCGTGACCGGATTGACGATGCAGAATCTCCTGTGCTACGATTCCGACACCTTCTGGCGGACAACGCGATGGCGGGAGTGAGCGGATATGACGGGGAGCGAGCGCATCCTGACGGCGCTGCAATGTGACCGGCCCGATCGCGTTCCCGTTTTTGAGATGTATATGAACGGCTCGTCAATCGTGGCCGTCCACCGCCTGCTGACCGGAGAGCCCGACGATGTGGACAGGCGCCAGGACCTGACCGGCCAGGAGGGGGAAGAGGTCATCTCCATGTACTGCGAGATGATCGAAGCCCTCGACGTTGACGCTACCTGCTTCGGTGTGGGCCAGGGCCTGCAACCGGAGGGCGAAGGACTGGCACGAGATAAGTTCGGTGTGCTGTTTGAGCTTTCGGATCTGGGTGAGCCGTACCCGCTTGAGGGCCCCATCAAAAGCAAAGATGATCTTCCCGCTTTCGATATGGCCGGCGATCTTTCGGACGAAGATTTCGCCCAGATCGTGCAGATAATGGAGACGCTGGGGCCCGAGCGCGCTCACCTGGTGTCGATACCGGACCCATACAAGGTTGCATGGCGGCTGCGTGGCGGGATGCAGGAGCTTCTGGTCGATTACGCGACCGACCACGAGCTGGTTCATGGTGTCACGCGCATTGCCACCGATTACTGTCTGGCCGCCGTCCGGAAGAGTGCGGAAATCGGAGCCGACGGCATTGCAGTGCCCGGAGACCTCGCCGGCGAGCACACCCTGCTCATGTCACCGGCTCATTACCGGGAGATGGTGAAGCCGTACGAAGCGGAGATCGTCAAAGAAGCGCACCGCTGTGGGCTCCCTATATTCAAGCACTCCGACGGCAACATGTGGCAGATCCTCGACGATCTGCTGGAAATTGGCTTCGACGGTTTTCACCCGGTGCAGCCGCAGTGCATGGACATCGGGGAGGTCAAGGAGCACCTGGCCGGGCGGATGTGCGTGCTCGGCAACATCGACTGCCGCGAACTTCTGGTCAACGGCAGCCCCGATGAGGTAGAAGCGACGGTGCGTGAGACGATAGACATCGCGGCACCCGGCGGAGGCTATATCCTGACCTCTTCAAACTCGATCCACCCGTCGGTGAAGCCCGAAAACTATATTGCAATGGTGCAGGCAGCGCACAAATATGGCAGCTACATGTAGCATCCCGTTGCAGCAGTGTGCAGTTGCGATCTGGAGGAAGAAGATTGGACGGCGATGTTCTGCACGTCAAACAGCGCGGGACGGAGCTTCTGCACAACCCGCGTTTGAATAAGGGAAGCGCGTTTACCCACGAGGAGCGGCGCGAACTCGGCCTCATCGGGCTGCTGCCACCGGAGGTTTCAACACTCCAGGAGCAGCAGGCCCGGGTGATGGAGAACTACCGCAAAGAAGGGACCGACCTGGACAAGTATATCTACCTGCGACTTCTGCAGGATCGGAATGAGACGCTGTTTCACGCCGTCCTGACGGCCCATCTGGAGGAAATGGCGCCGATTGTTTACACTCCGACAGTTGCGGAGGCGGTGCGGAACTTCAGCCACATCTTTCGCAGCTCCCGCGGCCTGTACATTACCCCGAAGAATATCGAGCATATCGACGAGATGCTTGAGGAAGTTGGGGCCGACGACATCGGCGTCATCGTCTGCACCGACAACGAGGGCATCCTGGGCATCGGCGACCACGGCGTGGGCGGTATCGGCATCCCCATCGGAAAGCTGGCCCTGTACGTCGCAGCAGGCGGCTTTGACCCTGGTGAATGTCTGCCGGTGACTCTGGATGTGGGCACTGAAAACGAAGATCTGCTGAACGATCCGCTGTATCTGGGCACCCGCCAGCGCCGCCTCGGGGGCGATGAATATCGTGCCTTCATCGACAGCTTCATCGACGGCGTCAGGCGGCAGTGTCCGCAGGCGGTGCTTCAGTGGGAGGATTTCAGCCGCGACCGGGCCTTCGACAACCTCGAGCGCTACCGCAAGCGCCTGCCCTCCTTCAATGATGACATCCAGGGCACCGCTGTGGTGACGTACGCCGCGCTGCTGGGCGCCCTGAGTATCGCCGGGCGTGAGATTGCCACAGAAGAGATCGTGATCATCGGCGCGGGCGCTGCAGGCGTGGGTGTCGCTCAGGGGCTGATGGCCGCGAAGATCGCAGCCGGCGCCAGCGAAGACGATGCATCAGCGACCGTCCACGTTTTCGACAGCCGCGGGCTGGTGGTGTCGGATCGCGAGGACCTGCCGGAGTATAAAAGGCGCGTTGCAACTGATGCGGCGCTTGTGCGGCAATGGGGGCTCGATGGTGACGACCTGCGGCTTGAGGCATTCGTAAAAGCCCGACGGCCGGGGACGGTTATCGGATTGTCCGGCCACCGGGGCGTGATTGATGAGCCGATGGTGCGCGCCGTCAGCAAGCGATGGGACCGCCCCATCATCTTCGCCCTCAGCAACCCTTCGGACAACTCCGACGCCCACCCGCACGACGTGGTAAAATGGTCGGATGGCTCCGCAATCATCGCCACCGGAAGCCCCTTCGAGCCACTGGATTACGGCGGTAAAACCCACCGGTTCACCCAGGTCAACAACGTGTATGCATTCCCCGGGGTTGGCGCGGGGGCGCATGTGTGCGGCAGCAGAAATATTTCCGACGCCATGATGGTCGCCGCCGGGAATGCGGTGCATGATGCAGTATGTGAGGACGATCTGCACAAAGGCCGCGTGCTGCCGGAGATTTCGAGGCTGCGGGAGGTTTCGCTGCAGGTGGCGCAGGCCGTCATCCGTGCCGCGCAGAAGGAAGGTATTGCCCGCATTCATCTGCCGGTGGATATCACGTCCCACCTTGACGAATGGCAATATATACCGCGCTACAAAAAATATAAGCCCGCCACATGAGCAACAAACCCGACCAGCAGGAGTGAACCCATGAGCCTGAAGCTTGTTTCCTTTCGCAGAAATGACAATTCGGATATCCGTCCCGGAGCCATGATCGGCAGCACCATCATCGACCTTTGCGCCGCCACCGACTCCCTTTCCGCAGAATGTGCCGGGGGCGTCGTAGAGATGCTCAAAAATGAGGCTGCCCTCGACCGTGCCGAAGAGGTGGCGGACGCTGTTGATGATCTGCCGGATGCCGCGAAGCTGCAGCGTGAGGATGTTGAGCTGCTGTCACCGGTGCCTGCGCCGGGCAAGGTTTTTTGCCTGGCCACCAACTACCGGTCGCATCTGAATGAGAGCATTTCGAAGAAGCTCGGCGGCGAGAAGACCCAGCCGGACATCGAATCACCGCGCGTGTTCATGAAGCCCTCAACAAATACCATCTGCGGAGACGGCGCTCCCATCGCCGTCAGCCGCATGAACGCCTTCGTGGATTACGAGGGCGAACT
>JAWODS010000023.1:0-10094 GCA_046483205.1 Armatimonadota bacterium | reverse complement strand
GCATATCCTCCGGCACCGGGTCGGTGAGGTGGAAGCTCCGATCACTCACACGCTCGACCTCCATCTTCACGCGTCCGGCAGGGATATGGATATGGACTTCCCCACACCGCAGGTCCGTGCCGGCGAGAAGATAGGCGCGGGTCACGCGGCCCTCACCATCAACTGACACATATCCAAACCGCCCCGTCATGCTCACCGGGCCATACGAGCGCTCGGTATCATCAAGAGCGGAGATGATGTAATCCGTTGCTCCCTCTCGCTTCACCTCTAAAGCCAGGGCCTCTGGCTCATCAGTGATGAGACGTGCCTCAGTAATCGGCGACGTCTCAGACTCGTAGGGCACCATCAGGGCGGCGTAGTGACTTGCCAGTGCCTCATCCCCGCTGCGTTCAGCGAGGATTTGCTGGATCGGCGGCTTATCAAGTTCGCTCCCTTTATCGCTGCGCCAGCCCGGTGCATCAGCCACCACAAACCGATCAACATCATTTAGAAGTATAAGGTCCATGCGTATGTCATCATCCTGCCATGTTGCCGTCACCGGGCCCTCTGGGGTTATCGCGCGGAAATTGTTCAGCCACCTGTGCTCCTGATCGAGCGGCTCGAGTGTACCCGGTTGCAAACGGCTCAGCTCTCCGCTGCAGTTGAAGCCATACTGGTGGAGCTTTCCACCCTCGACCCGGAAAAAATCTGCTGCATACGTGCCACCACCGGGCAGGCGGATGAGAGCGCAGGTGCGCTGGTACCGCTCACACTGCTCATAGGCCCTGTCGGATCGTGCCTGCACGATTTCCACACCGGGAGCGGCCCCGAACAATTGCAGCACCCCGGCTTTTTTCGGATCGCGCGCCTGGCTCTCTTCGTCAACGGTGACGAGGTTGTGCGAGAGTGTGCTTTTGGTCCAGGCGTTTCTCGGATCGTCCCAGATATAGCCCCGGTCGGAGGCCAGCTCTCGCCCAAATGCATGGTACAGGATGCCGAGAGTGTCATAGTGCCGGTGGCCGTGATAGCCGTAAGCGTTCAGGTAAAACGCGGTATCACCGGTGGGGTCCGGTGTGCGAAGAACCCCGACGTGCCAGCCGGGGAACCATTCGGTGTGCAGAGGCAGCCCTGCGTCGTCCGCAGCTTTCATATCCGGGTTGCGATACCACAGGGCATATTCGCTGCCGGCATCGGCCAGTGAAGCGCCCTGCACCTCCTCCAGCAGGCCTGCGTACCGGTCACCGTAGCGGTCGGCGAGGATTTCGACCCAGATGGAGCTGAGACCGGCCCGGTAATGCGTATCGCCGATGGTCGGATAGCGGCCATTTGGGGCGATCATCCGCACCATGCTTTCCAGCGCACGCCGGTATCTGGGGATGTCATTGAACGGATCCAGGTTGTCGAGTCGCTCTCCCTCTTCGGGCTCGTAGCCTTCGGGGTCGGAATAGCCGCGAAGGATCTCCGGGATGTTTCTCATGAGCCCCAGGTGCATGCTTGAGTATGAGGGAGACTCTTTACAAAAGCCATCGAAATGGAAGCACCTGTCCATCAGCGTTTCAAAGCCTTCGAGGGCCCATCGGGCGCTGTCCGGCCGCTCAAAGAGAATCCCGGCAGCCGCGCCGAGAGCACGCCCGGGACCGCACTTGTTATTGATGTCATTCCACTGCTCGGCATCATGCACTCCCGACAGCAGAAGGTCATTGACGATGCGCTTATTTGCTTCATCAGCCAGCACCGCCGTGCCGTCGGGGTATGTCGCTTCGCGAATGAGATCATAGGCCACCAGCAGGTTGAGGATGGTGCTTCCATCGCCACCGCTGCAGCTAATGCGGCCGGACCCCCAGAAGCCGTTGCACAGTGATGCATATTCGTCAGTCTGATGCAGACCGAAGGCGTTTCGGATGACGTCTTTAGGGAATTTTCCGCCCCGCCCGTGTCTGCCCAGGTTCTCGGCGGCTTCCGGAGGAGGGCAGTCGGCGTAGGTTCCATTATACGAGTGGAAGAGATAATTCGGATACCGCCGGGCGAGGGTGTCGAGGATCGCCGCACATTTTTCGGCGTATTGCACCTCATCAGTCAGCGCGTAGAGCTTCGCCAGCGGCAAAACCCTTCCACACATATAGCTGAGCTTTTTGGAGCGGATGATGCCGCTCCAGCTCGTGTGGACCGGCCAGCTCGCCCACCGGAAGGCATGCTTGGCGGGATCTTCGTCGGGATGCGCGCGCTCCGCCTCGGTTTCATAGTAGGTAAACGTCTGCCCCATCTTCGGACATTCGAGGGTGCCGGTTTCCGGGTATTTGGGGTTCGGATAGACGGTGCCGCAGTACTTGCACACCAGTTTATCGGGGTCCCGGGGGCTCCAGCGATACAGGCCACATTCGCCCATCGAAGACTGCTTGCCGACACACACCGGACAGTTCTGGCCATATTCCGGCCACGGCGTGGCGTGCGGAATCATCTCCTCGACGAAGTCCCGGTCCTGCTGCATGATGTATGAGACCGAGCTTTTCCAGCCGTCAACGATGTGCTGTGCCCAGCCGTATCGCCCCACATTCTCCCGCGCCCGCTGGATATCGTCGGTCCGGTACAGCGTGCACGGTTGCGCGGCTGAGGTCACCGGGAGAGCAAGCGTGCCGAGAAGCAGCAAAAGGGCCAGAACTGAAACGGGAGCGACATCGAGGATACACAGCTCTTTCATAGACGCACCCTCCATTGACCGGGCTGTTTGTGCCAGTGCACAGACGTTTCGGCGGTTGAGGGTGTTTGTCCTTCGCGGCTTTCAATTCTGTCAGTTCAGGGTCTCGCCATACCTTCGGGGCGCCGTGCATCACACCCGGCACGACAGCCGGTGCCGATAACCCCAATACGAGTGGCGGCGCCCCAATCGGCGGGGGCTGCCTGGATGGTGGCGGCAACCTACACAATACTTCGTGCCGGAATACTGAAGGCCCTGAAGCCCGGACGCTTTGCGTATTCGGCGTCGATGACCTCCTCGGCGCGTTCGATGATTCTGTCAATCATCGCCGGATTCGTCACCACGGTAAACAGGATGGTGTTCGATCCCGGCCACACACTCGTTCCCTCGTGGCGGCCGGTTGCTCCCACGCCCGACACCCCACCAAACGACGTGTACCCCGTTATTTCCAGCCCGTTCAATAGCTGCACAAGTCTCGATGCAAAGTTCGTTTCACAGATTATCAACAGCATCTGTTCATCGAATGTTTGACCGATCTCCGACATTTGATGTCACCCCTCGAAAGCATTTATGCATCTTCACCGCGGCTGAAGAGGCCCGTAATGCGGTCACCGATCTCCTCAATCACGCTGTAGGCAACGGGAATGACAAACAGTGTCAGGAAGGTGGAGGTCGTCAATCCGCCGATGACAGTGATGCCCAGCGGCTGCCACATCTCCGACCCCGCACGCATTGCCAGGGCCAGCGGGATCATGGCGAACAGCGTCGCCAGAGCCGTCATGAGAATTGGACGCAGCCGGATTGAACCACCACCGATGATCGCTTCACGCAGAGGTTCGCCGCGCTCGCGCAGCAGATTGATCATCTGCACCAGCAGGATTGAGTTACTGACAACAATGCCGGTGAGCATGAGAATCCCCAGCATCACCATGATGCTCACATTCAGTCCTGTGAGCAGCAGAGCCACGAATACTCCGATGACCTCCAGCGGGATCGCCAGCATGATGGTGAAGGGATGCACCAGCGATTCGAAGAGTGAAGCCAGGATCATGTAGATCAACAGAACGCCCATGATCAAAGCGACGCCCATTCCACCAAAGGCCTCGCGGCGATCTTCTTCAGAGCCGGCGAATTCGTAATTGTATCCGGAGGCGAGATTCATCTTCTCCAGTTCTTCTCTGGCTGTCTCCACAATTTCGCTGAGGGCCGCATCGGGCGCTTTGGTACCCTGGACGGTGATCGAACGCTGCCGGTCGTCCCGGCTTATCTGGGTCGGGCCCAAGACGGAATGTATGCTGGCAATTTCCTCCAGCGGCACGAGTTTTCCGGATGCGGAGACCACATTCGTTTGTCTGACGACATCAATCCAGTCGCGCTGTGCCTCCGGGGCGCGAACGGTGATGTCATATTCCTCTCCATGCTCGCGGAACTTGGTCAGCTCTTTGGTGCCGCGGACGAGTGTCTGCAGCGTCGCGCCGATAGCACTGGCGGTCAGGCCCAGCTCTCCTGCTTTGCCACGATCGACGGTCACCTGGTACTCCGGGCTTCCCGGCTCCCAGTCCAGGCGCACATCGTACAGGCCGTCGATGCCCTGCAGCCTCTCCCTGGCTTCCTGCCCCAGGTCGCTGAGGACGTCGAGATCATCACCCGTGATCATCACTTCAAAGTCCCCACCACCGGGCCCCATTTGCTGTTCAAAACGCATGCTGACCCCGGCAAATTGCTGCACATACTTGCGCAGGTCCTGCTCCACATCGTCGGTGGATCGCTCGCGCTCGTCCCTATCCACCAGCTTGACGGTGAAATTTGCCGTTCGCCCACCGCCTGCGCCACCACGCATTGAGCCGATGCCCCCTTCGGTTTCACCAAGGTACACCTCCAGGGATTCCAACTCCGGCATGTCCAGAATGTGGTTTTCGATCTTTTTGGCGACGTCGTTCGTATAGTCCACCGAACTGCCGATCGGACTCTCCACGACGAGTGTGGTCTCACCACGATCCATGCTCGGGAAGAACTCAAAGCCGACGAGCTGGACAAGCATCAGGCTGCTGATGAATATCGCCGTTGCCACTGCGATAACCAGTGCCCGGTGATCCAGACACCAGCTCACAGCTCGCTCGTACCAGCCCGCGAGGCCCTTGAACATATTGTCGAAGCCCTGCAGTATCCGACCCATGAGGCCGGCACTTTCGGTCTCGTCGCTGCTCCGGTGATAGTGCAGAAAGCGAGAGGCCATCATTGGAACAGTGGTCAAAGCTACGACCAGGGAGGCAAGAAGTCCAAACATGACCACCAGGGCCATGGAGGTGAATAGCTGCGTCACCATCCCACCAACGAAAAGAAGCGGCAGGAAGACACACATCGTCGCAAGCGTTACCGCCGTGATTGCCATGGCAAGCTCGCCCGTGCCCGACAGTGCAGCGTCCAGGGGAGGCTCCCCATTTTCTGTATGCCGGTAAATATTCTCCAGAACGACGACAGAGTCGTCCACGATACGCCCGATCGCCAGGATCAGGCCACCCATTGTGATAATATTCAGGGTCATATCCCCGAAATACATCAGGACAAAGACGGCCAGAATCGACAGCGGAATAGAAATCGCCGCAACCAGCGTCCCGGTAACAGTCGCAAGGAAAAAGAAGATGATGGCGACCGCAAGAACCGCTCCCTCGATGCCCACGCTGTAGAGGTTGTGCAGAGCATCTTCGATGAACTCCGCCTGGTCTGCCGTCACAGTCGTCGAAATGCCGGGCGGGAGCTTCTCTGGCAGCTCCGTGAGTGCCTCGTGAACGGCGTGTGACACCTCGACGGTGTTTGCGTCACTCTCCTTGGTGATCGACAGCGTCACACACGGTTCGCCGTTGACCCGGGCGTAACTCCGGACTTCCTGGTGCGTATCTCTGATGGTTGCGACATCGCGCAGGCGAATGGCGTGGCCATTTCGGTGAGCCACAGCGATATTTGGAATTTCGTCAACGCTTTCAAACTGTCCCACCAGGCGCAGGGTGTATTCCTGCCGGCCCTCGGTGGTAAATCCCAGCGGCACGTTCATGTTCTCAGCCCGCAGCGCATTTTCAATCTGCTGAACCGACAGGCGGTGTGCATTCAAGCGCTCGCGATTAACTTCCACGCGTATTTCCCGCTGAAGACCGCCGTAAATATCTGCGGAGGCTACCCCCTGCAGCTTTTCCAGCTCCGGCTTGATCTCGTCATCTGCGATTTCCCGGAGCCGCTGCTGATCCTCCATACCGGTGACGTTGATCGTCATCACGGCCTGCAGAGTGGAAGGATCGAGCTTCATGATAATCGGGCGATGCGCGCCGTCCGGAAGCTGTTCGATGACGGGGTCAATCTTCTCTCTGGCATTGAACGAGGCCCAGTCCATATCCTGGCCCCACTCGAACTCGATCATGACCACGGAGAGGTCCTCACGCGATATCGAACTGACGCTTTCGAGATTTTCGACAACGGCCGCCTGTTCCTCGACAGGCTTTGTGACAAACTCCTCGACTTCCTCCGGAGGCGTGCCTGGATAGCGCGTGATGACGACCACCATCGGAAAATCGATGTCGGGGATCAGGGCCACTTTCAACTGTGTGAAGCCCACGATACCCAATACGAGGACGGCCAGCATCGCCATGAGAACGGTGACCGGCTGCCTGATCGAAAATCCTGCGGGATTCATGTCACTCACCATCCCCGCTCTCATCCACGACATTGATCATCGCATCAGGATGCACAACTGTCTGACCGCTGACGATCAACCTGTCACCCTCGTCCAGGCCGTCGGTGATCACCACGTGTGTTTCATCATGAATCCCGGTGGTCACCTCGCGCTGTTTTGCACGCTCGTTTTCTGCGAGATAAACGATATCCTTGCCCTGTCGAGTGACAACCGCTTCTCGAGGGACGACGATGGCGTTGGTGACCTGTTCGCTGACAATTTCAAGCTCTGCATACATTCCCTGTTGTAATCGTGCTGCCGAGTTATCCACCCGCACCCTGATACTGAATGTGCGTGTCTCAGGGTCGGCACTGGGTATGACCTGACTGATTTCACCCATGAAGTGCGGCTCGTCCAGTGCATCCACTGTCACGGGCACACTCTGACCCACCCGGACATTGCGAAGCTGCGTTTCAGGGAGGCTGCCGCGGATATACACCATCGAATTGTTCGTGATTGTGACCACCGGAGCGGCCGTTGAAGCCGCCTCACCCGGGTCTGCTTCCACCTCGGTGACCACACCTGCGATTGGGGCGCGAATGTAGGTGTAGCCGATCTGGGTCTGCAGATAATCAACATTCGAACGGGCCTGCTCCAGGGCGGAGCGAGCGGCTTCGACGTCGTCCTGGCTGATGGTGTTGCGGACGGTCGAGGCTTTCGCCATCTTCACAGCAGCCTCTGCAGTCCGCACCTGCTCCTGGGCCGCCTGTATTTCCTGTTGTCGAATACGGTTCTGCTGCTGGTTGGCCTGCGCCAGCTGAAGCTGCGCCCGGGCCTGGGCCACGCGCGAACGGGCCTGTTCGAGCTCCTGGCTGCGGGGGCCTTCTTCGACGAGGTCAAGCTTCTGGGTGGCCGAATTGTACTGTGCCACCGCGACGTCATACTGCAGCTTCGCCGCATCATACTGCTGCTGGGCCATGGCTCCCTGCGACAGCAGCTTTTCGGCGCGCTGGAGGTTGCTTTTGGCGTTCTCCATGGAGGCCTCTGCCTGGCGGACGGCCTCGCGGGCCTGCTGTTTCTCCTGTTCACGAGATCCGGCCTCCAGCATCGCAAGCTGCTCTTTGGCCTGCCGGAGGTCCTCTTCGGCCTGCTGGACTGATGTTCCGGTTTCCGCCTGCGTCACTTCCGCGCCGGTTCGAGCCTGCTCAAGTTGCGCTTTAGCAGCCTGAAGGTTGGCGCGGGCCGTTTCGATGGAGGTGGAAGTTTCGGCCTCCTGCAGTGTCGTCCCGCTCTCGGCCTGCCTCAACCGGGCCCGGGCCGAGCCGACAGCCGCTCTTGCCTGTCGAAGCTGGGCCTCCAGGTCGTTGCGCTCCAACTCGACCAGAAGATCGCCCTTCGCAACAGCATCACCTTCATCAACATGCACTCGTAGAATCTTGCCGGGGGTTTTCGGGACAACCCCGCTCACATGGTCTGCTTCCACTGTCCCGGTCAAAGTGATGCTGCGGGTGATGTCACCTCGCTGGACCGCTGCGACCTGCACTGTTGTGATCGTTTCTGTCTGTTCAGACTGAGCAGCATTGTTGGCCTGCACATTTTTCACTATAAAGAAGCCAGCCACCGGCACCCCGATGAGGATCGCGATGACCAGTATCGTGGTTCCAACTTTTTTCACTCTGCTTCACTCCCTGGTTCAGTGCCTGCCAGCGTCTCTCGGGAGACGTTCACCGCACTCAAGAGCTTCGCTTCGGCAGTTCTGTACCGGTAGATTGCTTCCACGTGATTGGTGCGGGCCAGTGTGAGGGCCACGCGCGCGTCGGTCACCTCAACCGGGGTGGCGATGCCCGCGTTATACCGCACCTCAGACAGCCGGAGGGTCTCCTGGGCGGATTCGATAGTCTTTTGGGTGGATGTCAGCCGCGATTTGGCATCCTGCAGGTCGAGGTATGACTGCCAGACTTCAGTGGCGATTTCATCTCTGATCTGCTGCATGGCCAGCTGTGCCTGCTCCTGCTGCTTGCGTGCCTGGCGCTCCCTGGCAGCCGACAGTCCGCCGTCGGACAGTGGCTTGCTCAAAACGACCGAGACCGCCCACGAATAGTCGGTGCCTCCGAGGCCGCTGGCGCTTTGCCGGTCGTAATTGCCCGCCAGCCCTATATCAAAGCCCCGCTGAGACTTCGCGAGCCGCTCCGATGTTTCCGCCAGCTTCACGCGCGTGCGAGCCTGCTTTAGCTCCTCGCGGTTGTCGTACGACATGTCAATGGCCTTCTGTGCATCCACCGTCAGAAGCTCCACGTCGGGCATCTCTGCGAGTTTCACGGGCCTGGTCACATCAACCGCGAGTATCTTCTTCAATGACGCCCGGGCGTTGTCCACCTGTGTTTGGGCGGCGATCAGCTCCTGCTCGGCGTTGGCGACGTCAACCTCGGCACGGATCACGTCCAGCCTCGGCACCGTCCCGGCCTCATATCGCGCAACCGCGTTCTCCCAGTGCTGCCGCGCCGCCTCGACGGCCTGCTCGCTGACATCAACAAAGCCCCGGGCGCGCAGAACACCGAAATACGCCTGTTTGACCGCCAGGATAATCTGCCTGCGGGCGATCATTCTGTCAAATTCGGCGCTGGTGAGGTTCAATTCAGCAAGGGCAACCTGCAGGTCGTTGCGCCCTGATGAATAGAGCGATTGGTAGGCCGAAACACCGTACGAATGTGTGTCGTCCGGTGACAGTTGAACTTCGGTGGTCTGGCCACCGGGGCCCGGGAACTCCGTCGTCGAACTCGGCCCCATCCGCGTGTAATTCCCCTCCAGATCAACCTGTAACCGCTTCGCAGCACCTGCTTCTCCGATGGCCGCCTGTGCCTCTTCCATTGCCGCGGTGGCCATCTTCAGGCTGTAATTCTGCTGAAGCGCCATTTCGACTGCAGCATCCAGGTCCAGCTCCAGCGGCTCAAAAGCCTCCTGCTGTGCGGAAACCGGGATACACATGATAATGCTGGCAGCCACTGCCGCCAGCAGCGGAAGCGTTCTATTTTGTGCAGCACTCACCGGCAGTCACCTCCACCTATTCTGCGTCCTCTGACGCATTCTCACTATTCTCTTCCTTCACGAGACTTTCCATATAGGCGATAAACTCCGCCATTTGCGCGATCTTCACCATCATCAGGCCAGTCCCTCTGGGCCGGCCAAACACCAGAAGCTTGTCACCAGCCGAGATGTTGAGCTGCTCACGCGCCTCGGCCGGGATAACCACCTGTCCGCGCTCTCCAACAGTCACCGTGCCGTGGAAAGCATCCTCAATTCTCTCGTCTTCAGTCACACTCATACACCCGCTTACGGTCGCATTTTACGTATCAGCGCACAGGATAACCGATAAAACTGACTTTGTCAAATAATATGTAACGTCGGTCTTTTCATATTTATATGATTTGAATGAGTCGGCGCTCATTTCTTCGGGGCCGGGGCTTCCATCACCGGCCGGCAGACACGCGAGGACAGGGTAAAGCGGCTGTTGCTGGGAGGGGTCTGCGGTGAAATGCTGTGAAGGAGGTTGCCATATACGCGCCTGGTCAGTCCATCAAATGGCCTCCGTTGAGATCCAGGACTTCGCCGGTAATGTATCCGGCGAGGTCGGAGGCCAGGTATGCGACGGCGCCGGCCACCTCTTCGACGGTCCCTGTTCTCCCCACCGGCAGCTTCGCCGCAAATTCCCGCGCCGTCTCCTCGGAGGTCATCGCAGTCTGGATGAAGGCGGGAGCG
>JAWODS010000395.1:0-13686 GCA_046483205.1 Armatimonadota bacterium | reverse complement strand
GTCGTGTTCCGCACCGGCGAACGGCTGTCCGAACTGGCGGTACGACTGCATCAGATCGCGCAGCTCCTTGCTGTCGGTAACCACCGCGC
This sequence comes from Armatimonadota bacterium, assembly GCA_046483205.1. Taxonomy (GTDB): domain Bacteria; phylum Armatimonadota; class Zipacnadia; order Zipacnadales; family UBA11051; genus JBKHJK01. Next base: position 13,597 of record JAWODS010000395.1, on the reverse strand, counting down.
CGCCATCACCCGAGGTGATGCACTTGGCGGTGTGAAAGCTCAGTGAGCCCGCGTCTCCAAGGGTACCCAGCTTCTTCCCCCGCCATTCGGTTCCCTGCGCCTGGGCGCAGTCCTCGAGCAGAAAGAGGTCATGGCGGTCGGCGATGTCCATGATTGTGTCCATATCCGCCGCGACCCCGTACAGGTCAACCGCCATGATGGCCTTTGTGTTATCGGTGATTGCCGCCTCCACAAGCTCGGGATCCAGCGCGACGTTGTGGGCTGTGAGATCCACCAGGACAGGGATGGCGTTTGCCAGCAGCACCGACTGCGGGCAGGCGATGAAGGTCATGGCGGGCATGATCACCTCATCACCGGGCCCGATTCCCGCCGCCTTCAGGGCCAGGGCCATCGTCTCGGTTCCGTTGATGGTGCCGATTGCATATTCAGCGCCCATCCATTCGGCAAGCTCCTGCTCAAACTTCACACCCTGTTCGCCACGGCCATACAGCAGATCTCCGCTGTCAATAACGTCCGTCAAACGCTGTATTTCGAGGTCTCCGACGACCGGCCACGACGCGGTTGGCCCTTCGGTTCGTACCGGCTTTCCACCGTGCAAAGCAAGCTCACTCATCATAATCCTCCCTCGGATCGACTTCATCTCCCTGGGACAGTAATGTCACAACAGCGTGTGCGGCGATGGCCTCTTTTCGGCCAACCGGTCCCATCCCCTCGGCTGTTTTCGCCTTGATATTGGCACAGTCCTCGGAAATGCCACATAGCTTCGCCAGCTTCGCCCGCATCCGGTCGCGGTATGCAGCGAGCTTCGGGGCCTGGGCGATAATTGTCAGATCAACGTTTCCCACCCGGAGGTCTGTTTCGGCGGCCTTCTTAACAGCTTCGACCAAAAGTGCAGCGCTGTCGGCTCCTTTGTATGCAGGATCAGTGTCGGGAAAATGCTGTCCGATGTCACCCAGACCCGCAGCACCGAGGATTGCATCGGTCACTGCGTGAAGCGGCGCATCGGCATCGGAGTGCCCGGCGAGACCGAATTCATGCTCGACATGAACGCCACAGAGTATCAGGGGGCGGCCAGGAGCCAGCCTGTGAATGTCATATCCGTGTCCGGCACGAAGCGCTGCTTCATGAGTCATGCCATATCGCCGCTCCATAAGCCATTGTGCATGGGGGAGATCCTGCGGCCTGGTAATCTTTATATTCTCCGGGCTGCCCTCCGAGGCGACGACTGGGTGTCCGGCCGCCTCCACCACCGCGGCATCGTCAGTGACATTTCGGCCCTCCTCAGCAGCCTGCTCGTGTGCGCGCAAGATCAGTCGGAAGTCGAAGGTCTGGGGTGTTTGTATGGCCCGGAGCCTGCTGCGCTCCAGCGTGTCGTCAACGGTCCCATCGGGATTAAAGCGCTTGATCGTGTCGGTGACGGGAATGCAGGCAACGGCGGTGCCGTGCTCGGCGCATGTCTCGATACTGGCAGTGATGATGTCGGAGGAGACGAGGGGGCGTGCGCCGTCATGGATGCAGACGATGTCGGGCGGGTCGGATTGAAGATGATGCAGAGCGAGGCGGACCGAATCCTGGCGCCGCTGGCCCCCCGCCACAACCTCCCAGCTTCTGTCAGGGATTTCGGCCCGGCAGATGTCGGCGGCCCTGTCGAGGTACGCCGGAGCCGCCACCACGATAATGCGGCTGATGCGGCGTACGGAGGCGTATGCCTGCAGGGACCATGCCAGCACCGGTCGGCCCGACAGGTGCACGTACACCTTGGGGATCTCAGCGCCGAAACGGGCACCTGCGCCTGCGGCTACGATGATAGCGGAGATATCGTCGGTCACGACTTCTTCCCGGACTGCCTTGGCTCAGCATCTCTGACGAGGTCGGCGAAAATCATTTTCCCGGCCGCAGTCTGCAGAGACGAGGTAACCGAGACGACAACATCCTGGCCGATGAGCCCCTTCGCCTCCTCGACAACAACCATTGTACCGTCTTCAAGATATGCCACGCCCTGACCGGGCTCCTTGCCTTCTTTGACAATCGTCACCGTGGCCTCCTCACCGGGGAGATACACCGGTTTCAGAGCGGCGGCCAGTTCATTGACATTCAGGACTTTAACCTGCTGGAGCTTGGCCATTTCGTTGACCGAATAATCGTTCGTCAGGATCGCCGCGTTTTTGAGCTTTGCGACTTTCACGAGACGCGCGTCAACCTCGATCTGTTCCTTTTCCGGGGGATAGTCGTCGTACACGCGCACATCAACCGATGACATGTTCTTGAGCTTATTGAGGACTTCCAGCCCCCGGCGGCCCCGCGCGCGCTTAAGAGCATCCTCCGAATCGGCGATGTGTCGGAGTTCCTGGAGAATAAACTGGGGAATAAGGAGCGGCCCCTCGAGAAACCCGGTGGCGCAAATGTCCGAAATGCGACCTCCAATGATGATATTCGTATCCAGCATCTTCGGCTGGGCGGGGATGTTGATCTTCTCAAGATGGGTGTCCGTGGCCAGGCTCGGAAAAACGAAAATGAGCTGCTGTTTTGTGCTCATTGCAAAGCCAATTCCGAGGATGACGCCGATGACGCTGGCGAGGATCCGGATGGGAACGGCGAGGCTCTGCTCACCGAGCGGTGCGGTTGCAAGCAGCGCAACCACGAGCCCCAGCACGACGCCCAGGGCCGCTGCCACCTTGTCCAGAAGTGACACCCGTTCGAGGTCCTGGATCCACGTAACTAATTTGCGAAATGCGAATTGGGCGAACAGGAAGCCGAGAAGACCGCCAACGGCCGTCAGACCGGCGACGAACATTAGATATTCCTGGGTTTCGGTGTCAACAGAGAGTTTAGGATTTAACGCCAGCCACGTGCCGATCTGATAGCCGGCGAAAATGCCCACAAGTGTTACAGACGCCACAAAAAGGGACCATAGACCTCTGAGAACTATCATGGCAATATCTCGGGCTCCTACGTATTATCGGATGCCGGGCTATTGATGAATAAATATCATAGGCCCGGATGATGTTTGCGCTCTTCATCCGAGCGTGTCAGAAATAATCGTACCCGGTTAGGTATGTGTCAATTATCCCAATGATACCGGAAAAGATGATCCAAAAAAAGTCCCCTCGCACCATTCTCACAGTGCGGACAACACGAGGTTACCCTGTAGGATATAACTATTTGGCAAAATCGTCAAACCCGTCAGTGATTTCTTCCCCTCAAAACCTGCTGAATCCACACCGCCACAGAGCACTTTGCAGTACAAAAATGCGCGGCTGGCGAACAACCATCACCACGCATTCGTTCCGATTTTGGCGTGAGGCCGTGCCCCGGCGACAGGCGCGGTTTGCCCAAGGGGCAATGAGATTCAAACTACTCTTTTCTTTGCGGCAGCGACCGTTTCGGTATCACGAAGAATGAGCCGTTGCGGGGTTTATCCGGGATCGCACAGGCAGACCGAATGCTGCGTTTCAGTTGATGGATGAGCCGCTGATGAGGCGTCGAAGACTGCGCGAAAGTTTGCTGATGGTGAACGGCTTGCGCAGGGTTCCCATGATTCCCTCAGGGGTCCCGTTGGGGACGTATTCGCCGTTAACAAAGCCGGTGATGAACAGGCCGGTGACTGCCGGAGAAACCGCGCGGAGCTTTTCAAACGTCTCGACACCGTTCATCTCGGGCATGTTAATATCCAGCAGGACTGTGTCAATCTCCCGATAGCGGTCCTGGTAGATATCGAGGGCCTCGCGGCCGGTTTTTGCCTCGATGACTGTGTAGCCGAGGTTGCTGATAAGCCGGCCGAGATTCTGGCGAACCATATCATGGTCCTCAACCAAAAGCAGTGTCTCGCTGCCGGTTTCAACGGCTTCATCGCTGTCGGAGACTTCGACGATCGCTTCATCCACATACGGCAGATAAATGGTGAATGTTGTGCCCTCACCGGGAGCGGAGTCGACAACAATTGAGCCGTTGTGATTCTGGATAATGCTGTAAGATATGGCCAGGCCGAGTCCGGTGCCTCCCTCGTCTTTTCGCGTGGTAAAGAATGGATCGAATATCTGTGTCAGTGTGTCCTCATCCATTCCTACGCCGGTGTCGGTGACCTGGATGCGGACAAATTCATCCCCGGCCTTGAGGTCTGGATTGCGGTGCACCATCTTTTCTCCTGCGACCACGGTATCGGTGGTCACCAACAGCTCGCCGCCGTCCGGCATCGCATGGAGCGCATTGACGCACAGATTCATGATCACCTGCTCTATCTGCGTGGCATCGGCGAGTATGGGCGGGAGATCCTCGGAAAGGTTCTTCAGGAGGGCGACACGGCGGTCGCGGACTCCTTTCAGCAGGCCCATGACGCTGTTGATGCACAGGTTCAGATCGATCGCACACTTCTCTGAATCTGCCGGAGCCGCCATCGCTGTGACCTGCTGAGTGATGCTTGATGCATGCTTCACGGCATTCTCTATGGATTTTATGCTGTTTCTTTGGGCCTCGTTCATTTCGCCCTGCAGCTGCAGAAGTTCAACGTTCGACAGGACGCTGTGCAGCGCATTGTTCAGATCATGGGCGATACCACCCGCCAGCGTTGCGATGGCTTCCATGCGCTGGCTCTGGCGGATACGTCGTTCGAGATTGCGGTGTTCGGTGACATCAATACCGATGATTATCACCTGCCACACGCCGCCACCGGGGTCCGACAGGGCTGTAGCCCGCCAGTTGATAAGGCGCTGGTCGCCATTTTTGGAGATAATATGAGTATCGAAGGGTGGGGGCACTTCACCACTGCGGAGCGTGGAAAAGGCCTGCTTAAACTCCTGCATTTCCCCGGCCGGCAGGAGGTGTCTCCAGAAGACGTGGTTCATGATCTCTCCGGTTTCGTACCCTGTCAGCGATTCTGCCAGCGCATTGAACAGAGTAACCCGACCGGCCTGGTCGAGGCCGATAATCAGGGTGGGAGCGTTTTGGACAACTGTTTCCGAGAAGTTGCGTTCTTTTTGCAGCGCCTCTTCAGCGATTCGTCTCCGGACGGCGACCGTAATGCTGGACGCAAGATCTTCAATGTAATTTATGAGACTTCTCGCGAACAGCCCGCCCTCTGTGTCACCGATCTCAAGGGTGCCGACGGTGTTTCCGCCCCAGCGCAGCGGGATCACTGCGACGGAGGAGTGATTCAGCTCGGCATGGATGGTATCATCAAAACTCCAATCCTCATTGTGAGGAGACGCCATAAGCTCCTGGAAGGTGTTCGTCCAGAAGCTGCCGCCGTCGGTGAAGAATGGAAGCTTCGGGTCAATGGTGCCGTCTATGATACATCCCTTCAGACCGTGAAGAATCCGGTCCCCATTTTCGTCACGTGCGGGTTCCCCGGCGGCATCATACCTGCACAGGCAGCTGTGAGCCGTCACCAGCTTTTCAGGGAGCCCGACATGCTCGGCGTAGGGGTAATCATCTGCGCGAGACAGACGGATGGCCATCGTCTCGCAATCGGTGAATTCAGAGAGTTCGTCCAGAATGCCGCTGATCATTTCCTGGCTGTCGGCGCTTTCGTTGAGCACGCGCAAAACGCGCAGATCCATCATCTGGCGCTCTTCGGTCTCTCGTGCCCCGGTGACGTCCACTCCGATGGTGATCATTCCAAGGAACTCACCATCGGGACTGTCGAGCCGCGCCACGTGCCAGTCAATGCGCCTGGTAGAGCCGTCCCTGCAGTGGATGCGCGTTTCTGCCTGGAATGTCTCTGACTGTCGCTCCATGCGGTGTTTGAGGGTGTTCATTATCTGCTGCCGATAGTCCGGATCGGGGTAGAGGAGTTCGAACGCACGGTCGGAGAAGAGCACTTCGTCGGCGCAATAGCCGGAAATGCGCTCGGCCTCTTTATTCCACAGAGTCAACTGCCACTCGTCATCAAACATGGCGACCCAGACGTTTGCTGTCTGCATCACGTACTCGCGGAATGATGCGAGGTGGGTTGATCGTCTCTGTGCATTGACGAGGGCCTGATAGGCTCTCTGACGGTCAGTGACATCGGCGGTGAAGCCGATGATGCCCGCGATGTTTTCCTGTGCATCATAGTATGGCACCTTGTCGGTGCTGAGCCACCGGTCGCCGTCGGGGCCGTGAAAGACGCGGGTCAGATCGCGCTTTGCCCGTCCTGTCCTGACGACTTCGGCGTCCTGTTCGGCAAGCTTCTGGGCGTGTCGGGGTTCGATGTCCGCCACAGTCTTGCCGACGAAATCACTCGGCTCCAGTCCATACAGGTCGGCAAACGCCTGGTTGACGCGGATGAAGTGTCCCTCAACATCTTTCCAGAAAATCATGACGGGCACATTATCGAGCAGGACGCGCTGTTCCGCAGCCATGCTCTGAAGCTGCTGGCGCGCCCTCGCCTGCTCGGTGACATCCTGCCCGATCGCAACAACCCCAAGCATAGACCCGGAACTGCTGCGAATAATGTCGGCCGACCACAGAATGGTGCGATATTCACCATCTTTTGTCTCAATAGCCGTCCGAAGATCCTCGACAGGACGATGATTTTCAATAATGTTGTTCCACACCTGTGCGAATGACTGCTGGCCCTCACAAATCGGCTTCAGTTCCGTCCAGATATTTGGTCTCCCGAGCATGTCGTCTGCGCTATACCCGGAAATTCTTTCCGCGGCGTCGTTCCAAAACCGCGCGCGACCCTCGGTGTCGAAGATCATGATCCAGGCGTTAGCCGTCTCCATGACAGCTTCGCGAAACCCCGCCAGGGCATCGGCTTTTTGTTCGGTCTGTTTCTCGGCTGTAATATCCTGAACGGTAAGCACAGTGCGCCCGGTGCCGGGGATCGAGCTGATCGTCGCGGCGACGATGCGTGACGAGCCGTTGACGTCAACCAGGGCGAACTCGTGGCTGAGGTTACGGCTTCCCTCCTGTGTGCAGGCCCTGTGATAGCTGCGGAGACTGTCGCGCTCGGGTTCGGCGACAAAGTCGAGGAATGAGCGCCTGCCGACAATTGCCTCCAGTGGCAGGCCGACCATATCGGCGATACGGGTGTTCGCCAGCCAGATTGAGGTATCGGGATTGAGAATCGCAATGCCGCTGCCGACGGCTTCGAAAACCGTTTTATAGGGTCTCAACTGATTCGCTATTTGTTCATAGACCACGGTATATAGCAGAAACAGCCACAACAGGGGGACGGATACGGCGAGGTAGTTTTCGTAGCGGTCCAGCTCGGTATTCAGCCCCGTCCATTGGAGAATATTCGAGCTGCCCAGCAGTATCAGCAGGAGCATGCCCGCCGCCATAATCCAGGCGGGTCTCCGCCAGTTGGGGAATTTCACGAGACGTAAAGCCAGCAGGAGGGCGCCGATGTAGCAGATAGTCCCGATAACCTGGAGATTGGTAATGAGGGGGTTCATTGCAGTTCGGCCTCCCTCACCCTGTCGTACAGTCGCTGGCAGGCGATGATGGCCACGACGGCGGCGAAAGCGAAAAGGACGTGTTCGAGGAGATTGAAAAGCTGCCCAAGAAAGAAACCCTCAAGAACGCTGCACAGCCAGGAACCCGTCTGCAAAACAAACCACGCAGTGGCAGTATGAGCGAAACGCAGACGGTGCAGCCACTCGCGCTGGCTCGCAAGGCATAATGCGGCAAATAATGCCACTGCCAATACAGCAACTTCACTCGGTTGGTAGCTTATTGCTTCCATCTGTTTACACCACTCCTGCGGGTGATAAACAGATCGTTCAGCTTCACATGCAAAACAGCGTCAACAACACAAGCACATCTTTTGTAGCTCCACACACAGGGTTCGGGCTCGGGATAGGTGTCATAGGCCACTGCATTATCCATATGTCCACCTCACAACGTATCGAATGTCGAGTGCCAGCCAACCCCGATTTTTACAAAGTTATCACCGTATGTATCAGCAAAGCGTGCTATAGCCGCATCCCCCGTACAGTGACAGGGACCGGCGTGCGCAACATCCATTTCCTGAAGTTGTGCAATGATGTCATCAACCCGGCCAATGGGTGTATCATTTAAATGAAATCCGCCGACCACAAGTTCGATATCCTCACCGTATTGTTTGCGCGCGGTCTCCACGATGTTGACGATACCCGGATGAGCACACCCGGTCATCACCACCAGGCCCTCAGTTGACGGCATCACGAGACTTTGTTCGATAATCGCGTCACCCATGGGGCCAGTCGAGGAAACGCCATCAACAATTTCCCGGGGCTCCGAGATCTCCACCAGGGTGGCGCCGGCAGACTGCACCTCCTGCTTAAATTGCTGCGAGAAGGCCGAGGGGAGAAATACTGTAACATCAGAATTCTCACGGAGGAAACCCGAGAGCCCACCAGTGTGATCGTAATGTTCATGTGACAATATGACTGCATCAATGTCGGTGGGAGACAATCCAAGCTCGGCCATATTGTGAAGTAATATCTTCGGATGGGTTCCCGTGTCAAAGAGCACATTTGCCTCCGCGTGCTGCATAACACAGCCAAAACCCCAGTCGCTCAACAAGTTTGGATCTTCGGTCCGGTTATCATAAACGATTGTTAGTTTCATTGTGTCCTCCCTGAGACAGTTTGAACCATTCTTGAGCGAGTCTTGATACAATACCGGAGAGTCATTTTTACTTGATATCGCCAAAATACTCCTCTGCATGCCTTCGCAGGTTGTATTTTGTGCAAAGGTGGGGGGATCACTGCGGCCGAAGCAGCATCGAATTCCTGCATACAGAAGTGTTTTTTGTGATGACCCTGTAAAATGAGTGTATTCCTGCCAATGCTGCCTGTCAAACGCATTCTGGTGACTGCTGTTGAAGGTGTTGCGGGGCATTTCGACGAACTATGCGCTGTTTGGAAATGACGGTGACGATGATCACGTCACCACCGATAGGAGAGTTCAGGCAACCATGAAGGTTCGATATCCATCAGAGCACGAGCAATTTCATTTCGACAGCTGGGATGAGATTGAAGAGAAGCTCCAGGAGCTGGGGCTCAATCTGCCATATTCAGAGAATACTGCTGTTTTAGCCGAGCCGATTTCAGCCGGGCCGCTGCATCTGCCCAACGCCCTGGGAATCCACCCCGTGGAGGGGTGTGACGGTTCGGCGGAGGGCAAACCGGAGGCCCTCACATACCGGCGCTACCGGCGTTTTGGCGCTGGAGGGGCCGGGCTGATATGGCTTGAGGCAACTGCTGTGGTCCACGAAGGCCGCGCCAACCCCAGGCAGCTTCTTTTGAAAGAAGAGAACCTGGATGATTTCCGGCGCCTGCGCGACTGCATCACCGAAGCCGCCGCCGAAGAGTATGAAACTCACCAGCCCGTGGTCGTCGCCCAGCTCACCCATTCGGGGCGCGAAAGTAAGCCCACGGGAAGTCCCGAACCCATCATTGCCTACCACCACCCCGTTTTGGATCCGCGGCACGACATTACGGAAGAATATGCCCTGATCACCGATGAGGAACTTGATGAGCTGCAGCAGGCGTACGTGGATGCTGCACGGGTCGCCTATGAGGCCGGATTCGATGCCGTGGATGTCAAGGCCTGTCACGGTTATCTGCTGTATGAGCTGCTGAACGCCTTCACCCGTGAGGACAGCCGCTATGGTGGAAGTTACGAGAACCGCACTCGCATGGTCAAAGAGATTGTCCAGAAGATCCGCCGCGAGGTGCCAGACATCGCCATCACCAGCCGCCTGAGCGTCTATGACGCCATGCCCTACCCATACGGCTTTGGGATGGCCCGTGACGGCAGCATGGAGCCGGACCTCACGGAACCGGTGCGCCTCATCAATGAGCTGCAGGAGATGGGCGTGTGTCTCATCAACGTTGCCTACGGCAGCCCCTATTACAACCCGCATGTCGAGAGACCCTATGACACCCATGAAATCGGCGGATACATCCCCAACGAGCACCCGCTGACCAATATCGCCACCATGGTGAAGATTCACAGAGACCTTGCCCGTGAAGTCCCGGATATGCCGCTGATGGCCACAGGCTACACCTGGCTGCGGGAGTTCTCCCCGTACGTCGGGGCGGCGCTGGTGGAAAACAATGAGGCCCACTGCATCGGATACGGCCGGCAGGCGCTGGCCTATCCGGACTTTGCCCGCGAAATCGTCGAACGCGGCGAGCTGACACCGACGAAGTTGTGTATATGCTGCTCCTCGTGCACCCAGATCATGCGTGACGGCGGACGGTCGGGCTGTGTGGTGCGCGATTACGAGGTGTACGAGCCGATCTTCAAGGCGGGGCAGATGCGCAATCAGACAGTCATGCGCGAGATCGCAAAGGTCTGCCGTGACTGCCACGCCCCGACCTGCCAGACCGGCTGTCCCGCAGGCGTGGACATCCCGCGCTTCGTCACGGCCATCGCCGACGGTGACGAGGAGCTGGCATACCGGGTCCTTCGGGAGCGCAATCCGCTGCCGGAGATGTGCGCCTATGTGTGTCCTGCCGAGACGCTGTGTGAGGGCGAGTGTGTCCAGCAGCAGCTTTCCGACGGCCCGGTGCCGATCCGCCAGCTTCAGCGGTACGTGTGTGAATACGCGCGCGAGCAGGGCTGGACGACGCTGGATGTGCCGGACGAAATGAAAGACGAACGTGTAGCCATCATCGGTGCAGGGCCTGCAGGTGCCGCGTGTGCGATCCGCCTGCTGCAGAAGGGCTACCGGGTGACCATCATCGATGCCTCTGACAGCCTCGGGGGTATCGCCGCCGAAACGATTCCCGGCGAGCGGCTTGAGCGAAAGGCGCCGGAAAAGGAGCTGACCGCGATCCTGGAAGGCTGCACACCTCACCGATTGCAGTGGCGGTTGAACACCGTGATAGGAGAGGACCTCACCGTGGATGACCTTCTGGAGGAAGGCTATGATGCGGTATTCATCGGTGTGGGCATGACCGAGGCCGTCGCGCTTCCCGGGGCCGACCGGCCAGAAACAGGGGTTCAAGACGCCCTCGGATTCCTCAGGCAGGCCAAGAGCCAGCCTGACTTTGCCCTCTCAGGGGCAGTTGCTGTTCTTGGCGGAGGTAATACGGCCATGGATGCCGCCATTACTGCGAAACGCGCCGGGGCGGACGATGTGTATATCGTCTATCGCCGGTCATTCGTGGAGATGCCCGCCTGGCCCGAAGAGCGTGACGAGGCACTCAGCGCGGGCGTGCATTTTTTGATTCTCACCCAGCCGCTGGATTATGTAACCGACAGTGCTGGCAAGCTCACGGGTCTGAAAGTCGCTTCGACGGTCCTGGGCGAACCGGACGAAAGCGGTCGCCGCAGGCCGGAAGTGGATGAAACGACCGAGCGCGTGATGGATGTGGACGTGGTCATCGAGGCCATAGGGCAGCGCGCGCCGTCGGATCTTGATGAATGGCTGCCGGGGATCGAGATGGACGATGATGGTACCATCGCCACACGCCCGGGAAGCCTGCAGACAAATCTGGACGCGGTCTTTGCCGGCGGAGACATCATCAATGGCGGTGAAACGGTCGTCCAGGCGGTCGCGGACGGTGTCCAGGCCGCCGACGAGATGGATAGAATGTTTGCTGACTCCGATTAATCAGCCGGTCGGGCACACCTGCCGAAAAACAAATGCATAAAACAAAAACCGGCCTGCGAGTCTCCATGGACTGCAGGCCGGTCTCGTTTGTCGGTGGGCGGACATGACTATTGCACGGGCGCCACGCAGTGTACCGTATCCGCCGTCGCCACCAGCAATTTCACGCCCTCGCCGTCGGTGAGAGTGTCCAGGAGAACCACCTCAGAGTCCGCCTTGAACATCTGCTGCAGCTCCAGGCTGGCAGTGGTGAGGTACGCTCGACCGTCGGCACAGCCTACCACGATTGACGGCATATCCGGCTGGAAACGGGCGGTTGTAAGGTCGGTGACGATGGCCCCGAAGTCGCGCTGGGCTTTCACGTCACCGGCCCCGTCGAGAATATAGGCGTATCCGGTCTCTGACCCGACCAGCAGCTCGTCAACGCCGTTGCCGGTGACATCATCCATCAGCAGCTCTTTGACCGCGAAGCCGTAGTTATGGAAGGTAAACGCCTGCTCGCCGCTGTATTCCCGGCAGGTAAATGTTCCTGTGAACGAGCCGTTGGCGATCTCGTAGGCGTCATCGTCATCGAGATTCCCGACGGCCATCTCCACGTCACCGAGCTCTGAATACGTTCCCGGCTTGCGGTTGCCTTCAGCGTCGAAGATCTGCACGTGGCCGTACTTGTTCGCTGCCAGGATCTCTTTGACCCCGTCGCCGTCCAGGTCGAGCACCGTCAGCTCGCGAGTGCCGTGCGGAATGCCGTCATAGCGCCATTTCAGGTCGAAATCCGTGTCATAGCGGATGAGGTTGCCGTTGAGTGTCCCCACAATGATGTCCAGAGCGCCGTCGGCCTCGAGGTCGTCAACAACGATATTGGACACCTTCGGATCCCGGACACTGCTGGTGCCGACCCGCAGGGGGACATCGCAGTGATGGGAGGTAATCTCTTCGCCGTCAGTGTTCAGGACGTAAACGTGCTCGTCACCGGAGCCGATCAGCACCTCCATGATGCCGTCGCCGTCGAGGTCATAGGTTTCGGCCGCGCGGCAGACACCGCCGGTCGGGAAACTCCAGAGGATGTCGCCACTGGTGTCCAGACAGTGGGCGGTGCGGCCCCGGAGCACAATGAGCTCATCGGCGCCGTCTGCGTCGAGATCTGCCGGGTGCAGGACGCCTACAGCCAGCTCCCCCTCGCCTTCTTCGAGGGGGACTTCAGTGGCCCATTGCGTGTCCATCACGGGCAGCTCCTCCCGCGCCGTCTCTGCAGCCGTGGGCTCCTGTATGAGGTCATCGGTATTGTCGAAGAAACGCGCGACACTCTCTTTGACCTCCGCAAGGTATTCCCATTCGCTGCAGTCGATGACGATTTCTCCCGCGTCCGTTGCCAGCGGTGCCCCCGTGGGATCCCTGACACCCACATCAGCGGGTCCGGAGACTCTGGCGGTATTCTCCTGGAGATCAATCTCGACCGCGACCGGGCCGTTGGCGGAGAAGAGACCGTCGAGCACGGTCACGCCCGCGAGGATGTACGTTTCGCGTGTCACCATGGCCATCGCGGCATCGGGCGCCATTTCCATGTCAATTTCGTCACCACTCCCACACACTGCCACGGGTGTCCCATCCTGCAGGATAACCGTTTCTTCGTCACCGATGCGCCGGATATCGTATTCCTTCGGGGCGTCGGATTTGTCGTTGTAAAAGATGTTGTGCATGGAAGCTGTGTCGCCCGCGGCCATTTCACCGCCGAAGCGGTTGCGCAGGTAGGTGATATGCAGGCCCACGTGGTTGACACGACCGGTCAGGACGTTTGCGGCGTGGCCGTCGTTTTTGACATAAAAGCACCTGTCGGGCGCCTGCTCGATGTCCTCTTCGGGCAGTGGCGGGGCGTTTTCGGCCTCGACCTCGGCCACCACCTCGCCCTCCTCGTTTTTAAACACAAACCGGTCGAGGATCGGCCCGGGTCCCTCGCGCAGCGTGATGGAGACCTTCTGCAGTCCGTTGTGCTCGGTTTCGACGCTGGGTGTGGGCTCCTTCTTTGTCCAGGAGGCTGAGGATGGGCCGAATTTATCGACCGGAATGTGA
>JAWODS010000370.1:0-13020 GCA_046483205.1 Armatimonadota bacterium | reverse complement strand
ATCTTCACATCATGCCTATTCCAAGTATATGTCGGGCCGACGCCAGGATGATGGCCGCGGCCAGGTACCAGGTGGTGTAATTGCCAACCGCTCGCGCCCCCGTCAGCCGCATCACCAACAGGAAAAGCAGGGAATACGCGACCACGTGCATGGTCAAAAGACGCGCGTAGAAGCCGCCCTGCAGATCATAGATCTGAACCAGTGATGCGTACATGACCGCGTTCAAAACGATGACCAGGCCTGCTGCGGCCAGCATAGACCCTTGAAACGGCACTTTGACGCTCCGCCGGTCACAGCCGCTCCACAGATACACGCCCGCTGCGATCAACGCCACGGCCAGCCCCACCGCTCCAAGGCCAATCTGCATCTCCGAGACCCACGGCGGGAGGTTTTCAAGCCCCGGAAGCTGGTTCAACTGGGGGCTGTAAGCCAGGTGAAATACAATGCCCGCCAGCAGCGCGGTCCCGAGCCTGACACCGCTCCGCCACTCCGGGCGCGTTTGCGACATGTAAGCGGTAGCGGCCACGATGACGGCTGCAGCGGCAATGACGCCGAAAAGCTGCTTCGTGTACGTCGGAGGCTGGAGGGTATAGACCGCGGAGGCACAAATGACCACCATGCCAACATGGAATATGGCCGCCACAGTCCCCGTGAAGCCTGGACTCCGTTCAGCGATTTTTGATACGGCCCGCTCATCGCGCATGGCCTATCTACCACCGGTTGTAGTAGTTATATATTTTGATTCTCCAGCAGGGCCGAAAGTTCCTCCTGATTTAGAAAATTTCCCTGCCTGGCGAAAATACCGGCAAACGCCGCTGCGAGATTCTGCACGATATCCGCCATCTGCACCTCGTATCCCAGCTCGTGCAGAGACGCCATATCCTCACGCGTCATCCCACACGGCGAAAAATGCTCAAAGACCTGCATGTCGTTGGAAACGTTCAGAGCGAAGCCGTGGTATGTGATCCACCAGCGCACGGCGATGCCGATGGAGCACACTTTCCTGTCATCAACCCACACACCGGTCCGGTCTTTGGTGGTGGTCGCGACGATCTCCAGCGCATAGAGAGCCGCGACAATACTCTCTTCGACCCGCCGGATGTACTCGTGAAGGTCTCGCTCGGGCCCTTGCAGCGCAATAATCGGGTATCCCACGATTTGCCCCGGAGTATGGCACGTCAGCCGCCCGCCCCGACGAATTTGCACGACATCGAAGCCGTCCTTCTGCAGTCGGGCAGCCGCCCTGCGGTCCCTCTCGGTTGCCGATGTCCCCATGGTGACGACATCGGGATGCTGCACGAGGAGGAGAAAATCATCGCAGACCTCCCCTCGTTTTGCCTCGACGAGCCGCTTTTGAAGACTGAGCGTCTCCGGATACGGTTGTATCCCCAGATCGACGGCGGCGAGTGCAGGCGTATCACCATCCACTTTTCTCACCCGCGCCTGCGTACAGCTCGATGTAGCCGTCAATCATGTGGGACAGTGTGTGACCGGCGAGGATGCGATCATAGCCCTGCTGCACGCGCCTGTGCATCTCCCCGGGATCTGACAGCGCCTGCATGATCACCTTCGCGAGACCATCAGAATCGGCGGGTGGAGCCAGCCATCCCGTCGTCGAGCCATCAACAATATCGCTGTTGCCCGGGATGTCGGTCGTCACTACGGGCACCTTCGCCGCCATCGCCTCCAGGAGGGCATAGGGAAGACCCTCCCACAGCGAGGGGAGCACAAACAGGTCAAGCGCACCCAGGAAGTCCGGAATATCGTCGCGGTAACCCAAAAACCGGACGCACTCCGTGACTTTCAACCGGTCGGCAAGCTCCTGCAGAGACTTCCGCAGCGGACCGTCCCCGGCCAGAAGAAGGACGATATCGCGATTCTCACACAGCCGCGTCATTGCCCGCAAAAGATACATATGTCCCTTCTGCTGCGACAAAAGCGCCACGGTGCCCAGTACGGTGACGCCAGAGGGAATATCGAGAGATGCGCGTATCTCGGCAGCAGCCTTTTCGGGCTTCATTTTCTCGGGGGCGACGCCGGTGGGAACCACGGATGTCCTGCTTTTGGGCACGACACCTGCTTTGACAGTCAGCTCCCGCTGGCTTTCGGAGGGCAGGACAACAATGTCGGTGCGGCGGCCGGCAAACCGCTCGAGCTGCAGATACGTCCACCGCCGGAGTGACGAGACTCGCATCTGGAAGGCGAAGCAGTGGGGCGTGTAGAGTGCGGCCACCGGTAGTCCGGATGCGGCCATGCGGGCGAGAAATCCGGCCTTCGAGCTGTGGCTGTGGACGATATGGGGCTGCCAGGATTTCACCAGCGCCCTGATGCGTCGGTATCCCGCGAGGTCGGAGCCCGGCGATATCTGGCGGCGCATCGGCACCACGGTCACGGTATGGCCGAAGTCCCGCAGGCGCTGAACGTCCTCTGCAAAGCCGGGGTCGCGCAGCGTGGAAACAACCAGATGCTGGGCAAATCGGTCCTCCGGGAGGTTATACGCAAGATCCAGTAAATACTTGCGTGTTCCCCCGAAGGTCGCTTCAAGCACCTGCATGACGCGCAATTTATCTGCCAAGCCGCTTTTTCACCCTGCCAGCCAGATGATCCCAGACCATGTCGAACTCGTCAATACGCAGCAGCGCCGATGCCCCAAGATAGGCCGCCGTGCCGACAGCGCCGTTGATAAGAAGCAGGATAATCATTTTGACCTTCTTGCTTTCCAGCGGCCCGCCCAGTGCCCATACCGGATCATGTACAAACATGAGTGTAAGGTGTATCGCCACGGCCATCACCCCGCTGCTGATCGCCAGCTTCCCGATAAACCCGTACACGCGCGACATATCTATGGCGCCAATTCGCTTTAGCAGCAGGCCGTACAGAATCACAACCTTGGCGGTTTTGGAGATTGTGAGCGCCAGTGCGATGGCGGCGATGCCGAGCCCGAGTGTGCTGAGGTTGGCGACCTGTCCGGCGGTGTAACTGCTTCTGACGATGTACACACCCG
Source organism: Armatimonadota bacterium (assembly GCA_046483205.1). Classification (GTDB taxonomy): domain Bacteria; phylum Armatimonadota; class Zipacnadia; order Zipacnadales; family UBA11051; genus JBKHJK01. Next base: position 10,016 of record JAWODS010000370.1, on the reverse strand, counting down.
TGTAGCCGATGATGATGTGTAAAACCGCCATCGCCGCCCCAACATAGTTCGGTGTGGAGGTATCTTCCAGCGCGAAGTACCACTTGTTGATCGAGCCTTCGACAGCGAATGTCATCATGCCGGCCGCATAGCAGAAAAGCGCGATGGCGGCGAGGCTGGCGCCCTCCGGGCCGAATTCTCCGTGTTCGAACATCACGCTGATAACCACGCGCGATAGCATCATAATCGCCACGGCGCTGGGGACGAAGATGTAGGCCATCGCCCGGGTCATGGATACCAGCGAATCTGCGAGCTTGTCTTTTGCGCCCTCGGTGGCCCACTGTGAGAGGTATGGATAGACGACGAAGCTGACTGCCAGGGGCAGAATCTGCAGTGGCGCGTCGGTCATCTTTCGGCCAAATGTCAGGCAGGTATAGACGCCTGTGCCCACACGGTCTGCAAAGATACTGTCGGCAAATCCCCGCGCGGCCGAAAAGACGAGGCCCACCACGACCGGGGGCATCAGGGCAAAAATCGTTCGGACGGCGGTATTTTGCAGGTCAATGGTAAAGACGTAGTTCTTCAGCTTCGACCACAGAGCCGGTATCTGGACCACGAAGCGCAGCGAAAATCCGACGAGTATCCCGAGACCGGCGGCGTAAATGGCGTGGGGATGGTCCGGATGCCACAGATATTCCACCGCCACAAAGAGGATGCCCAGAAGGCCGATACGCGAAATCGTATCCGCCAGCGCCGGGACGGTGAACTGCTTGTACGAATGGAGGGTCAGCTCTGGCATCACCGAGGGGCTGAAGAGCAGTAGCGCGGGAGCCATGATCCGGAACAGCCCCACGGTCATGGCGAGATTCTCCGGCGTGGAGACGAGGTTTGGCCACAGAAGCTTCACCAGGTTCGGCGCAAAGATCTCCAGCAGCACAACGATGACAACGATGGCGAGAAAGTGGAGATTAAAAATGATGCTGGTGATGCGCCAGGCCTCGGCCTCTGAGCTCTTGAGCTTTTTAACAAACTGGGGGAGGTAGGTGGGCCGCAGGAGCTTTTCGATCTTGGCGTACAGCATGAAAACGATATTGTTGTAGATGAAGTAGAATGCGTCCGTGGAGGCCGAACTGCCGAAATATCCCGACAGCACCATGTCCTTGACATAGCCCGCTATTTTTCCCACAAAAAGAAATGCAGAAATAATAAGCGTGGCGATCGACATCTGCACCCCGGCGCTCTGATCGGATTCTTTGCGGGGAGGGACGTTCTTTTCGTCGTTCATTTCTGCCTCGTGAAGCTGCGTTATCTGTGTGTATTGAGTGGTGTTCGGTGCCGGCTACAGTTCGACCTTTTTCTCTGGCGTTTCCGGCAGGCGTCCGCCCTCACCGGGGATCGGCGGCCACTGGCGCAGTCGAAGAATTTCGGCGAAGAGCGCCCCGAGCTGGCGGGCGTTTTTGTTGATATCGTAATCGCGGTGAACCAGCGCTCGACCGTTGGCACTGAGACGCCGGCGGAGATCCTGGTTCACCAGGGCCTCTTCAAGATACTCGGCGATCTGCTGGACGTCTCCCGGCCCGGCCAGAAGACCGGTGACACCGTGCTCGATAAGCTCGCTGATAGCCCCAACGTCAGTCGCCACCGTCGGAATCCCGGCCGCCAGCGCCTCGATCAGGACATTCGGCAGCCCGTCCCGGTCGCCTGAAGCCGCGACGATGGGCGTGAGGGCAAAGACATCTGTCACCCGGTACACGCCCCTGATCTCCTCCTGGGGAAGCACGCCCGGCATGTGCACGCGCTCGGCGAGGCCCAGGCCGTTCAGCAGGCGCTCAAGCTCACCACGCAGGGGACCGTCACCGATCAGCGCCATTTCAAAATCGACGCCGTTGGAGGCCAGAATGGCGGCGGAACGCAGCAATATGGGAAAGCCTTTCTTCTCCACCAGCCGGCCGATGGAGGTCAACAACGGAGTACCGCGGTCCACGTGAGGGCCGACAGTAAATTCGTCAAAATCAAGACCGTGGCGGATTACGCGTATTTTGGCCGTCTCCATGATGCCGTGTTTTTTTTGCAACTGCCGGGCGCCATAGTCGGTGCAGCAGGCGACGAACTCGGAGCCTGAAACCTTCACCTGCATCATCCGCGCTTCATCGGTAAAGATGTCCCGGGCGTGGGCGCTCATCGAGAAGCCGACCCCGAGCATCTCCGCCAGCACGAGGCCCACCGTGGAGGGGAAGGTGGCGAAATGGGCGTGAATGTGACGCATCTGTCCGCTGGGGACATGGAGTTTGAAGTAGCAGGCAGCGACGAAGGCCACAACCATCTCTCTTGTCGCCCCCGGTTCGCGAATCGCATGGCTGATGACGAACCGCAGAGCCGCCAGAAAACCAAAAGGGCCATGAAATGGGGCCATGATAAGAGCGAGAATGCTGCTGAAAGCCAGCGGATGAGGGCGATAGACGGTTCTTTGGGCGAGGTGTTTGGCGTTTTCATGCAGCACCGTGTCGCCGGGTGGGTGCATGGACAGAGGAGTAATCCGAAAGCCCAGCTTCTCGAGTGCTCGAATTTCGCGGAGGATAAAAGTCTCGGACACACTGGGGAACTGTCCGAGAACGTAAGCCAGTCGGGCTCGCGGCTCCGGGGCAGCGTCAGCCACCTGCGACCTCCTCGTATAACTCAATGACCGTGCGGGCGTGCTCCCGCCACGAAAACTGCCGGACAAACTCTCGTCCGGTCCGGGCGATTTCTGCACGTGCCTGTTCGTCTGTCAGAAGCCGTCGAAGGGCTTCGGCGAGATTTTCAGCGGACCCGAGCGGGACGACCTCGGCCGCCTGTCCGGCCAGCTCCGGCAGTGCTCCACCGTCGGATACCACGGCGGGGGTTCCACATCTCATCGCCTCCAGCGGCGGGAGCCCCACACCTTCGTACAACGACCATTGTACCAGAATGTCTGCCAGGCTGTACAGAACCGCAATATCTCCCTGTGCCACCCAGTCCGTTATCCTGATGCGGTCGCGATAGGGGCTTTGCTCGATTCTTTTCAAGTCACGCTCGCACTTCCAGCCCTTACCGCCCGCCAGGATGAAGTGGTGATCTGTGTCATCGGCGATACGGTCAAATGCCTCGACCATCCCCGCGATATTCTTTTTCGGCTCAATATTGCCGACGTACAGGATGAAGCGCTCTGGCAGGGCGTACCGTTCGCGCACCTGCTGCAGTCTTTCGGTCTCCTCCACCCGCTCAAACTCCTCGCCGATCCCCAGAGACACAACGCGAATCCTTTCCGCAGCGTCCGGGAAACGCCGCCGTATTGCCTCTGCAGTCGTCTCGCTGGGGGCGATGACAATAGACGCGGTCCGGATGCTGCGCGGGAGGCGAAGCCGGTAATGCACGGCGTTTGCGGTTGTGCACCACTGCGGAAAATCCAGCGCGATAAGGTCATAGACCGTCAGCACCGACGGCCCCGCCCAGCTTTCCGGGAGAATGTAGGCGGGGGCATGCAGAACATCACAGCCCCTCTGTCTTAAATCGCGGCCCAGAAAAAGAGCTTCATACACGATACGCCCGGGCCGGTAATTTGCGAAGGCGGGAGCGGAGAATGCGCGGATACCCGCCATCTTCCGGGCCGCTGCGGTGAACCGGCGCGTACAGAGAAGACCGACCTCGTGGCTGTCGGCCTCTGAGCCGAGGGATAAGGCCAGCCGTTCCACCGCCGTCTGAACGCCGCTGTGACGCCCGCCGAGGACCAGGCCGTCAACGGCAATCTTCAAAGCCCCCACCCCCGCGTATCCTCGCGAGACCGCAGTGACAGGTACAGTTGCTGGGTCTTTTGTGCCTGGTCGGCGGCACTGAAATCCTTGCTAATGCGCTTCCTGCCCGCTTCGGTGAAATCCGCCGCCAGCCGGGGTTTTGTGGCGATCGTGAGGGCCCCTTCGGCCAGCGCCTCAGGCGTTGGTTCCGTCAGCAGGCCGCTGTGCATATCCTCGATGATCTCCGCCGGGCCCGCGCTGTTTACCGCCACGCAGGGTGTCCCCACGGCGAGGGATTCGATGATGACGCGCCCCAGCGGTTCGCGATCGGCCGCATGCACCATCACATCCATCGCGGCGATCAGATCGGCGACATCATCACGGTAGCCTGCCCAGATGATGCGTTCGGAGATGCCGCTGTCGGCTGCAAGCTGTCGAAGAGATGTCACGTATTGGGGGTTTTCGCCGAAGAGGTCTGCTCCGACGATAACAAAACGGGCCTCCGGGAGCCGGTCGGCAACAATCGAGGCGGCGCGAATGAAGATATCCTGCTTTTTCCACGGCAGAAGCTGGCCGACGTTTCCGATGAGAATCTCGTCTGCACTGACACCGAGAGCATCACGCACCTGCTCGGGCGGCCGGCTGGGTGCGAACTCATCGGTGTCGATGCCGTTGTAGATGACCTCCACCCGGTCGGCCTCGTCGGGAGCGATTTCAATGACGGCTTTTCTCACACACTCCGAGATTGCCACGATGGAGGCGGCTCCCGAGGCCGCCCACTGGGTGGAGCGGTGCGGCAGGCTCAGGTCGCGGGCGTGGAAGATGACGGGCGGCATTCCGAACCGCCAGGTGGTCGCCACGAGAGCGCTGATGAGGCTGTTGGCATGGATAACATGGGGCTGGAAGTCCTGCACGATGGCGCCAAGCCTGGTTCGGCAGTTGAAAAAACCTGCTGCCTGCGCGGCCAGTGACACGGGGTTGTGCGTGCGCTGCAGGCGTAGCCGGGGGATAAACTCCACCTCGATATCGAGATCACCCAGCTCCGAAGCCAGCGGCCCTTCGCGGGGCACGGCTACACGGGGATGGAACTGGTCATCATCGAGGTGCCGCAGAAGAGCAAGCATGCTGTTTTCAGCGCCGGACACCTGTCCCACATGGTTAACAAACAGGATGCGGGTTCGGTCTTCAGCACGGGCCTGCTGCTTCAATCCCAGCACCTGCCTCCTGACAGCGGGATCGCAGCCAGTCCAGCGTGACCCGCATCACCTCTTCCTCCCACGCGACGGAATAGAAGGCGTGGTTGGCCTTTTCGACGACGTGGCTGTGGAAGGGGCGTCCGGCCAGGCGGCACAGGGATGCGTAATAATCCAGCGACGGTTCGGCGACCGGATCGTTGCCACCGTACACGAAGTAAGTCTCCCCGCCAAAGTTTACGAACCGCTTGCGCCAGTCGATGGTCTCGTCAATTTCGGCGCCATCTTCGCCGGCTCCCCTGCCACCCCGGAGGATAGCCTTTTTGATCATATCGAATTGGAGGCTGCCGGAAAACAGCTTCGACCAGGTCTCCCGCCGGAACAGTTTCCTGAAATACTCTCCGATAATATGCCATTTCTTCGCCCGGTCTGCCTCCGAACGGTCGGTCCCGACCATCGGTGCGGACCACAGGATCATCGTATCAACCTGCGGGCACAGGGGGCCCGCTCCGATGGCAACTTCGGCGCCACTGCAATCGCCCACCAGGGCGATGCGTTGAAGCCCGCTCTCCTCAACCAGCCACTTCACGGCCGCGACCGTATCGGAGATCATGGTTGTCAGCGTCGTATCTTCGGCGTCCCCCTCTGAATCGCCCCGTCCGCGAAAATCGAAGCGCAGGGAGACGAAGCCGTCCTCCTCGGCCCATGCGGACAGACGCTTGAACATCTGGTGGGCCCCGACGCGGTACCCGGCCCAGCCGTGGAGCATGACAATGCCGAGCGGCCGGCGTGGTGTATCAGGTGGCGGCTGATGGTACGCTCCGAGCAGATTCTGGCCTTCATTTTTAATGTAAACGTGCTGAAGCATCGCTGCATCGTACTCCTGCTGTTGTTGGAGGTGGGTTTTACGCCTCTTCCGGTTGGGGTGTGATGAAATGGGTCTGCAGTTGTGCAAGCCACAGCTCGGTGGCCTCCACGGCCGGTGCCGGACTTGTCAGACCGATGCGCTGCCAGAACGGTTCCTGGCGGACCGCCTCCACCTCCGCTCTAATCATCCCATCGGCGACCTTCTGGATCTGCGGGCTCACCTGCTCGCGGGGGCCGAGGTGCAGTATCAGCGTGGGACCTGTGAACTCCGGCGGGTCATCGACCAGGTCCATACGCTCTATCTGTGTGCGCATTCGCTCCGTGACTGCGTATCCGTCAAAATCGACGATCGGGCCATTGGAATGTTTCCGGGCGATTTCATCGGCATCGAACTCTTCTTCACCGGTCATCATCGCCTTGATGAGCGATCGGCGGAGGTTCATCTTCAGATACTTCGAGCCGCTGATGACCGGCTCCCACAGGACGGCATAGTCGAAAATGTCGCGGAGGTCGGCGGCCGTCATCGCGATAGCCGCTCCCAGCCGGAGGCCAAGGACACCAAGCTGAATATCCTCACCGAGCCGGTCACGGACGAACAGTGCCGCATCCGTGGTGTCCTGCACCCAGTCATTGATGTCATAGTCGTGAAATTCTCCGGGGCTGTCACCACATCCACGGTAATCGAAACGCAGGCAGCTTATCCCGGCGGCCGACAGTGCCCAGGCGGTCTCCACAAGAGAGCGGTGGGCACATTTCTCCTCTTCCGCAAAGGGGGCGGCGATGACCAGGGCCCACTGAGAACCCGCCCCGCCGTCATGGAAAACGCCGTGGAGGAACTCTTCGTTCGACGGAATACGCACTATTTCTTCGCTCCGTGGGCTCACGCTATCAGCTCCGCTTGCTTCTGACGTACTCCACAATGCTGTTGACAGTTGAGAATGTCTCAATGTTGAAATCCGCGTCTTCCAGCGAGATATCGAACTCGTCCTCAAGCCCCACCACGATCTCGAATAGATTGACGGAGTCGATGTTGTGATCCTCCATGAGATTGTCAGCATCGCCAATGTCGGCCGGCTCAATGTTCAAAAACAACCGTTCGACAATCATTTCTTTTATATCCTGTTTGAACTGCGTATCGCTCATCTCGGACCTCCTTCACCCGGCTGGTATATTGGGCTCGATTATTGGGGGTTCACCTGTTGCGTGTAGAGGCTTTGTCTCCAGCGGTTTCCACATACAGTCATCTGTCGGCGGTCCGTCTTCCTTTTCGAACATGTGGCGCCACCGCTCTTTAAAAACCTGCCAGTTTTTGATGGTGACATATTTGAAGTTCAAATCATTCGACCCGGCGGTGGTGGTGTTCTCGTAATGATACATTTCGGCATCCGGCTCGTACAGAACGGTCCACCCTGCTTCACGCGCGCGGTAACAGAAATCGAAGTCCTCAAACTGCGCGGGGTTAAAGGCTTCGTCGAGGCCTCCGAGCGTCTTATACAGCTTCCTGCGCATCAACCAGCAGGCGCTGGTCAAACACTGCACCGGTGTCCTTGAGCAGAACTCCGGGGCGTCTTTGGGGCTGCCGCGCCCCAGGTATTTCACCCGCCCTTCGGAAGATATGCCGACGCCCGCACATTCGATATTGTACGGCTCGAAGGGGAACAGAAGCTTCGGGCCGACGATCCCGACCTCGTCAGATTCGTCGAGTACGCTCGCGAGCACCGCCAGCCAGTCCCGGCTGCGTACGGCGGCATCGTTGTCAATAAACGCCACGTAGCGGCCTTCGGTCACCTCAAGCGCCTGGTTGCGGGCGGTGCAAGCCCCGAGGTTTTCGTCATTGGCGATAAACGCAAAGTCCACTTCCTCCTCAGCACACCGCCGACGGACGGGCCCGTCGAGCATCTGCACAGATCCGTCCTCGGAGCCGTTGTCCACAACCACGAGCTGCTCCGGCTGCGGATCCGACGCCAGCAGCCCCTTCAGGCATAGCTCTGTGTACTGCTTTTTATTATAACTTACGACGACAACAGCGATCTCGCGGGTCATTTGTTACACGTCCAGTTCCTCGGTTTGGTCGGTTTCATGTGTTGGTGCCGGCGGTCCGGGCAGTCGCTGGTGGGCTCGAATCATGGCCCAGGTGAATGCGGTGTGGGCCACCAGGGTCGCTGTGGCACCCGCGAGGGCTCCCAGATACGCGATCCCACTGGCGGGTGATGACCACAAATCCACAGTCCGGCGTCCCACGATAATCATCAGACCGAAGAAAAAGCCGACCCCGGCAAAGCCGACCATGCCGCCGACAATTGTCCCGGGCGCCATCAACGCCATGTGAGCCACGGCGGTGCGAAAAGGATCGGGACCGACGTACCGGGCGATGTTGCGGGCCAAGATAATCCACCATCCCGCACCGGCGGCTGCTCCCGGAAGCGACGCCGCCACCAGGACCCCGATATCGGCCGTACTCCCGGTCATGTCAAGATAGGAAACCACGAAAAGCAGGAGCCCGGTGGCGATTGCCCCAATGAACGCCGCTGCGACCGCCAGCAGATGGCGGTAACGAACACGGTAGGCCGGTTCGGGAGACGCTTCGTGGGTCATTGCGCGACACTCTCCTCGGCCGAGAGCCGTCTATCAATACCCGGTTACGATCTCCGCCACAGCTTTTCCAATATCCCGGTAGTCGGGGGTTGCAGCCCGTTCGAGCACGCGGCTGGCAGGCACCGGTGCATCAGCGGCCGCCACACGCCGGGGGGGAGCCTCCAGATAGCCGAAACATTCGTCGCTGATCCTGGCGGCCAACTCCGCACCGACGCCTCCGGTCAGCCAGCCCTCCTCGGCAATCACCACTCGTCCGGTTTTGTTCACACTTTGTGTCACTGTCTTCATATCCAGTGGCGAGAGGGTTCGCAGGTCGATCACCTCGGCGCTGATGTCATGATCCTCCAGCGCGTCGGCGGCTTTGAGCGCCTCCGCCGTCATGCGGCTGTAGGCCACAATGGTCACGTCCTCGCCCTCTGTGCGCACGGCTGCCTGTCCGAAAGGAACCGTGTAATCGCCCTCCGGTACGGGCCCCTGCTGGGAATACAGTATCTTACTTTCAATAAAAATGACCGGGTCATCACAGCGGATGGCCGTCTTTAACATTCCCTTGACATCGTACGGTGTTGAGGGGGCGGCGACCCGCAGGCCGGGAGTCGCCACGAAATACCGCTCGAGGCTCTGAGAATGTGTAGGGCCATATCCGCGGCCCGCCCCCGCCGGGCACCGGATGACCAGCGGAACCCTGCACTGCTCGCCGAACTGGTAGTGAAACTTCGCCGCGTGATTGATAATCTGATCCATCGCCAGGGTGATAAAGTCCATGAACATGATCTCCACCACCGGACGCAGGCCGGTCATGGCCGCGCCGACGGCGACGCCGACAACACCGTTTTCGGAAATCGGCGTGTTCAGGACCCGCTGTGTGCCGAACTGTTCGACGATCCCCTCGGTGATCTTAAACGACCCTCCATATTCGGCGATATCCTCACCCATGAGGATAATGTTTTCGTCCCGCCGCATCTCCTCTTCCAGCGCCTCGCGAACGGCGTGGGAGTAGTATATGTCTCGCGTCTGGCTGCTATTGGTCATCATCGCCTCCGCCGGGCGGAAGCTGCATTGACACGACCTTCTTTTCGCTCATCGCTTCCATGGCATACCGGATACCCTCACGGCCGACGCCGCTGCGCTTGACGCCACCGTAGGGCATGATGTCAGCGCGCCAGGCTGATACCTCGTTGACGAAAACCGAGCCGTGGTGGACCCGCCGCACGAACAGGAGCGCCTCATCCAGCCGATTGGTGAATATGCCGGTGTTGAGGCCGTAATCCGTGGCATTTGTCAACTGGATCGCCTCGTCAACATCGGAAATATTGATGATTGAGACAACCGGGCCGAATACCTCCTGCGAGAAGATCTTCATCCCTGGTTTCACGCCGGTAAGCACCGTGGGTGAGAAGAGGTTGCGGTCGCGCTCGCCGCCGGTGACGACTTTTGCGCCGTCGGCAACCGCCTCCTTGACCCAGCTTTCCACCCGCTCTGCTGCGGCCTGGTCGATCATCGGCCCAACGTCGATGTCCTCCTTCCGGGGGTCTCCGACCACCAGTGCTTCGGTGCGCCGGACGAAGTCGTCGAGGACCTCCTCGAAAATGCTGTTGTGCACGAAGAGCCGCTGCATGTGTATGCACATCTG
>JAWODS010000256.1:0-5086 GCA_046483205.1 Armatimonadota bacterium | reverse complement strand
CAGGCGGGGCCCGAAATCGGCGTGGCCTCCACCAAGGCTTACACCCTGCAGGTGTACACCCTGACGATGCTGGCCATTCACTTCGCCGAAATGCGCGGTGAGGCCGATCCGGCGACACTGAAAGCGATGAAGGAAGACCTGCTGCGCGGCCCCGAGCTGGCGGTGGAGCTTCTGGATCGCGAGGATGACGTCAGGGCCATCGCCGAAAAGCACTACAAAAAGCCCAACGCCCTGTACCTCGGCCGCGGTGTCAACCTCCCCTCGGCCATGGAGGGCGCGCTGAAGCTGAAGGAAATCAGCTACATGCACGCCGAGGGCTACTCTGCGGGCGAAATGAAGCACGGCCCCATCGCCCTGGTTGAGCCGGACCTGCTGACTGTGGCCATCGCCACCAAAGGCAGCGTATATGACAAGATGATCGGCAATATCATGGAGATTAAGGCCCGCTCCGGCCCGGTCGTGGCAGTCGCCACCGACGGCGACGAGCAGATTCCGCAGACGGGTGTGGACGAAGAGGCCGATCCCGGTGACATCGCCGCACAGCCCAATGACATGCTGTGGGTGCCGGAAACCCACGAGCTGATCTCACCGATCACCACGGCGATACCGCTGCAGCTTCTGGCCTACCATATCGCCCACCTGCGTGGCGAAGACATTGACCAGCCGCGCAACCTGGCCAAAACCGTCACCGTCGAGTAAAACACCAGAGCAAAAACCGACCCATCAGCCGCGTGGGAATGATCCCGCGCGGCTTTTTGTGTCCTGTCATTGGTTGTGTGGTTGTAAGAGCAATATCGAAGATTATGCATCATAAATGCTAAAAGTTCACAATAGATATTGCACAATGACCTGCGCGCCGTATATAATACGAGACACGGTGCTCATAGTAGAATACCATTGTTGTTCTAACTTTGCACAACAGGAGGAAAAGAGATTGGCTATCTTGCGGAAAGTCGGTGTGGTCGTGTTGGTTGTTGCCCTGGCGGTCGTCATTGGCTGCAGTAGTGATGATGCCCCGGAGGTTACTCGCGATCAGGCACTGGTCGGAACCTGGGAGGTCACCGGTGCCACAATCAACGGACAGCCCTCGACAATCAACGACGTCATCAATGGTGGAGACCAACCAGTCATTGACGGGTTTACCGTCACCTTCGAAGCGGGCGGCGACATGATTCAGAGAGTATATTCCGGCGGGGAGCTCCTCGACACCGAGACGGTAAAATGGCGCACATCGGGAGGCAAGCTCATATTCACCGATGGCCCCGCTAACATGAATTATGAGGTAGCAAACGACCAGGTCACCGTCACCTGGACCGAGGATGGCCTGCAGTACGGACTGGTGTTTGAGAAGCAGTAATAGAAAAGACGTTTGACTGATTCTGACGTTGTATGCATTTCAGCCGCGTGGGAGTAGTCCCTCGCGGCTTTTTCTATGGGCATGTTCCATGTATGCGGAGATGTCAATGCAGTGCCCGTACTTATGAGCATGACAATGGGTGCAGCCCCGGGCTTTCAGCGCGATATGTGATGAACAAAACGTCCGCGGGAACTGATTTTGAGGCTTACATCCTGTAGGGGCCTGCGGAGCCGTCCTGGTCGGGGAAGAGGATGGTCTCGGCGATTCGGACCAGCTCCTCCAGAAGCGCCTGGTCCACCTGGCTTTCGGTGTCATCGTATTCCCTGGCGATTCGTATCACCGTTCCGGCCGCCCGTTTGGCGAATTCATCGATTGCTTCGTTGCTCTGTATCTCCGGCGACGCCGACAGAGCCATCACGCGGCCCCAGTCATGCAGCGCCTGGCGTATGTCGCCCTTGGTGGCAAAGGCCTGCGCTCGGCCCATGTACGCCGCCGCCATCGTCGGGTCCCGCTTAATGGCTCGCCCAAAGCTGGCGATGGCCGGATCAAGCTGATTCATCTCAAGCTGGTCGGCGCCTTGGCGGTACGCCTCCTGTGCGCTTTCCTCTGACATCGGAACGCCTCCTGTATATTAAACACCGGGTGGGGTGTAGTTTCCCTGTGTGTGAGGGTAAATGAAACCGGCTTTCATTTCCAATGTGTCCGCCCCCTGTGGCCCTGTGCGTCATACCTGATCGCTGAACGTTGTACGAGCGGCACTGACACGGAGCTATTTGTTTCGGTAAAACGGTTATCGTCCTATTCGTTGCCGCTGTCGAAGGTCGGCTCGACCGGTTTGGGCATGGTGCTGCACTGCACGCAGAGAGTGCGGCTGAGGAAGAATGCGGTGCCCACGACATCGGCCGCCCGCATGATGTGGATTTCTGCATCACCGATCTGGCCGTCATCTATAAGTGCGCGGTTGCGCATGGTCTGCTCCAGCGCGTCCCATTCGATGAGACATTCCCCATCACGCCACTGCGCGCTCCTGGCCTGCACGATGTGCCCGAGCTCATCGCGAATTTTGCAGCGCTTCATCCGCTCGCCGACACAGTGCCAGTTGCCCATACACTCCCCGATGTGCGCGGCGGTGTTGACATTCATGCCCACGCCCAAAAGTAGCACTTTCCCGCCCCAGATGGCGAGCTTGCCCAGTGGCGATTCGTTGCCGAAGGTCCCGGCCGCCAGGTGCCCCTCCACCAGCTCCCGGGCGAGATACCCGATCGCCCCGTAGGGGTGGGTCGGATGCATGCTGCGGCGGGATTCCGGACGATTACGGAGCGCCTCGGTAATCGCGCCGTTGATTGAAGGGGTTTGTTCGATGTCAAAAATATCCACGTTTCCGTGGTTGAAGGTCGGCATCATGACGGTGCCCCGGGGACCTACAACCTCCAGCAGCGCGTCAACAACGGTATCGGCACCGCCCTCGACGTAGCCGAAGGACGACAGGGAGCTGTGGACCTGTACGAGGTCGGCCTCCTTGAGTCCGATATCACGAAGACCAGCGACGATGTCGTCACACGTCACCGGTGGTTTTGCGGATGCGTCGTACATGAGAGGGCCTCCTGTGATGAGAATGCAGGAGCTGATCAGGTGGCGGAATACTCACCACGGATGGTTCGGCGAACGACTTAATACATCCTTCGTGCGCCGGCGTAACGGGGTGCGTAATAGCTGGAGTTGAGGCTGTCGATAACCACATCACGGCGGCTGTTGGACGCATGAATGAATTTGTCGTTGCCGAGATACAGCCCCACGTGCGAGATTCCCGGGCGGTATGTATTGCGGAAAAAGACCACATCTCCGGGGATCAGAGAGCTGCGGCTGACAGGACTGCCCTGCCGGTACTGCGCGCGGCTGGAGCGTGAGACGCTGATGCCGTGGCATTTCATGACATAATGCACAAAGCCGGAGCAGTCGAAGCCGACGCTGGGACTGGAACAGCCGCTGACATATTGATATCCCAGGTATTTCCTGGCGGTGCTGACGAGGCGCTCGCCGATGGAGCCATCGGTCGTGGGGGAGGGGAAATCGGCATGTTCGCTGCCCTGCGACCCACCGCTGGCGGCTGAGGCGGACATCGTATCGGCGCTCTGCCGGGCACGCCGCTGAGCGCGTGTATCAATCAGCCATCCGGCCATCCAGCCGACCTCACCGTTCTCCATGGCGACCTTGTACCAGTCGCCCTTCTGATCGACGATGAGCACGCGGGTGCTGAGTGTGGCATAACCGATACGCTTGGCATCGAGACTGGGTTCGGCCCGCAGGTTCACCTTCGGACGGGCCACCCAGCCCACGTGAACGTTGACCTTCGTGTCACCCTCTTCGGCGACGATGGCCTTGCCCGGCGGTACAAAGCTGACCACCCATCCGGCCACCCAGCCGCTTTTGCCCCCATCGGTCTTGATTTTCACCCAGTGGCCGCTGATGTCCGTGGTGGTGACCTTCGTGCCGCGTTCGAGTTGGAAGACGATCTCCTTATCGCGGTCCGGGCCGGAGCGGATGTTGACCACTTCCTCGCAAATCCACGCCGACATATTCTTGGTGCCCTCGCCCTGTCTGCTCACCGGCGGGGACGTCGGGGTACCGCTCTCCGATCCGCTCGTGTCATCGGGATATTTGATAAGCCAGTTGGCGACCCAGCCTTCGGTGCCACCGTGAACATGCGCCTTGCACCATTTATCGCGAGTTTCTGTCACATACAGTGTCTGCCCCTCGCGGAGCTTTGCCACCGACTCATAGTTCATACCGGGGCCCTTGCGGAGGTTGACAACGTCTCCGTCCACGAAAACCTTTGCAGTTGCAGTTTGCCGGGAAGTGGAGCTGCTCGATGAGGTGTCGCTTCCGTATTTCTCGGCGAGCTTGCGCCCGGCGGAAACGTCATATTCCAGCAGGTCGCCACGGATCCAGCCGTAACCGTTGCCTGTAGAAACCCGGCACCAGCCGGATTTGCGGTCGGTGATGTACACTTTGTGACCGCCGCTGATGGTGCCGAACTTGTCGTATCCCAGCCCGGGGCCGGAGCGGACGTTCACCGCGGCCTCCTTTACCCAGGCAGGAGTCGGCGAACCGCTGTTGCCCCTGTGACTGGCAGCGGCTTCTTCGGCCAGTGCGCGGCCTTTTTCATAGGAGAATTGCAGCAGCCATTCAGCGATCCAGCCCCATGAACCGTCCGGCAGCTTCCCCCAGCACCACTTGTTGGCAAACGCGGTCACAAAAACCTTGTCACCGCGCGACAGTGTGCCGATCTTCTTGCGATCAGTGCCGGGGCCGGAGCGGACGTTGAGGGTTTCGGGGATGACCCATGCCGGACGTGCCTTCGCCGAAAGCGCTGACGAAGGCACAAGCAATATAGGGACTGTGATGAGAATAGCTGCGATGTATGCTGTCACTCTCATTGTACTGGTTCCCGCGTATCCAATGCAGGTTTTACGATTATACTGTACAGCCAGATTGGAAGTCAAAACACAACCATGCATGCACAGCCGCTTTGACGCACGGGCATAACGCATGTTCATATCCGCGGCGAACATACAGGAGTTAACAGATGTCATGTAGAAATGAACATTACACGCCCCATTGCCCAACTCAGCAATCTACTGGCGGCAATTGTTATGCCGTCAAATCACCTCCGCGTTGATGCGGAGACAAGGGACGTGGAAGCATGCTTTCGACCAGTGTACCTGTTGC
>JAWODS010000043.1:0-8708 GCA_046483205.1 Armatimonadota bacterium | reverse complement strand
GGGGAAGACCACGCGCAGAGTCTTGATGTGCATGTACAGCCGGGGCATGTCTGTCTGTATGAGCACGATGGTGTCGAGGGTGACGGGCTCGGCGAAACTTGCCTGCACCGTCACAGGCCGGCCGGGGTGTCCGCCGCTGGCCCAGCGCGTTCCGGCGTCTCCGTCCACCATGTTCGACGCCCCGTACTTGCCGTCGGGCGGGCTGGACGCCGAGGAGACCTCCACCTGCACGTCCTGCATCAGGTTGTCCGTCAGCGGGCCTTCTATAAAGCTGCTGACAGGAGCGGCATATCCCGCCACGACCCCAACAGCGATACATATACAAACACCGAACAGCAGGTATGAAGCTTTCATGGTTTTCCCTCCGATTCAACGCTCCGACCATTTGAAATCTTGCGTCGTGCCGCCGGTTGTGACGGTGACATCGTCCGTCGCCGTCACGTGGACATCTCCGGCCTCGTCTATCTGCAGCGCCGCCCAGTTGTGGATAACAAAGCTGTCACCGGGCTGCAGGTCCAGGTACAGAAACCTGTCCCCGGGGTTGAAGCCGTCCGTGGTTTCGACGTTCACCACAAAGGGCTGGTCATAAGTCGCGGAGGTGACAGACGTCTGGGCGCCGGTTTCGTCAGAAATCAGCAGCTTGCCATCGAAGAAGTCAACACCATGGCGCGTGAGACCCCGCGCGTAATCGTGCGGCGTCAGGCTCAGGAGCGTCGTGGCGTCTTTGCCCTCTTCGTGAACGGTGCCCTCACCCAGCACGATCTTCTGGGGGCCGAAATCAATGACACTGCGACCGTTTTCGCGGGTCACCCCGTAGATGGTGTAGGCGGTGTTGCGGCTGTAGGCCGGGTTGTTGAACTGCACTGTCTCGAAGCGGAGCCGTCCGTCTGCAGGCAGCTCGGCGTCAACAACCACCCGGTTGTTTTCATAATCGACTTCGACGATCTCGCCGGAATAGCTGCCGTGAGCCAGCTCCAGCGTAAAGCCGGGCGCGGAAAGGGACTTGCCCACGAGGTGCGCGGCTGTGACCTGGTCGGCGTCAGTCTGCAGGTGCCCGATTCCGCCCTCGAGGATGATATTGGCGGCTTCGACTTTTGCCTGATTTTCAGAATAGATGAACCGGTCGAGCGTGCCGTCGGTCTTATGCACGGCCACTGCGGCGGCTCCCTCCGGGGCCTCCAGGCGCTCAGCGTGGTCTATGAAGGGACTGGCGGTATCGCTCGACTCACCGGGCAGCTCCGTCAGCAGTCCGGCGGTGCGGATGGAGATCCACGGCTTGCCACCGTCGCCCTCGACGGTGCGGACAGTGAGCGTATGAGCCCCCGCCTGCAGATCGAAGGGACCGAAGGTTTGCTCGGGACCGAAGGAGTGCCCGTCGGCGCCGGCGAAGAACGGCTCACCAAGCTCCTGCCCGTCCAGAATGAACTGCACGGCGCTGTAGTTGGGCGAGCGGAACGGCATCACGTACACGTAATACTGGCCTTCCTCCGGCGCCTGCAGATGGAAGTCAATCTCTCCACCGAACGCCTCGGCCTGAAACAGGACCACCCCGGTGTTGCCAAGATGTTTGATAATCCCGTCGTCCGTCTCGGCCAGCGCGATGAGGTGTTCTGCATCGAGCCCCGCCTGCTCATCCGGCGGCGGCGCATACGGCTCGCGAATGCTGATGAAGGTGCTGTTGAGGTCACCGTCTTCCGAGGTCCTGCGGGCGCAGACGTGCCGGGCCGCGGGGTTGTGCGGGAATATCCCCGGCGCCCAGCAGGTAATGACCTCCATCTCCTCCACCGGCAGCATCGTCAGCCGCATGTGGCTCTCGTTGTCGGGCAGATGCCAGGTGGCCGACCACGGTGCGGAGGTCGTGGCCCGTTGCGGCCGCATCAAAAATCCGTACCCGTTTTCTGGCGGAGGGTTCCAGTACGGCTTCTGGGGCACGCCGCTGAGATAGCCGTCATTGAGCTGCCGGTCGCCCCAGTCGTACTCCGGCCCCGCCAGCGAGCCTTCTGCCGGCTCCCCGGGTTGTATCCCCGCGAAATCCACGTCCTCGGACAGCGAGTGCACCATGTAGTCGTGCTGGCTGCCGCCGCGGACGTTGAATATGTCCAGCAGGTAACTTTCCGGCCCGTCACCGACCAGCGCGATGCAGCGGCGGTATTCATCCACGCCCTGTGAGCGATAGACGTTGTCGGCATCAGCGTCCACCACCCTCAGGCCGGGCATATCCGCCAGCATGTGCAGGCTCCCGCCGGAATCATCAGTCTCATAATCAGACTGCTGGCGCGTTTCATTCACCACGACGAGCTGGTGTGAGGCGGTCTGCTTGCCCCAGCCGACCTGTGTGTGCGTGCTGCCGTTGCCGTAGCCGAGGTCATAGGTGAGTTCATAGCCTGCTCCGAAGTAGTTGATATTCAGGTCATCGAAATGTCCGTGGTTCAGCACCGGCCCGTAGCGCATCAAACACGCCTGGGCCTGCTTGCTGGCGGGCGTGCGGAGAATGGCGATGCCTTTCTGGCCCATGAGGACAGAGTCCTCAACCCGCCTGCGGAGGTACTCAGCCAGCTGTCCGCTGTCGCCGGGTGTTTCGTCGGCGTGAAACAGCAGCCACTCCTGGTCGGTTGAGGACGCGCGGAGTGCCTCGACGTTTCCGCCAGCCAAAAAGCGCACGAGGCTGGCGAAGGCGTCTTTGACCTCCGGCCTGGTGGCGCGGAGGAAAATACGCTCGGCATATTTTGCGTCCCGTGCATCAAACGGCCGGTCGGGCGGCAGGCGCTTGCTGGTGTCCGGCCCCCAGTCGCCATATCGCGGGGAGTGGCCCACACACGACATCTCCAGCCGCGGAAGCACGTAGAAGCTGCGGAACTCCGAATCATCGTACAGGTTCAGCCCCTGTGGATACTGTTCGCTGCGGTAGTTAACCATCGGCTCGGCGAAGGTCAAATACAGATCGCGCGTGTGCATTGCATATCCCAGCGAGCTTTCGATATACCGCCCGTTTCTATCGGCGTTGTTGTGGATCATCGCACGGATGCCGTAGGGGCCGTCCACCGCCCAGTCCACGTAATGCTCGATGCCCAAAAGACACCCCACCGACAGGGCCCCGCGCACATAATCCGCCTCACCGTTGTTCATACCGCCCTTCAGCGACTGCTCGTAGCAGTACCATGCACCGTTTTTGAGCATGTTCTGTTCGATATTCTTTCGGCGCGACATGCCTGCAACGAAGGAGGCTTCATCCAGGGCCCCGGAATGGTAGATTTTGTCGTAATAATCCACCAGTGTCACCAGCACCCGGGCGACCTGGTACCACGGCCTGCAGAGCCGTCCGCTGGGCGGGTTGGACGGGTAATCCCACGACCCTTTGTCGCACGAGGGATAGATCTCGGCGATGGCGTCCAGAAGCACCGCACAGGTCTGCGCGTATTTCTCTTCACCCGTGATGGTGTAGGCGAATGACAGCCAGTCGCACCACTTCTGGTACGTCTCCACCACCCAGGCGTTGTAGGAGCCGACGAAGTAGTGCATCCTGCCATCCTCGCCCTCGTATCCGGTGCCCTCGTCGGGATACTCCTCGTTGGGGAGGAGATGGCCGTTTCGACATTTGACGGTTCCGGGCCGGTCGAAGCTGCAATTGGCCCCGCCCCAGGTGCCCCATTTGGCGCCACAGATCGGGCACCCGGTCTTGCCGTACGCGAAGGCGGCGCCCTTCTCCGGGCAATTTTCATGGATCCATTGGGGATCCTTATCCACGACCGTATCGGCCAGCCCGATAATGCGGTCGGCGTACTCCTGCGCCCACTCATACGTCTCGACATTCTCGCGGGCCTGTGTCACGTCTTCGGGGGTGATATAGACACACGGGTGAACCTCGCGTCCGGTTTCCTTCAGCTCCACGTCTTTCCACCTTCTCTTCAGGGGCACGCGCTCTTTAACGTTGCCGTCCGGGTCATAAAACGCAAGAAGCTCATGCAGGCCGTAGTATGTGCTGGTGCGGTGATCGGACAGGAGGGTCACCTTCAGCCACTCGGTTATTCTCTCCGGGAACCGGAGGACATGCAGGCCCTCGCGGTTTTCCAGTGTCGTTTCGATGGGATCGCCCGAGGAAAACTCGATGCGCACATCCGCCCACAGGCCGTAGCTGCTGATGGTGCGGGGGACAAGGACGACCGTGTCGAGCTTTACAGGCTCTTCGAAGGTCACTTTCACCCACTGCGGCGGTTGTACCCGTGCGGCAGTCGCCCAGGCGTTCTCGAAATCTCCGTCAGTGAGCTTATCACTCCAGTACTTCCCACCCGGCGGAGTCGCTGATGATGAGGCTTCGGTTTCACACCCCCGGGCAAGATTGGCCTGCGGGTCGTGTATCAGCGGTGTATCTATCTGAGCCACACAACTGCACGCCAGACTCAATACAGTGATGACGCAGATGAAAGACAGCGAACGGGTCTTTCGGTCCATGGGCGGCCTCCATGACAGGATAGAGTTTCTCAATATTTCGCCAGCGAGGTCGAGGTACCCTCCCAAAAAGAAAGACAGGCCCGCCGAAACGGACCTGTCAGTGGATACCGATACGGGCTCACTGTCAATTGTCTTCGCCCTGGAACCAGTACACCGATCCTCCGTAGCTGACAGCCATGAATGCGTTGCGCGTGAGCCACTTGGCGTGTCCGTCCACGAACCCGACATTCACACCGTCGTTATGCGTCGCGGGCCACATGGTGTCATAATACGCGTTGTCGGGATTCGTCCAGATGCCGTTCCAGACTTCGTAGTACGACGAATGTGCTGTAGAATCGGCCATCAACACGAATTCGGCCGGCTTGTTAAACTCCGACATATTGACACCACGGTACATCGGACCGGTTCGCTCCGGGTGTGAGGCGCCGGGGCCGTCGTTATTGTAATATCCACACTGGATGTTGTACCCGTAGCTGCACCACTGGTTTGAAGTGCTGGGGCAGTTGTAAAACTGTTTGTTCTTCACGTACGGCTTGATCAGGTCCATCCAGTACAGGAAGTTCCGGCTCAGCCCGGAGAATTCGTTATGATCCGGGGTGCCGGTGGTGTACAGGTGTGCGAACGGCAGCGTCTCATCGAAATCCTGCAGGTACATCTGTACACCCAGGCTGAGCTGCTTGACGTTGGACAGGCACGAGGTTTGCCGGGCCTTCTCCCGCGCCCGTGCAAATACCGGGAACAGGATAGCCGCAAGTATGGCGATAATGGCGATCACAACAAGCAGCTCGATAAGTGTGAAGCCGTTTGTGCGTTTGCTCATAATGCGTTCTCCTCCGTAGCTGAGAAAGATCATACCTTATCCACATAAAGTCCCTATTCTATCTGTGCGCGGCCGTTACCTGCAAAAAAAAAGACGCCACCAGAAATGTGGTGGCGCCGATGTAACTGTGCAGGTGACCGGGTGAGGCTGCTTAGTGAATCTCGCCCCACAGGCGCTGCCCTTCGGTGTCGTTGCGCATCAGGGCGGTGACGCTCATCCACTTGGCGTGGCCGTCAAGGAAGCCGATGTTCGTGCCCTCGTTGTGGACCATGCCGATGTTGGAGCCGTTGTCAGGCCACCGGCTGGGATAGTCGGTGTAGGCGTAGATATAGCGGTTGGACGCGTTCTCTGCGTTACAGGCGAACACGAGGACCTCCGACGGATAGTCCCATTCAGCCAGCGCGGTGCGACCGGTGGGGTAGTTCGTCCGATACGGCATGTTGTTGTAGTTCCAACCATAGCCGATGGGATCCGGATACGGGTTGGATGACGTAGCGTGTCCGAAACTCTTGCTGGGACATACCCAGATTTGCTTGTTCTTGGAGTACGGTTCCAGCTTCTCCCACCAGGTTGAATTGTCCGGAGCATCGTACCACGCGTAGGTGATGTTTTCGTCATAGTCCTGTGCGTACATCTGCAAAGCAAGGTTCAGTTGCTTGACATTGTTCAGACACGAGGTCTGCCGTGCCTTCTCACGAGCCCGCGCAAAAACGGGGAACAGAATCGCTGCCAGAATCGCGATGATCGCGATCACGACCAACAACTCGATAAGTGTAAAACCAGTCCTTCTCATTTCCCAATCTCCTCCAGTCCGATAAGTGTGTTGCTCACCTTTGTAGTATATCACACGATCATGCTTTCAATCCACAAAAACCCCCTGGGTTGTCCGCAGAGAAGGACAATGCTGGCCGCAGCAGGAAACTGGCCCAAAATCTCGCCCGGACAGGAGACTTTGTCATGATCAATGTGAACGAAACTCTGCACAATCGCATTGACGAAATTGTTGACAGCGCCGAAACCCGCATGACGTACGAAAATTTCGAGGGAACCGTCGAAGAGTGGCAGACGACCCTCCGCACGGAGCTGACTGATCTGCTGGCGGTGGGATATCCGGACGATTATGTGCCACAGGCCGAGGAAATCAGCAGCCGCGATATGGGGGATTACACCCGCTATTACATCCGCCTGAAAAGCGCCGACGGTGTCGTTGTCCCGGCTTTCAAGCTGGTTCCCCATGAACTCGATGAGCCTGCACCCGCCATCCTGTGCCTGCACGGTCATGGCCCGGGCAAGGTGATCCCGGCGGGATTCGAGCAGGATGTGAAGGGACGCGAGGTGCAGATCCAGGGCGAGCGCGACTATGCGGTCCAGGCGGCCCGTCATGGATACATCGCTATCGCCCCGGACATGCGCGGCTTCGGAGAGCTTATGCTTCAAGATGACCTTGACGCCGACCGGGGCAACAGCTGCCAGCAACTTTCGCAGCGCGCATTGATGGCCAGAAAAACGCTTCTGGGAATGCGCGTTTTGGACAGCATGTGCTGGTATGACTATCTGGACGGGCTCGACAGCGTTGACAGCAACAATATCCTCGTCACCGGCCAGTCCGGCGGCGGCACCGGGACGCTGTTTTCGGCGGCGGTGGATGAGCGTTTCACCCAGGCCGCACCGAGCTGTTATTTCTGCACCTTCAGGGCTTCCATCCTCGCCATGAGCCACTGCACGTGCAACTACGCGCCGGGGATGCTGGATTTGTGCGAAATGTATGATGTCGCCGGCCTCATCGCACCCCGCCCGATGCACATAATCGCCGGCAAAGAGGACACAATCTTCCCCATCGAGGGCGTGCGCGAGGCCTACGAGAAGCTTCAGGCGGTGTACGCAGACTTCGGCGCCGAAGACAACCTGGAGCTGTACGTCGGCGAAGAGGGCCACCGGTTCTACGCCGCCCGGGTGTGGGATTTCTTCTCCGAACACATGCAATAGAGCCAGCACACGGCGCTGTCTTTTGGAGTTTCTATATGGCCAGAAACTCCACGACGGACAAACGCCGCCTTTTGGGGCTTGTACACAACCAGAAACTCCACGAGGAGCAAACAGCGCCGCAGTCTCTTTACGGGACGGCGTCGCCCACTACCCGAGGGCCTCCGTGAAGGTCTCCAGCCATTTGGGCAGGCCAGTGGAAACCGGCTCGATTTCGGTG
The DNA here is from genome assembly GCA_046483205.1 of Armatimonadota bacterium. Classification (GTDB taxonomy): domain Bacteria; phylum Armatimonadota; class Zipacnadia; order Zipacnadales; family UBA11051; genus JBKHJK01. The sequence continues at coordinate 1,236 of JAWODS010000043.1, read as the reverse complement.
ACCTCGTACTCCAGGGCGTAATCGCCGTCATATCCGGCGGCCTCAAGCTGCTGCACACACCATACGAAATCAACATCGCCGTCACCCAGGTGCACGCGGCTGAAGGAATCGTCAACCCGGTGGCCATCCTTGATGTGGCAGTGCACCACCCGGTCGCCGAAGACGTCAAGCGCTTCCTTATAATCCTGCCCTCCCGCCATCAGGTTGCACGGCTCATACAGCACCCCGAAATGGTCGTTGCCGACGTTCTCGCACAAGTGCAGCGCCAGTTCGGGATCCCCTGCAATCGAGCCGGCGTGATTCTCCATCCCCAGATAGACGCCCTTGGATTTGGCGTATCGGGCGGATTCGATGAAGTACGGAGTGACTTTCTCGACGATGGAGGGGTCCTCGCCGTGTCCGGGCATGACGCGGATGGATCGTGAGCCGAAGTAAGAGGCGGCTTCGATGGCGGCCTGCATCTTGCCCAGCTCCGCCTGCCGCTGCTGCTCGGTCTCGGCGATGAAGAAGCGGCCGGGATAGGTGCCGAGATTGGCGACCTGCACTCCCAGCTCCTCGGAAAGCCGGGCGAGCTGCTCCCAGTCGCACAAAAACTGGTCCTCCGAAAAATGCGGCATCCGGCCCCAGACGTCGGCCTTCTGAAATCCCGCTTCGGCGACGGTTTTCAGGGCGACGTCAATCTCTTCTTCACGCAGTGGATACGTACATGTTGATATGCGGGAAAGGTCCATAAGTAACACGCTCCCTGGTTCTTCGTGACACTGCCGTTGTGTTTCTCGGTTGTGGCATTACAAACCTCCATCGCCGCCGCCCAACAAAGGGCCTCTGCGGGCTCACGAAGAATAATAGTGACGGTATATGTGCCCGGCCAATAATGGGGCTTGGGGTGCAGTGCGGGTGATTGCACCACCGTAGCAGCGTATGTTATACTTCCGGTTACCATTTCACCAGGAGTGATAAACTTGACCAACGGCGCGGCGGAATCGAACAGCGCCCACCGCATCGATCTCATGTCCAGAATACTGGGGATACTGGTTTTTGTGGCGGGTATCGTCATGATTATCATGGTCTTCGTATGGGCCCACGACCTGGTTGTGAGCATGCCGGCATCAATGCTCACAACCAGGTCGTGGGCCCATACGAAGACCATGATAATCATGACGATACCCGCCACAAAAACCAGTATCCCCAGTATTCTGGACATGAGATCGATGCGGTGGGCGCTGTTCGATTCCG
>JAWODS010000032.1:0-5939 GCA_046483205.1 Armatimonadota bacterium | reverse complement strand
TGTAAAGCAGGGGCGTGTCAATCCTCGGCGCCAGGTGCAGGACGTAATCATCCTCGGCGATCCCTGGTAGAGCATCCACCGGCTCACGCTTTCATCTCGCTGTGCCACCGAGGTGACTCGCGCATCGGTTTCGATGTCACCATCAGCCGTGATGCGTCCCGGATTACGTTTCTGGCATATCACTCGTTCGGTAGTCCCGTGCCTGTGAAAGCGTAGGCCTGTGTAATTGTCGTCTCCGAACTGCTCGACATCACTGACCGATGAGCCCTCTTTGACGTCATAGGCATCCATGAGGGTGAGAATGCGCTCCTGCTCGGCGGCAGCAGTGTTGGCTTTGATGGTGTACTGCTGTGGACAATTATCGGTGAAGCGGCACCACTTTCTGGTGAGCATCGGGTACGGGCGCTCATTGCTCTGCTCGTAGGTTATCGCCCCGGGAGCCAGGTGCCGGACTCTCAGTCGCTGGTCCTGCTGCTTTACCACCATCTCGCGGGCGTCTTCGTCAATATCAGCGGCTTCAAATGAATGGAAGAGCCAGGAGAACTCCGAAGACTCCGGCGCTTCAAGCTCGTCGTAGCAGACGAAAATATCGGGGCGGATGAAAACTATGATCCGGTCGAAGACATCCAGCTTTCCGGCGTAGGCGTCCGCGGCCTCCCCCACAAACGAGCAGTAGGTGGGCGTGTTGAACATCCCGGTAATTTCGCCCTTCGAGGTGATGCTCTTGGGCTGGCCTTCGCCGTTAACCAGCAGCGAGTTGTGCGCCATGGTGGTGACACTGAAGTGGCGGTGATAATCGTCGCCGTAGTGTGTGTAGTATCCGGCGTCACACGCCATGATTTCGCCGCCGGTATGAATGATGAAGCCGTTCTGGTCGGCATGGGCGTGGCTGTGGCCGCCCCAGGGGCTGGAGCGGAAGAAGATGCGGTTGCCCGTGTGGTCGTAGAACCGGTCGTACGCCGCGAGCTGGCCGACATCCGGGAACAGGCGACCCTGGGCGATGTCCACGGGCGGTTTGGGCTGCAGATCCGTCTCCGAGATGTACCAGTACGGCTGAGAAGACGGATCCGCCACCGTCTCCTGCGAATACCATTTGAGGTGGCGGTTGTCTGTGCGGGCGGCGATGATATTCGCAATCACTGCCTCCGAGTTATTGCCATACATCGGCATTATCAGCGAATAGACGTCGCCCCAGTGGTTGTACCAGTAGTTCAGCGACATGCAATAGAGCCAGAAATCGCCGGAGTTTCTGACGCGCGGCTTCTGGAATATATCGATGCCCGTGGCCGTGCGGATCGCCAGCAGCGCATCGAGGATCATGCGATACTTATGGCTGTAGGTCTGGCCCTCGGTGTAGCCACCGTCTTCGGCTCCCCAGGCGAGGCGGTTGGCGTACTGCCGTACCAGCCAGTCGAACCATTCGTCGGCTCGCTCGGAATCGCCGGCGATCGCCATAACCGTCGTGCACAGGGCGTGCATGCACTGCTGGCCGTGGGAATTCTGGTAGTTCAGGTGCAGCTTGCCCCTGTCGTGCGTCCATTTGTAGGCATTGTCGCAGTGATATTCGATATGCTCCAGTATCGCCTGCTTTTCATCTTCTGAAAGTAGATCATAGATCCGGTCATAGGTCAGCGCGGCGTACTCCAGGCCGTTTTCGTAGTTATAGACCACGGTGTCGTGCTGGCCGCGGTCCTCGAGGTGGTAATCCATCCGGAACGGGGCGATGAAGTTCAGGTATGTCCGGGCCGTCTCCGCGTACTTTTCATCCCCGCTTACCAGGTACGCCAGAGAAAGAACGTTTGCCCTCGTGGCGTCGCCATTCAGATCGCGCCACCCGTAGCCTTTGGGCACGAACGGCTCGCCATCTTTGAGGTAGAAAACCTGCTTGCGGGTGTCCGGCAGATCATCCGGGACGTCTTGAAGCTCCGGCATCTTCGGTTCCGTGTCAACATAGCTGTCAGCGGAGTACTTGATGGCTTCCCACGGTCGTTTGGCCGGGCCGAGGCGACGCGCCCGAAATTCGTCCAGCGTGTCGGGCGTAACATACACGCGCGGATGATCCGGCAGGGAGGCCAGCAGGTCCTCCGTCGTCGGCACCGGCAGCTCGACGGCGCCTTCCGGGACAATGAAGCTTTTCACCACAGAGGGCTCTGACGTCTCCGCGTCGGCAGTGGTGACGTAATAGCGCCAGTACCACGTGCCGGGGGAGAGCGTCGCGTCGTGGTTGTAAAACGGCATGTCAATATCTTCAACGCGAATCACATCCCCGCCGAAATCCTCATCCTGTGACATTTCGAGGATATATGATGCCGCCCGCTCGTCATACCGCCAGATCATTGACGGAGGGTTGGTGGAGACAGTGTCACCGTCAGGGGGTGTTTGTGGCGGATGTCCGGCCGGCTGCTCGGAACTGCTGACACTAAACGCAAGAAGGTATGAAGCGGCAAGCAGCAGTGCTACAGCACACAGCCCGAATCGAAATACCATCACCATCACTCCAGCATCAGTTATGGCCTGCAGATGGTCTATTCGCCGGAGGCGCCTTCATGCCCTTTCAACTCTGTAGATACACAAAAAGTGAGGCAGGACCCAGGGAGGAGATCCTGCCCCTGCTGAGGGGGATGTGGATGGATATGACAGGTGCTGCAATGGTGCCCGGACATCACCGCATGGTCGTCAGTGCTCCGGGCTACTGGGTGCACGTGTCTGCAGTGAACTGGGGTTTCGTCGGATCGGGGTGCTGAATTCAGGCCACAAACGATGTTGAAGGAAAATCTGGGGCGTTGAAAACGGCATATGGCAGACCAGAACAGCGAGGATATCGTCGGGTGATACAAGGTAATTCTTTGAAACCCACTGGTTATCGCCCATCAGTAAGACGCCATCTGAGGTCTTGGCGGCGACGCGCTTGATGATCGGTTCATCCTCGGCCACATCCGCCAGGACAACACTTCCGACGCGCCAGGGAATACGTGCGAAAACCGCCTGCTGACGATCCCGAAGCGTCGGTACCATGGATCGGCCCTCCACCTGTATGACACACATGACGGGCCGCTGCATGGTTTGAGCGCTGAGGGTTATAAGCGCCAGCAGTCCCATCACCAAGATGATGATCTTCAGACACGCTGCCCCACCTCGCAGCCAGGGCAGAAGGTTCTTCCGCGAGAGCGTGTCGGGTGCAGTGATGGAGCGGGATGTGCGGGGTGCGCGCACATCATACATGCCTCTATTCCATGTCAGAAACTGCTCATCAGGCGCGATATTCCCGTCCAGATTCGGACGTGTGCCGACCTCCATGAACGTGTGCAAATACATTGAGGCTGTCCCTCCGGGTGTGAATGTGTGTGAGGTGTCGGCTGTGGCAGCAAATCTTCACGTGTTATTATAAGAAAAAGGTGTGATGGTGGGTTTATTACAGTGTTAAATCTCGCAGTGCTTTTGTGAAGATCAGGGGTCATATCTTAATAGTGTGTCAGGGTGTGAAGCTGTGACATTTGACCGGCCGACATTGCATCCAGCAATTTTGAACATCCAATAAAAAACGCTCCCCCCGGAAATGCTGGGAGAAGCGCAGGAAAAATGCCTAAAAACTCGAGAGCGCTATTCCTCCGGCGTGTTATCCACCTCGCCGGTCCAGTCATCCATACCGCCGGCGAGGTTATAGACATCGGAAAAGCCACCGTCCACGAGAGCATCAGCCGCTGTGGCGCTTCGTCCACCGGAGGCGCAGATGCAGCAGATACGGGTATCGGGGTCCAGCGTTTGTGACCACCGGGCAATCTCATCAAGCGGCAGATGCAGGCTGCCGGGGATATGTCCGGCATCGTATTCCTCCTGTGTCCGCACATCGGCCAGGATGAGGGGCTGACCATCGGCCATCATTGCCTGCAGTTGTGCAGAGTTGATATTCTGCACGTCGGCGTCCGTGTTGCAGTCCTGGCAGCAGGGAGAATCCGAACTGCTGCAGCCGGCCACACCTACCACTACGACTGCGATCAGTGCAAAAAGCACATAACGACGCTTCATACGAGTGTTCACCCTTTTTTCATTGTTTTGCGTTTCGGCGGCTTTCCCGGGCACTTGCGCCACGCTGTCAAATCACCACACGTCAACCTGCTCGCCGCTGTTGACCGATTCAATCTCCGCCATGATCATGCGCACAGAATCCCGTGCATCTTCGGGCGTAATGCGGTCGGGGGCCTCACCGGTGTCGATGCACTCCATGAAGTACGCAAGCTCCCGCTCGTAGCCGGTGCCCGGCTCATAGTCCGGTGTCACGGGCTCGCCATCGAAGGGGTAAAACTGCAGCATCGGATCGTTATTGACCGAAAACTCCAGCACGCCCTTCTCTCCCAGCACCTCAAAGGCCATGTTGAAGGGGTAGCTTTCTGGATACACCCAGCCACCCAGTGCGGTGCATACAAAATCGTCATACAGATACTGTGTCTGGACGTGATCCACCGCATCGCCTTCGGTCACCAGGTTGGCTGCATTGCACTGTACGCCCGCAGGTTTGCCGAACACCGAGAGGATATAATCAACGTCGTGAATGTGCAGATCGAGCATGGCTCCACCGCTCAGCTCCGGATTCATCAGCCAGCCATCGGACGCCCAGGTCGGTGTGGGCGACTGGCGGATGAAGCGCGCGGAGAGAATTCGTCCCAGATCGCCGTTTTCAATCATTTGCGCAAGCACTTCATATTCCGGCCAGAAGCGGATGCACTGGGCGACAAACAGCATCCTGTCGTTGGACCTGGCTGCGGCGATCATCTCATCACACTGGTCCACGGTGCGGGCCATTGGCTTTTCGCACACTGCATTGCAGCCGGCCTCAAGCGCCGCCAGCGTCATTTCTGAATGCAGGAAGGTGGGCGTGCACAGGTCAACACAATCAAGCTCCTCCTGATCGAGCATGTCATCCATGCAGACATAGCGGCTGTAATCGCTCAGGTCCAGCTCGGTCGCTTCACCGATGTTTCCACCAATGCTTGGGGCGGTTTCCGCCACCCGCTCAGGATCTTTGTCACACACCGCCACAAGCTCCACATTGTCGAGGTCCCGGTAGATGTTGAAATGCTGCTGTCCCATGAAGCCCATACCAACAAGGCCGACACGGACCATATCAAAACATCTCCTTCCAATGCCCGGCACATGCCGCCGGTCAAGATTGTATTTCTATTGGTTAATTCTCGGTCGTGCCCGCGTCATCCTGCAATATTAGCCCGCGAAGGGAATCTGGCCCGTGACGTGGAAGGAATATTGGGCCAACGAAATCGCAGGAGATGATATGAAATCCCATGATCGCAATTTCAACGGTTGAACAGGCCATGTATGAGGCGATGTGCCGGGCGGCGACGCGGCTGCCGCCGGATATCGATGACGCACTTGACGCCGCTCTCGCAGAAGAGACCGACCCGCTGGCACAGGAGCATCTGAGGGTGAGCCTGGAGAATTTCCGCCTGGCACAGGAGGGTGAAGGACTTCTGTGTGGCGACACCGGCTTTCCACTGTATTTCATCACAGCGGGCAGCAGCACAAAGATCGAGGGCGGATTTGAAGCACTTCAGCAGGCGGCCGAAGCAGCCACCCGCCGGGCGACACAGAACAGCTTCCTGCGCCCCACAATGGTGGATCCACTGACCCGAGAAAATCCCGGTGACAACATCGGGCCCGGAATGCCGCTGGTGGATCTGAGCTTCAAAGGAGACGGCGGAGAGCTTGATATCGTCGCCGCGCCGAAGGGTGGCGGATCTGAGATTTTCGGCACCTTTTACCGCATGCTCTTTCCCGCCGACGGAGTGCGGGGTATTTCGAAGTTTGTCGCCGACTCGATTATCGGCGGCTGCTACGCCGGCAAAATCTGCCCTCCCGCAATCGTGGGGGTGGGCATCGGTGGAACCGCTGATTTGTGCATGAAGATGGCGAAGCGCGCTGCGGTA
>JAWODS010000012.1:0-3474 GCA_046483205.1 Armatimonadota bacterium | reverse complement strand
GTCAGACCCCGGACAAACAATAGATGTCGCGGAGCATTATCCCGACGTCGTGCGCAGGCTGCGCCTGGCTCACGAAGAGCGCTGGAATGAGGTACGGCCGCTGCTTGATGAGTACTGCCCCATCAGCATCGGCGCCGACGAGGAAAATCCGACTCGCCTCAATGCCATGGATGTGATGGGCGATGTGGCCTGGAATCAGCCTCACATCCGCGCCGCACAGCGCTCCACGGGCCGGTGGGCGGTGGAGGTCGAAAAGGCGGGGCACTATACGTTTGAACTGCAGCGCTGGCCGAAAGAACTGGGACTGCCAATTGATGCGGAATTGCAGGAGATGGAAAGCAGCGCGATACACCCGTCACGGGCAAGGCTTTCGGTGGGGCATTTCGAGGCCACCACGGAAGTCCCCGAAGGGGCCGAATCTGTGACTTTTGAGGCCGATTTGCAACCCGGACGCGCCGATCTCGACGCGTGGTTTATCAACGACGACGATGAGGAACGGGGCGCATATTACGTTTATATCGAGCGACACTGATCGTCGCTGTGCTGCCACAGCGCTCATATACCACGCAGTAACTCACACAATCGATCCTGCACATGGGAGAAGAAACATGATGAAAGCAGCATGTTTTGTCACAGCAGCAGCAATGGTCTTTGTCTGCGCGGCCGCGGTTCTTGCACAGGGTGAGCGAGGCCCCGTCAATATCCTCGATTTCGAACAACATGCACTTGAAGTCGGCACCGACCGGGAGGACTGGCAGCCGGCTTTTCAGGAGGCCATCGCAAAGGCAAAAGACCAACAGCGGGCGTTGTACGTGCCGGGCGGGGAATACAGCATTCGAAAGGCAATCACTCTCCGGCCGGTTCAGCGTCCAAACGGCGGCTGGTACAAGGAGCCGCGCATTTACGGTGACGGGATGTACCACTCCGTCATCCGCCAGATGGTTGAGACCGAAAACTGTGTTGACTGGACCGGCGAGACCTATGAGAACGGCGCGGCGTACGGGCAGCTTGAGCACATCATGCTGACGGGTGGGAAAATCACGCTGAATCTGAAGTGGCACAATAACTTCAAGCTCGACAGCTGCCGCATCTCGGGCGCCAGGCAGTACGGGATCTATACCGAGGGATGGACCAGCCGCTTTCTGAACTCATTCATACGCTGGTGCTATGAAGCGGGCTTTTACGGCTATGCGCACTACAACAACGCCGTCATCCGCGACTGCTACTTTGGGCGCTGCAAAGTCGGCGCACTCATCCACGGCGGCCACGGATCTCGCATTAACGGCTGCGGCTTCGAACACTGCGCACAAAGCGCCGTGATGCTGCGGAATGTGAAGGGTTTCAGCATTTCAGACAGCTACTTCGAGGGCGACGGCTACCTCGACAGCAAGCATTTTGAGGCCGAAAGCCCGGCTAACATGATTGAAATCGGCTTTAACTCCCGCAGTGTCAGTATCCACGACTGCATCCTCCGATACCAGCAGGACCCCGACGGGGCGTTGATCGGCATTTCCGACCTCGACGTGGGACACATATATGACAACCTGTTCTGGATTAATAATCCGGTCCAAAACGGCATTCTTCTCATGGAAAAATGCCGCCATCGCCCGGACTGGGACAATAAGATCTCCAGAGTGATCGTTGAGGGCAACAACGCACACAATGTCCGCAGTTTGCTCACAGAGCAGGTGGACGGCCTTGTGGAGAAAGCCCGGGAGAACGGCTCCTCATTCCAGTGGGAGATCGGCGATTCGGCGATGGAGGAATAGCTGACAGATTTTCTCCAGTGCGGCCTGCAGAATTGATGAACCCGCCCCCGACGCTTCTGAGGCGGGTTCTTTCGTATTTCGTTTGTGTGTGCGATTATGGGGCGTATTCGGCGAATCTCAGCGAACTGCCTGTGACCGCCACAACCGTGCCGGATATCGCTTCAACCTGCTCCACCGGCTCCCCAACCTGCCACCAGGCAGTCTCATGACCGGCGGCAGTGTAGGCCGCCACCGATCCGTCTTCAGAGCTTCGCAGGAGGACGGGCATCTCACCCTCGCGAGAAATAGCGGTGATATCGGTGACTGCATTCCCGGCATACCGCACCCAGGCCGGCACTCCGTCGGATTCGACCAGCCCGACGAAGCCGCTGTGTGAGGCGACGACGATTTCCTCGGCGGGATCGTCGTCAAAATTGCCGCACACGATTGCTCCAATGGCGTCATCGCCCACAAATGTCTCCCAGAGGACCTCCGCGCTGTCACCTTTCTCCGCCTGCCGGGCGGCCCTGAGCGCACCATCACTTTCCGCGTAGATGCCCTCGAAAACTCCGTCGCCTTCCAGGTCGGCCATAGCGACGTCGCTGCTGCCCGCTTTGGCGCCCGGGAGATGCTGGGCCCGCCGATCACCCGTTGCAGTGAAGTCTATGATCCAGCGTGCCGGGTACTGGTAGCCCGCCAGCAGCTCCAGGTGACCGTCACCGTTGACATCCGCCGCATCCAGCTCATACACCGTGTGCTTATAGCGGAACTGCCAGGGTTCATCATCAGACACTTTCAGCTCGCCGCCGGCATTCAGCACGTAGCAGTGGGTATTTTCGGATCCGATGGCGATATCGGGCGAGCCGTCCCCGTCAAAATCCGCCGCGTGGATAGCCGTCACATGTCCGGGGCCGCCACCGTTGGAAAAGTACGGCGGGACGTGATAGTTCCAGATTTCGTTTCCGTCTCCGGCCAGCAGGTGGGCGTGTTCGTCATCGGCACCGACCGCTATCTCCGCCTTGCCGTCACCGTCAATGTCAACGCCGTCCAGGGCATTGACCCGGCCCTCGAACTGGTGACGCCACAGCTCATTCCCATCCTGCTTCAGGGCCACCAGCGTGCCATCGTCACATCCCGCCAGGAGCTCGTCTTCGCCATCGCCGTCCATATCCGCCGTCTCCACCACTACAACCTGCGACGACAGCTCGACGGTCGCACCCGGATTGAAGCCTGAGGTCTCTCTTGCCTGTTCCCCAACCGTCTCGTCGGAAGTGTTCGCCCACGCGGATTCGTGTGCCGCCTGCAGGTGCGTGAAGAGATCCGCCGTGTTAGCGGGTAGTGTGTGTGTACCCGGCTCGAGGGTTCGCTCAGCCCTCATCACACCACGGGCGGCAGTGATGCCGATGGTGGTTTCCGTCGCGACCTCGATGACGATTGCGCCTTCGGTGGCCTGTGCACTCAGGTTGAAGGGCGTATCGGCAGTGAGTGTTACCCCTGTCCCCGCGAATTTGGTGGCTCCGATTAGCAGGACCGTCTCGGGCCCGACAATGAAGTGCCGCGCATTCACAGAGAAGTCACCCATTTCAAAGCTGCCGGTCCCGGCAATGAGATTCAGAGCCCCCCGGCTGACCGCCACGTTGTCGTTGACCTCACGCACCTGCACGGCAGGCTGTCCTGATCCGCCTGCCGCGTAGAATACATGAAACAGCGTCTCGCGGTCGCCGGC
>JAWODS010000174.1:0-10712 GCA_046483205.1 Armatimonadota bacterium | reverse complement strand
CCGAGCTCATGTTGAGCGAACCGTAAATAATTTTCGCGGGCCCGAACATCGCTGCATGGGCCCGTGGCGGCTGTCTGTGGACAGATCAGAGGGTGTGATCAGCACAAACATGTGTTGACCTCCTTGACGGCGACCCAAAATCGGGGAAATATTAAATTGAGGGTGAGAGTTTCGGACCGAGGCACTGATAGGACGCAAATATGGGCCCGTCTGCCGACAAATGTCGAGACACACACAATGGGAAGTGGTGACAAAAATCAATTTCCAGTGGAAAAACAAATCGAGCGATCCCTGAGCCAGAACCACAATGCCCCATAACACGATTGGGCTTGAGGCGATCCCCGGTCTGAGACTAGACCAGTCAGCCCTCCCTTGTAATGAGGGCCGACGGCAGCCAGTCCCTCAGGTCCAACTGATGCGATTCGACTGGCCGCCGTCGCAACATTAAACCGGCCGAAAGGCCAGAAACGAGACTGTTAAAGATGACCAGCAACACCTTTTCGGACAATATGCAACATCTCCTCGAAGTCTTGGAGGAGATCCGAGAGTACTGCCCGAGGCATCGATACGTTGGTGCCAAGTGCAACCTTTACACGTGGTGCGAGAACATACTCGTACCCTTCGAAACAATCGAAGCTGATCCCACCAGCATCGTCGAATACCACGACCAACCGGCATGGGAATGGATGCCAATGTCAGGTACCCGATTCCTGACGACCCATGGTAGCACCAAGCGGGCACACTACTACATGCTCGGGGTACTCACCGTGGCGAAAACTGAGGCACGTCTGATTATTGCCGAGTTGTCCGAGGAGGGCGTTGAACCTTCTTCCATGCGTCATTCCAAGCCCGTGACGGTTGACGTGAACGACGAAACCCGTTCCTTCATTATGGACAGGGACGGCGAGTACGTTAGCTAGGAGGCTGGCGAAACCCGGTGGCCGGGGGATCATCTGGTCTTCTCGGCCACCGTATCACACAACACGTGGACCAGTGTCCACCACAGAAGGGAGCCACATGATGAATACTGCGACCAGACACCGAGATCAAACGTATAACGAGGGGAGAAGGCGGATGCTGCATAAGAGCTTCCGCCGGCGATACATGAGCCGGACTGACGCACTTCTTGACGCTGCGAGGGCGATGTCCAGCTTGAACGCATACGCAAAGAGAGCAGACGGGCAAGAGGCTCGCCGGATCTACCGACTCAAGGATCGCTTTATCATGCATCTCTGGGCCGAGGGCTACGCCCGTGTCATCCACCGGCACAGGATCGGGGGCCAGCAGCGGAACTGTAAGCACTGCGATGGCAGGGGATGCAAACGCTGCGGGTGGGCCGGCATGTCCCGATCCACCCCATACGAACCATCTCTCTGCTTTCGGTTCGAGATACAGGGCTACAGGTTTTCATGGCACCTACCGGCCAGGCTAGCCCAGTGGGTCCCGGAGGCAGAAATCGCGGACACATCCGAGAGTGACTGGGAGCCAGGCACATCAGGGGCGGGAAAGTATCCCGCGATGCAGGTCGCAAGACCCCACGAACTCATTGAGTGGGTACTGGATGGTGGTTCCGATTCGGACGGATAGATCGGCAACTGAATACAGACGGGCTAGCCTAAGATGCGACGGCGGAAGATCAGGATTGATCGCCGTTAGCATCGGCGAGACTGCAAGTGCGATGCCGCCAGATGGCACGGCCCATCGCACTTGCGGTTGGGTTGATGCTGGAGGGGGTCCACGAGCGATGAATGAGCCGCTCATATTGGCAATGTGCGTCCTTAGCCTCCAAAATCGGCTTCATGTTGAGCAAACCGTGGATGATATTTTCAAAACCGAAAATCGCCGCAGGCCCCCTGGGTGCTATCTGTGGGCGATTTATAGCTGTTCTTTTCGACAACATGTCAGGATGCTTTACGGGCAGGCAAATCTCGACGTAGGATATATCGACATCAAAAACGGCACCGCAACCTCGGGCCGAAAAATCATGAATGGAGCGACGGTAATGAAGATCGTTGAGAACACAAAAACAGTTTACACGCGGGGCGACCGATGAAAGCCGAAAACGCTCAGCATCAGACCGACCAGAAACAGAATACCGTTGATGATCTGAAAGGAGAAGTTGACATGACAACGAGACAAAGACCGAAGACCCTGACGGGTACGATCGTCATTCGAGGGACGTGGGCCAAAACATTGGCACAGGACCTGATCGACGTGGGGTTCGCCGACGGCATTGACATCCCGCACGATCGATGGGATGAGTTCCGGTATTTCGACTCCAGCGATGCGGTGGCTGAATACGTGGATCCCAACCGCTGGTGCAACCGGCACTGCCGCCGCCGGCGGGGGCGTCATCGCCCGGTTCTCTGGAACATCGAATTCGACGAGGACGCCGACGACACTTTCCCCGAGAACCTGATCGACGTGATCCCGCCGCCCGAATACCCAGATGAGATCGATGATCTGGCGGTCGAGGAGATCGATCATGTGATCCATGATCTGGATGATGGGCTATGTGCAGGGGAGCTGAACGAACTCGGTGCCGACATAATCAATGAGCGTGCCGAGGAGTTCCTGGGAAGTGATTCACTATGATATGGCCGTGCGAGGTTCCGTTCGAGGACCTGGATAACGATGATCAACTTTACGACAAAGTGATCAACACTCGGGTCCGTTACGAGCGAAATCCGCAGAGTCTGACCGTCATCAAGAAGTTCGTGACGGGGTCGAAGCCCGACGACGCTTGACCATCAGCCGTACGACGCACACTACAAAACATCCCAAGAGGAGGAAGACAGATGACGGATCTGAAAAAGTACGACGAAGACTACCAGGACATAAACGACCACGGACCTGCCGTGTTGATCGCGTCGCACTGGGGCGAGCCGTTGGCGATGTTCCACATCGCCGTGGACGACCTCGAGCATGAGTACTGTGACGTCGCCGAAAGGCTGGCGACATTGGCGGAACTGCCGCTGGTCACGCTTCGCGAGGACTCCCAACGTGAGTCATCCACCGTGATCGATGCGAACGAACACGCGGATGTGGATGATATGATGGGCGACGTCCTGACGGAACAGGAAGTTGTCAATCTCATCTATCGCGTGGCTGGCAGGGGAACGCCGCCCGACCTGTCCCTGCCGATAATCCAACAAATCGATGGCGAGACCCGACTCACGATCCTGCCGATCGCGTTTCCGAACCGAATATCACATCACGAAGAGGGAAGCGACAGATGAAGACCAGAAAATCGAATGCCGTTGATGAGAAGATCACCATCAGGTGTTCCCACTCGGACACGATTGGGGCGTGGTCCGCGGACCGCTACCATTTCGAGTTCAGATCCGGGATCGGAGAGACGAGCAATCCCACCGCAGGAGTAGACGCGGCCTAGATGGAGAATCGGTTGATGAGTCAGGATGCCATCGAACGGTCCTGGGTACCTGACAAGGTGATCGAGGACGATGTGGGCGGGTTCGTCCCTCCCGTTACGCCAATCGGGATATCGAGGTCGCCTGGGTGGGATCGCTGGACGAATCCGGCGAGATCACGACGAACGTAAAGAGCGACGGCCCGGATGCAGCCGAGGACCTCTTGGAACTGCTATTGGTGATGGGACGATCGATGGTACAGCACATCACCGGCTGGTTCGAGATCCGCGGGATGAAACGCGAGGACGTGCTCTGACATCCGCACCCGCGAGGGTCATCGTGCTTGGTGACCCTCGCGAGACGATCTCCTGTGTACAGGCATATAACTGATGGCACGCGATAAACGACCCTCGAGGGGGAACGAATGGTGGCCAAGCAGGAAGGGGAACGAACCATGGATGAGACACCGATACAAGAGATGCTGTGGCGATCTCCCGGGAAACGAATACGCCAGGAGAACATCGCCTCCATCGCAGGGGCGTCACGGTCCGCCATGAGCCAGATGTTGAGCGGTGGCCCGCGGATGACGGAGAAGATTCGGCGGGCGATCATACTGTCTCTGCACCAGCAGCGGGCAATCGACCTGATGCGATGCTACGAATGGGCTCGGATCGACAACCACTATCAGTTGGCGAACGGCATCATACATCGGTACCCGTACACCGATCCCCAGAGGGACATATTTGATTTGCCCGATGGGCTGCCCGAAGCGAAGCCCCTTCTGCCGCTGAATGCCAGACAGAAACGGCTCGCCAGACAGATGCCCGGTGCGGAATGGACTCCTGAGGACATACAGCCCCTGCGGGAGTTTTATGCGTTGAAAAACTGCGAGATACAGTCGCGGCTATCGAAGCATATATCTATTTCCACCATATCACGGCAGTTGTCGCCGGGAAATGCTGAAGAATTGTCGGACGACGTCCGGTGTGCGTTCGAGCGGGTAGTGCTGGACAAACGGACATCTGAATTCCGCAGGGTCCACGAGACGATGTGCGATGATGGCCACCACGGGCTATCCAGGATGCTCGTGCGAGCATACCCAGAGGTCGACATGAAACGCATGTTCGGACGATGAACTCCTGCATGTGGCGAGATGATGCACGGCGGTGATAACCTGAAATAGGTGTGCATCGGGCAGCGTCTCTCGGTCTTGCGACATTCTTGCAGCTGCCGGATGGAAGATGACGCCCCAGTTTGTTCGATGTGCAGCAATATCGTTTCTCCCGGCCCCGGCTTCGACCAGCTCTCCAAAGGATTCTCTGACGCTTTAACCATCCTCTATCAGCGTCGCGGTACCGATTTCTATTGTGCAACCCCTTGCAGGACTTGTGTTGAGAATGCCAACCAATAAATGACCGATAGCATTTGGGGGGATATGATCCTTGGCGGTGCAGGTGTCAGCTGCTTCTAAGGACAATGGCGGAAGTCATCGCGAATTCTTCTCCAACTCCGAGTTGATATCGTGAATGCAATCACTCCCAGCGGCGTCTGATGCGGGATTTTTTCTCATTCCCATCGCCGTCGTCACCAGCGATCATCGATTTCTCAGAGGCATCCTCCAGTTGATCCCGATTGGCGGCGGCGACATATCTATCCTCGAGCACCTGCGATGACGCCCACCCTCCCATCTGGCAGATCGTGGGGAGAGGAATGCCCTGCCGGATGCAATTAGTGGCCCATGTGGATCGGAGCATGTGCGGGCGTATGGGAGGATCGATGCCAACCTCCTCAGAAAACTGGTTGAACCACCTCCGCACCGTGTTCGCTGACATCTGATTGCCACCCTCGGTCGGGAACAACCACAGCACGTCCCGCCCGAGCTCATCCACCGCCTCCCCCAACAACTCCATCCAATCGGTCAACCGCCCCCACATCGCGGAGCTCGGGTGCACGAACCGCTCCCGAGCCCCCTTCCCGAGCACCCTGATCCGCCCGTCCATCACGTGCGACACCTCGAGCGAACGACACTCCCCCTGACGGAGTCCAGTGTCGAGCAGAAGCCTGCACATCGCCGCCATCCGGATCCTGCAAAATGATCTCTCGGAATCGGCGGCTGAGATGAATTTGTCCCAATCCCCATCCGACACCACATCCACGGTCCGTTTCGGTTCTCGCACATCCGGGATCCAGCGGTGGGACAGCCTGATGTTCATGTCCTCGTGCTCGGTCATCCAGCGAATCCACTGCCTCAGATGGCGGCGGTACAGATTGTTCGTGGATGGGGCGAGGTGATCATTCCACTCATCCAGCAACTCAGCCACATCATTTTGGAGGATGGAGTATATCGCCGTGTCAGCCCCCCACACATCCACCGCCTCCCCGATGACCCGCTCGGCTGTGGTCACAGTGGAGTCCGCCAATTGTTTTGACTCCTGAAAATTCATGAAATCTGATGCCACATCCCCCACCGTACCAGTCACAGCGATTTTCCGATCCAAATTTGATCCTATCACAGGATTTTCCTCCGGCATTTTCCGCCGCCCATCGTCGTCGATCTCCAATTTTTGCCGTGCATCTCGAGAATCGCTCATGTCAATCTCCCCACGCGTACAACTATTTTGGGCGATCAGCTAACAACTATTTTGCATTTCGCCATCCCCGGAAAATACCCTTCTCGCATCTCTGCGGCGATTTGGGGACCCCAAATACGTCAAACTATTCCTGATAGTTCGACAACACACGAGGTGCGTGGGTTCCATCTTTTGAAGAATTTTCTGGCCGCCAATGAAAACGACCGCCGGTTCAGGGCCGGCGGCCGTGGGTGTTTTGAGTCTGCTACAGTAGTCGCTCACGAGAGTTTCAGAGCGGCGAATCGGTTGTGAATCTCTTTGACGAAAAAATTCTTTTGACAAAAGAATCCGGCGCGGCACGGGTCCGCGCCCTACAGGGACGACTTTCACGGGGAAGTTTGATTGTCGTTTATCAAACTCCAAAGGCTCTTCGAGCCACGGGGATGTTTGGGGGCGTTTGCCAAACTCTGAAGGCTCGCTGAGCCGCGGAGACGTTTATGGATATTGCCTGAGGATAATGAAACAGCCGCCGGGTGAGATCCCGACGGCCGTGTGTGTTTTGTGTTTGAGACAGCAGGCGGTTTAGCGGTACATGAGTACCGGCACCGAGGCCTCTTCGCAGATGGTCTCTGCGGCGCGCCCGTACAGGATTCGCTCCCCGAGAGACTTCCGCCGCCCGCCGATGGCGATGAGGTCAGGGTCGAGCCTGTCCATGGCGTCGAGAATGACATCCGGCGCATCACCTGGAACAATATGGCGGGTGGCGTTGATGCCTTCAGCCTGCATCAGCTCCACAAGATAGGCGGTCTCTTCGGCGAGGACCGACTGCATAGGCGCGCCCGTGACCATGTGGATCTCCAGTTCGGCGTTTTCGGCGAACGAGAAGGCCATCTCTGCGGCGTGGGCCGCTTCGCTGCTGCCGTCAAAGCCGACAACGACACTGTGAATGGGCCGGTATTGTGGACCGGTAACCATGATCGGCTTGCGCGTTCGTTCCATGATGCTTCGGGCGATGTGGCCGAGCTTTTTGTCATCATCGTCGGCATTGGCCCCGCGCGATCCCAAAACCGTCAAATGAGCGCCGAGCGACATGCGGGTGAGCTCTTCGATTGGGTCGCCGACTTCGATATTCCTCACGAAGCAGATGTCATGCTCCTCGCACATCTCGTCAGTTGCCTGGAACCAGTCGTTGACCGCCCGGCGGCCCAGATCCTCGGCCTCATCGAGCACAATGGAGCTGTACGCCAGCTCCTGGGGCGGTTCGCCCAACGTCTCTATGACCTTCGCAGGCAGCACAGCCACCGCCTGGATGTCGTCTTCGGTGCCGCTTGCGAAATCGTGGGCGTATCGTGCTGCAATCTCCGACCATTCTGAGCCGTCTATGCCTACAAGGACGTGATGCATTGCTCGTGCCTCCTGTATGTGTTATCGG
The DNA here is from genome assembly GCA_046483205.1 of Armatimonadota bacterium. GTDB lineage: Bacteria > Armatimonadota > Zipacnadia > Zipacnadales > UBA11051 > JBKHJK01. The sequence continues at coordinate 3,339 of JAWODS010000174.1, read as the reverse complement.
GTCTCATGCCCGGAATACCCATGTTTGAGTGCCATCTATTGGTGACGACGTTTTCAGCGGCCAAATCGATCAATAATCATTCGGATACAGCGTCTCATCCGGTGGAGTGACAAACGGGATCTCGATATGCCGCCACTCGTGGAGTTTGTCGGGCCCTGCCACGGTGGTGTGTGACTGCATTCCGTCGGGGACCGGGTTTTGCACTCCAGGTATGCAGAGGCGCAGGCGGTCATCCCCCCTGCGCCATGCCCTGCTTGATGAATGCTCCGGAACCGTGACCGGCTGCCGAATCATTCGTCATGGAGTGTGCCGTGGCCTGCCGCTATTGTGTGATCTGCACCTCCACGGAGTTGTCCCACTGGCCGTGGATGTTGCAGTACTCCAGGGCGAAAAGCGTTGCCGACTGCTCGAGCATGACGTGGAATGTCACCGTCGGGTCGGCGAAGGTGGGGCCGAACTGGGCGGAAGCCACTTTGACGACCGGTTTGGGGCTGTCGCCGTATTTGGCCCAGAGCTGCACTTCGCGGATGCTGTGTTTCATCTCATTGGGATGGGGCGTTTCTTCGCCGACGACGATGGTGACTTCAAACGGCTCGCCCGCTTTTGCGCTGTCGGGGGCGTGGATAACGGGTACGTGTTTCTCTTTTCCTTCTTCTTCGGGCGGAGTGATAACATCGCCGAATCTGGCCATGTATCGTCACGTCCTTTCACTGATATTGGGATTGCGGGTTGTCGGTTTTATATCGCCTATACGTACGATTGAAGAATCTCTTTCAAAGTCGTGTCTTCGGCCGGCTGCTCAAAAAGTGGCCCTTTTTCGAGCCACGGGAAGTTTTCTTCAAAGGGCGGACGGTCATTTTTGTAGAGAAGTCCGACGGCGATCTTTTCATCCTGGTCGCCGGCAAGCTGCATCGCCGCCTCGCGGTCAAGCAGATCATGGCCCTCGGGCGTATATGTATGCTCTTTGAACCACTGGAAGGTATTGACTTTGTTGAACGACGTGCAGGGCTGGCAGACGTCTATGAGTGCGAAGCCGGGGTGTGCCAGGGCCTGGCCGAGGAGGTCGGCGAGCTGATCTCTATCGCCGGCGAAGGCCCGGGCGACGAAGTTGGCCTCCATCGAAATCGCGATTTCTACGGGATTGAATGCCTGTGAGGGCGCTCCGGAGGGCTGGGCCCTGGTGGTGAAGCCCTTCGGGCTGGTGGGGCTTGCCTGCCCCTTGGTGAGGCCGTACACGCGGTTGTTGTGCGCCAGCATGGTTACGCCGATGTTGCGGCGGATCGCTGCGATGAAATGGTTGCCGCCCTCGCCGTAGTTGCAGCCATCGCCGCTTTCGCAGATGACGTGGAGGTGGGGGTTGGTGAGCTTTGCGCCGGTCGCCACGGGCATTGAGCGCCCGTGCAGGCCGGTGAAAACGTTGCAGTTGAGATAGTGCGGGGCCTTGGCGGCCTGCCCGATACCGGATACAAAAAGCACCTCGTGGGGCCGGATATCCGCATCCGCCAAACCCTTTTTCACAGCCTTCAGGATGGCAAAGTTGCCACAGCCGGGACACCAGGCGGCTTCGTAATCGCCGTAATCGTCTATGCTAGCCATCAGTTGCTGCACTTCCGATCTCCGTTATTGATCCAGCGCTCGGAGGATATATTCAGGTGTGAACGGCAGGCCGTCATAGCGGGTGATGAGCTCGTCGGTTTCGAACCCGGTTTCACGAAACAGCAGCCGGGCGAACTGGCCGGTCGCATTATTTTCCACGGCCACGGTTCGGCCACCTGAGTGCAGGGCGTCGATGCAATCATCGGCCACCAGCGGCCAGACCTGCGAGAAATGCAGCACCCCGGCCCGCTCACCACGCTCCGTGAGCATCTGCGCGGCTTCGGCACACGCGCCGCGAGCCGATCCCCAGCACACCAGCAGGGTGTCGGGATTTTCCTGTCCGATCATCTCCGGGGGGATGAAGTCCTCGCGCATGAGATCGATTTTCCGCAGCCGCTTGTCGGCCATCTGTACGCTGAGGGGCAGGTCCTCGGTCATGTGCCCCGCCCGGTCGTGCTCGTCGCTATCGGCGCAGACGAGGTGCTCGGTCACCCCGGGCAGCAGTCGCGGTGACACGCCGCTTTCGGTGATTTCGTAGCGGCGGTACGGCTCAGCGGCGGGCCCGGCGTCGAGGGGGACGTCCACGGGCGGGAGATTCTCAACATCGAAGGGCTGCACCGCCCGGGAAGAATCGGCAAGGTACTGGTCGGTGAGGATGAACGCCGGGCTGTGCGTTTTCTCCGCGATCATGAAGGCCTGGCGGGCGAGGTGAAAGCACTGCTCGATGGTTCCCGGAGCAAAGATCGCCCTCGGGAACTCTCCGTGACCGGCGTGCAGGACGAATTCAAGATCCTGCTGTGCGGTGCGTGTGGGCAGGCCGGTGGCCGGTCCGGGCCGCTGGGCGATGGCAATGACCACGGGCGTTTCGGTCATCCCGGCGAGGCTCAGACCCTCACACATCAGTGCAAAGCCACCACCGGAGGTCGCGACCATTGCGGGCGCTCCGGCGAAGGATGCCCCGATGGCCATGTTGACGGCGGAAATCTCGTCCTCGGCCTGCTCATAGACCACGCCCATTTCGTCGGCGTGCTTGATAATATTCAGGCCGATGGAGGTGGCCGGGGTCATGGGGTAAAAGGAGTAGAACTTCAGCCCGGCCGATAATGCTCCCAGGGCGATTGCCTCATTGCCGTTGAGCGTCATGGGCGTCTCGGACGGTTTATCAGCATGCGACAGAAACGCGGCGTCGAAGCGGTCATGTTGTTCGATCCAGTCATATCCCGCCGCGAGGGCGTCATCATTGCGCTCGGCAATCTCTTCGTCCTTTTTGCCGAACTGGTCCCGGACAAGACCGGCGACGGTATCGCGGCTCAGACCGAGCATGCAGCAGATGGTGCCGAGGGCAGCAATGTTGATGAACAGCCCCTCCGCCATCTCTGCCAGTGGCACACCGAGATCTTCCTTAGCGAGCGCCTCGTTGTCATCTTCGGCGACGATAAGGCCTCCGTCGCCGAGGTCGTCGCGGTGCAGCTCGACTGATTCTTCGTTCAACCCCACCAGCAGATCAACGGGCTCCCTGGGTGCATGGATGGCGCCGGTGCTGGCGAGGATCTGGTAGGTGTTGTGGCCGCCGCGTATACGAGTTAAGCTATACCAATGTCCTAAATATGCTTGATTTGGCTGATTTACCATTTTACAGTACGGAACGGGGAGAAAGCGATCCATTAGTGGTAGGAGGAGGTCCTTGCGCCTTTAATCCCGAGCCTTTGGCCCCGTTTTTTGATTTGTTTATTCTTGGTGAGG
>JAWODS010000062.1:0-3054 GCA_046483205.1 Armatimonadota bacterium | reverse complement strand
TTTTACATCAAGCGCATCCTTGGAGCGATGGGCTGGTCTATCTGTGACGGCGAAAAGGCGGTCGAAAAGCCCGACGACTGCATACCGGTGTTTGCCAATAAGGCCCGTGTGAGCGATAACGGTATCGAGATCGAGTTCCCGTACGTGAATGAGGAATGCCGGCAGTGCGGGAACTGCAAGCGGTCGCACCTGAAGAACCTGCGCCCACATTTCAACCAGGTCATATATATCGGTGACGGCCATTCGGATATGTGCGCGGCCAGGGAGGCGGATGTTGTATTCGCCAAGTCGCACCTGGCCGATGACCTGCAAAAGGATGGCCACGAGTTTATCCCCTTCGAAACGCTCGAGGACGTGTGCAATGTTCTCTTCGCCCCGTATATGTCGTAAACGTGGCCCCGTTGCACCGTGAGTACGGCTGCAGTACAATCACAGCGATGAAACATAAAAAAGCCGGAGATGATTTGATATGAGTCCCGAACCGCTGAGTGAAACGAAGATTACCTCACTCATTGTCGAAAGTTTTGCCGAAGATTTTGGCGACAGCCTCGAGCTTGATGCCGCTGTCGTCGGAGCCGGTCCCGCCGGACTGACCGCCGCCCGCCTGCTGGCCGAGAATGGTTACAAAGTCTCTGTATTCGAGCGGAAGCTCTCGGTCGGTGGAGGTATCTGGGGCGGAGGAATGTTGTTTCCGCGCATCGTCGTCCAGGATCTCGCGAAAGATATGCTGGGTGAACTGGGCATCGCGCTCGATGCCCATGATGACTACTATGTCGCTGATTCCGTGGAAACCGTGGCGAAGTGCACCGCGGCCGCCGTGGACGCGGGTGTCAGGATCTGGGTCGGTGTGAGCGTCGAAGACGTCATGATCGATACCGACGAAAACGTGTGCGGTGTTGTCATCAACTGGGGAGCGGTCGAATACGCCGGAATGCACGTCGATCCACTGGCGCTGTCGGCAAAAGCCGTCATAGACGCCACCGGTCATGACGCGGAGATCACCGAGAACCTGCTGCGGAAGGTGCCCGGTGCGAAGATTAGAACCGAGGATGGCCGGGTCGCCGGCGAGCGGCCGATGCACGCCGAGATGGGCGAGGCAGCGCTGGTCGGCAACACCCAGGAGATCTATCCGGGTCTTGTCTGCACCGGCATGGCCGCCAACGCCGTGTTCGGTTCACCCCGGATTGGCCCAATTTTCGGCGGCATGTTCCTGTCGGGCCAGAGAGCCGCGGAAGTCGCCACCGAAATCATCAAGCGCAGAAACTGAGATCACGACACACCTGAAGAAAACACACAGGGGCTCCTCGTTCAGGGGAGCCCTTGCTCTTTTGTCGTGGGCATCATACAACCGCCCGAAAGCCTCCGGTGTCGTTGCCCTTCGCCGTTTCTTGCAGGGCGGGGACCCGTGCCCCGCCGCGACCCCTGGCCTTGAACAGGATGCCTGCGGATTACGGAGTCTCTCGGCAAAGGACCGTCGTCATCTCCCTGGGTCTTCTGCGCAATGTGTGGCGTGTCTGTCAGCGAGATTCACGGTCGGCGCGGGACGCCTTCGGTTGGAGTTTCAAACGACGAAAATTCCACGTACCTCAGATACTGCAGGATTTGGAGTTTCCACACGACAGGAAACTCCACAGGTCCGCGCCCCACAAAACAGCGTTGAGCCCGCCTCATTCCTGCGCCCCCTCAGACCACTCCCCAAACAGCCGCTTGATGAGGTCGTATTTTGGCGTGCCCCGGTTCTGGTGGCAGTAGCAGTGGACGCCCGCGGCGTTTTCGTGGCCGCAGGTCATGACCTCTTCGCAGTATTCGACGGTGGTGTCGCCCAGCCGCGAATGGCCGGTCACGTACAGGCCGAGAACGATGGGAAAATCCTCGCCGAAACGCTCCTGCAGTGTCGCCAGCTCTTCGTCGCACAGACTCGGATCGGTGAGGTTATTGCCGGCCGAGCCCGCGCGATAGTAAAACAGAAGGCCGTCCAGAATTTGACTGTACCTGTCCGCGAAATCCTGCGTGGCCTTCGGGTAATATGTGCACGGGCAGAAGGCGAGTTTGGGATTATGTGCGTGTGCGGCGTCCATCATCCGGCCGAGATACTCCGGGGTGTAGAAGCTGAGGTTGTGGGTGAAATCGTCGATGCTCCAGGCGACGAGATGGGGGTATTGAGCGCTGAGCTTCCCGATCTGGTCCGCCCAGCGCACGTAGTCGAGCCCGAAAGGCTCGGACTTCTTATTCTTCGACTCGCTCGGCGGGACCAGCGACACCCAGACCTTCAGATCGGTGTTTTCGGTATATTCCAGGAAGAACTTCAGGTCCGTCCAGTCGGTGTCGCGGTGCCAGATGAGGAAGTCGTAGGTGTTGGCATCGATCTCCTGGAGCTGGCTGACGAGGGTGGGGATGTCAACATGACCGTCTGAAGTCCGCGGTTCGCCTGCGTAGGTCGCCAGAGTGCCGCGCAGGACCGCCTGCCGCGCCTGCCGGTTTTCGTCCGAGCATGCAGTGCAGCAGATAATAAGCGCCAGTGTCACGGCTGCCAGAAGCCGGATGCCACGTGCCATCTGCAATCACCCCTGGTCCAGACCGTCAGGTGCGGTCAAACATCTCCGCGGCGTTTTGCCAGTACACACGCTCTCTGTCTGCGGCGCTCACATCCATCAGGTCGAAGATTTCTTCATAGCGCTCGATAAGACGCTTCGGCGGGTGCGTGTCGGAGGCCCAGACCAGGCGCTGCAGCATCTTCTGCCATATCTCCTCGCCCTGCCGCAGGAATTTCTCGCGAAGCCACCCGGCGTCACACCGCAAAAGCGAACTGCCGGTCAGGTCCCAGTAGATATTGGGGAAGGCGGCGATGACCCCACAGGCCTCTTCGACCCACGGGAAGCCCAGGTGGGGCATGATGATATTGAGATCCGGAAAATCCCTGGCGATGGCGTCCAGGCAGATGGGGCGCTGGTAGCGCGAGGATGTGTGATGGCCGGCAGCGCGTCTGAGCGGCCCTGTGATCCCGCAGTGAAAGTTTATGGGCATCCCGAGGGCTTCGGCGCGCTCGTAAATGGG
>JAWODS010000348.1:0-5335 GCA_046483205.1 Armatimonadota bacterium | reverse complement strand
GCTGCTTTACATTTTACAAGGGAGGTTCCAGTGAAATCAATTGAGCAGTGGGCTGTGATGTGCTGCCTCTGGAAAGCGCTCACCACCCCATTCACGATGATGGGCAAGATGATGAAGAGCATGAACATGCGGAAAAAGAAGAGCCTCCAGCTCCTGATGAAATGGATCCAGAGCTGGACATGCACCCGCCGCAGGTGCAGGAGCTGATCAAAGAGACGTCTCTCATGGACGGTGTCAATCGGCTGGTCGCTGATGACCAGGAAATGCCGACCCCGGCCGATATTATCAATTACCAGTACCCCAGGGCCACTGATGCAGCCAAAAAAGAGGCCGAGGAGACCATTCGAAAGCTCCTGCTCGACAGAGATTCCACGGCCCAGCAGCGTGTGACGGCACTGGGTGTGCTGAATACATTCGACGATCCGATGCTCGACGTTCGCCGCGACATGGCAGCAAACGACCCCGACATGGAGGTGCGCAAGGCGGCGCTGGGTGGACTGGCGAATGTACAGGAGCCGAGCAGAGAGCTTTTTGCCACACTGAAAGAGCTCACAGATGACCCCAACAGTGAAATTCGTCAACTGGCGCAGGACATTCTGATCCAACTGGAAACGCGTGGAGGAGAGTTCGGCATCCACGCGCTGATTCAGGATCTCGGCCAGTTCAAAAACGATGCCAGCGCCCTGGCCGCAACGCACCTGGTCACCATGGGCAAAAAGACGCTGCCATATCTTATTGATGCCGCCAAAAATGATCCAAACAAGTTCCGCCGCCACGGGGCGGCCAGCTGCATCGCCATGATTTGCGCCGGTGACAACCCCTCGCTGCGGAAATTCAGCGAGCAGGCGCAGGCCACGCGGGTGACCGAAGACTGGCAGGAGGCGAATCTTGCGGGTCTCGAGCCGATGATATATGTGCTGCAAAACGATACGTACGCCCCGGCTCGGGCTATCGCCGCCCAGGGTCTGGGGTATCTGGGCGATGAAAAGGCTGCCCGTCCGCTCGCCGAGGCCCTTGAAGACCCCGACGAGGAGGTCCGCCGGAGAGCTGCTGCGGCCCTTGTGACCGTACCCAGCAAGAGTGTTGTCCGGCAGATCGGCCGGGCCGCCCTCAATGATCCATCACCTGCAGTCCGGTTGTATGCAGTGACGGCACTCGGCCACAGCGGTGTCCCCGGGGCCATCTCCCCGCTTGCAGAGGCGACGAAGGACGAACAGGCAGATGTCCGGATGGCGGCCGCCGAACAGCTTGGAAGACTGAAGGCCAAAACGGCGCTCAACGACCTGGTGGCAATGTTTGATGATCCCAACCAGGATGTTCGCTGGGAGGCCGTGCGAGCGGTCGGAGAGCTGGAAACCAAAGAGGCCGCTCCCTATTTGCTGGAGGCGCTGAAAGACGAATATCCCCAGGTTTCGAACGCCGCCGAACGCGGGCTGGAGAAGCTCGGTATTGCAAAGCGCAAGCCCACCGGCCTGGAGAGCGCCGGGCAGGATTAAACACTGTCGTAACGCCGGATCGCCATGCGAAAGGGGCGCAGTCTATACTGGCTGCGCCCCTCATACGTTGTTTGTTATCAAATGCAGCTTCAGTGCATCGTCTGGCCGCCATCGACGTTGATCGCCTGGCCGGTGATGTAATCGGCCTCATCACTGCACAAAAATAACAGTGTATTGGCCACATCGTCGTACGTGCAGCCACGCTTCAGCGGCACCTTATCAACGTACATCTGTCGGACTTCTTCCTCCGTCATCTCCCATCGCTCGGCATACTGCTCGTAGAGGCTTTCCACCCACAGCGGCGAATCCAGCAGATTTCCGGGGCAGATGGCGTTGACACGGATGTCGTGGTCCGCCAGCTCCAGTGCCAGGCTCTGGGTCAGGCCGATGCCGCCGAACTTGCTGGCGGCGTACGCAGAATTCCTGTAGCTGCCCTTCTTGCCGGATTTGCTGTTGATCTGGATGATGACCCCTTCTTCCCGGGGGATCATCACCCGCGCGGCGTGCTTGGCGACCACCATGTAGCCGAGCAGGTTGACCTCCATGACCTTCTTCCATGCGTTGACATCGAACTCCGTGATGGGGCCCGAGATGAGTATTCCAGCATTGCTGACACAGATATCGAGCTTCCCGAACGCCTCGGTGGTGTGATCGACGGCCTGCTCGACCTGGGCCTCGTCGGTGACGTCGGCGACGCTGCTGACAATCCGGCCGGGATGCTGCTCAAGCAACTCCGCGGCGGTCTCTTCGAGCTGTTCGGGCTGCAGGTCGATCAAAGCGACCTGCGCGCCTGCGTCGGCCAGCCGCTGTGCGAGCGCTTTGCCGAGGCCCTGCGCGGCGCCGGTCACCAGTGCTGATTTATCCGTCAATGGCGCCTGTTGGGTTTGTGATGGCATCATATCAACTCTCCTGAAGAAAGTGTGCGATGAAGGCCTCTTCCGCTTCGCGCGTCCACTGCCCGGCCGGTCCGAGCTTTGCCGCCACCTCCGGGAGGCTCTTATCGAGGTCTTCAAGCCGGGTCAGTGGGAAATGTTCCACCTGCGGATAGATAACGATTTTTCCCGCAAATGTGCCGTCACGGACCGCCTCCATCCCCTCCCAGGCCGCGTCCATGCCACCGATCCCTGCAATGGCGCGGTTTGGCGACAGCTCGCCCTTTTCCGTCATGCTGAGGGTCTGGGCGAGGTCTTCGATGGAGGAGCCGCTGGAGCCATAAAACCGCGCTCCCTTCTCGACGACCGGGGTGAAATCTATCGGGACAGTCGTGCCGCGTCCCACGCCGGCGAACATGTTGAACATGGAGTTTTCACCCAGATACAGCGCTGAGGAGGCGACCAGCTTCGGAACCGCGGCCATCATGACGATGTCGTCAAAGCCGTCGGGCGCAATCTCCCACAACCGTTCATCATACTCCTCGGGAGTCATTTCCGTGGGGTTGAGCAAAACGAGCTTTACGCCGTTTTCGTCTGCGGCGTCCCCGAACTTGACCTTCGTCGTCTCGAGGCGCTCGGTGTCGATATCGCTGACGACCACAACGGCGGGTGAATTGGCGCTTTCTATTGCCCACTGCACGTGCATCTGGCCCATCGGTCCGCCGCCCCCGACGATCCAGGTCTTGCCGCCGGCGATGAGATCAATATCGCGGTTTTTGCGATACCCCTGCAGGGGGTTTGACGGTGGGGCGGCGGCGTAGTAGGTGCCGTCATAGTGGATGCGCCCGATATCGATATTCACAGGGCGCTGCGGCGCCTTCTCTGCAACCAGCGTCATCCGCCCGCCACTGTTGATATACGGGTCGGCGGCCCCGACGGCGTCGGCGCTTTGATCACCGAGGATGAAGATGTCGTCAAACATTCCCTCGGCGCCGTACTCGTCGGCCATTGCCTCGACATCAAGGTCTGCCAGTGGATCGGTCTCCACGACCTGCACGCCGCCGGGTACGGCGATATTGCGTATCGCCGAGGCGAGACTGTCGGGGAGGTCGGTCATGACAACACGGCGCGGGATCGGGCCGAATTCGAAGGCGCCGAGATTGTAGCTGTGTTCCTCGCAGCCCGGTGTGCCGATGACCCAGGCCATCCCGCCGGCCTTGATGCTGCTGCGGCGCACGTCACGGTACGCCCGGACGACACACGCCCACGGCTCGGCCAGCGCCGCCTCCGCGTATCCCGTATCGGGCTGCACGGGGACGAGATACACCCCGTCGTCGCCGAACAGTATCTCTTCGGTCAGCATCACGTACTGCTCCAGCGCGCCCGGGAGCATATACCCGAAGGCGAGATTTTTCCCCTTGTAGTAAATGTCCGCCTGGACGACGAAGCGGTCTCCGACAGTGTAATCGTTTTTCATCTCTTCACCGACGGCGATGACCGTCAGTGCCGCTTCGTGGCCGGGAATGACGGGGTCTTCGGACAGGTCGCGGCCATACAGCCGGGGATGGCTGCCGCCCTGCTTGATGATTTTTGTGTCCGAAAAACACAAGCCCGCCGCATCAACGCGGGTCAAAAGCTGGCGCGGTCCGGGTGGCGTAACCTCAGCCGGTTCGGGGCTGTTGGTCTGATCCCCCAGATTCTCAAGGCCCACGCCGTATAAGAACCATGCGAGCTTTTGCTCCGGGATTTCCTGCTGTCCGGTCCTGTATGTGTCAAGATCTTTCCACATCTGTCATCACTTCCTGTTCAGGCCTCATCGAGGCCCTTTTTCCGGTATTTTTCATCGGGCCGCGTCGCAATCCGTTCGGCATGCTCCTGCGAGAGGGGATTGACCCCTCCGGCGGCGCAGGCCCCAAGGATGATTTTCGCGGTCTTGTTTGTCATGTGCGATATATTCTCCACCATTGCGGGGGTGGAGCCGAGCGCAATCAGGCCGTGGTTCTGGATCAGGATAACACGCGGCCAGGTGCCCCTGCGAGAAATGTATTCTTCGACCATTTCCTGCACGGTCTTTGCCAGCGGCAGGCCGGGATCTGTGTAGGGGACGAGAACGTACTCATCGCCACACACGACCATTTCATCCGGGAAAAGCCGTCCCGAAAACAGTTCGTGCCAGTTCTGCGAGCACAGGATGCTGTTGACCGCCGTCGGATGCGTATGACCGATGAAGTGCACATCCGGGTAGCGCAGCAAAAATGCATGCAGCATCGTTTCGACCGACGGCCTGGGCGCGCCCTCATCAACACATGCACGACTCAGCCCTGCTGCGATCTGTTCATCCGACAGGTCGGGGCCGTCCAGCATCTTCAAAACAGGGTCGAACTGAACCCGGACGAAGCAGCTTTCATCACACCCCGGCAGACGCGTCCCGCTCGCCTTCACCCAGAAGGTTTCGTCGTCAATCCGTGCGGAGGTATTGCCTTCACCCAGGATAACCATTTCGTGTTCCGGTTGTCCAAGGTGGGCGGACATGGTGACAAGCTGCTTGAGAATATCGGCGTGTGACTGCATGAGCGCGGAGTTCCCTTCGTCCGTAGTACCAAAGACATAAAACTTTTCGCCGTCGAAACATGCCAGACCTGCCTGCGTGGCAGCCCGGGCGGCAATACACAAATAATATTTGCGAAAATTGCGCGAAAGACGATACTCCCGCCCGTGCGCGGGGCGGAATCCTCCAGAGCCCTGCTACCGGATAACAGAGTTTGAAATGCAGGAATTTGAGGCAGTGCGCGCGAAACCATTACACATCGTCGGCATACGGAGCGTCTGCACAGCATTTTTTGGCACTACGGAGGGGCATCATGGAACTGAAATTCTCCATTCGTGAGAGTCAGGCACCGGGTGAAACGATTATTGAGAAGATGGAAAATCTTGCCGAGTTGGGGTTTTCGGGCATCGAAATCACCT
>JAWODS010000207.1:0-7216 GCA_046483205.1 Armatimonadota bacterium | reverse complement strand
GAGAAACATGTCACAGGATGTCAGGGATTGGTTTTGGGTTCGCCGACCCATATGGGCAATGTTAGTGCGGAAATGAAAACCTTTATGGATAAAGTGATCAGCCCTGTATGGATGAAGGGTGGGATTCCGGGAACCGTTGGTGCATGTTTCACCAGCAGTGGTTCGTTGCATGGCGACAAGGAATTTGCATTGATGGCAATGTTACCTTTGTCGTCTGCACGCGCGCCTCGAGCTCTCCGGACTTTCCGCTCCCCGGAGCGACGGCGGTGTCGGTGTACCGTGTCAGCACCACTTCAGCGCCCGCCGTCTCAAGACGCTCGCGCAGCAGCGATGAGATGGTCAGATTGACTTCCTTCTCGGTCAGGCCGGTTGGGCCGACAGCCCCCGTATCGGAGCCGCCGTGCCCCGGGTCAATGGCGATGCGCTTCCCGGCGAGATCCGCGCTCCTGAAGCTTTTGTTGATGTCCAGTAGAAGGTGGCCGCTGCTGCTGAAACGTGCCTGGTAGCCCGTCTGGTGGGTGTTGGGCAGATCGATGGCAATCTCGACCCAGCCATTCGCGAGCTGCTGGGCGGGTGATATCCGTATTGACTGCGACCCCGGGAAATGACGAATCATCTCCTGTGCGGCACTGCAGTTGAAAAGATCGACACGGAGCTGTGGCGGCACCACCGACTGACGAATCCGAAACGGAACGGGGCGGGAGAGGTAAAAGATCACGCGGTGATTTCTATCCTGTGGGGTTACAGACATATCCGTCAGGCGTGCAGTGTCCACTGATTGCCCGCTATCGAGCACATCCACGTTCCCCTCGTGGGTCCACGCCTCCAGGACGCTGCTGAGCCTGATTCTGTACCACTGTCCCTCCTTATCCGTGGCCCAGAGCTTTACCCCGGCCGGCAGGACCGTGATGCGCGCATATTCCGCGCTCGGCCCCGACCGAATGGGGTTGCGAAGTTCGGTGGTTACCACGCCCCTGGCGGCGGCTGCAGGCGCACAGAGACACCCGAAAAGCAACAGCGCAAAAAACGCGCCCATGAGCTTCGACGTATTCATCATCTCACCAGCTTCATCGTATGGTGCAGTTTCGAGCGAGCCCCCACGAAAGCCGGGCGGCTCGCTGCTATTGCAGTATCGCTTTTGTATCTATCTGTTTTGACATCGCCGGCGGTGCTCCGTTGCATCAAACGAGATGCCAGACAAACCGCCGGCCGGCGTGTTTCATTGCTCTGGAGATATGGCGCCACGCCTCGCCGGGTACATCAATGTGCGGAAGGAGCCACGCAGGGAATTCTCCGCATTCTGGCCATGCACACCCGGAGAGACGCCGCCTGAGACGCTCGATTGCACGGCGCAGGTGATCCGGCGGCCGCTGTCTATCACGCCGAGGACAACCAGCGCGCCCATTTTCAGCGGGTCCTCATCGGGTCCGAGGGCCTCGATGAGCGCCGACTGAAGCTGATGGTAACGCTCGTCCGCGGCCTGCTTTGTCTCCATATACTTCTCAACGGCACTGCGCTTGAATTGTTCATCTTCAGCTTCTGACTGCAGCGCCACGGCCATCTCCACCAGCGATGCCTGCAGCTCATCCTGTGTTCGATGGATCTGGCGCCTGGTGACCAGGATCATTCTCAATTCATCTCGCGTAAAGCCCGCCATTTCCGCAAAATCCAGCCGGTCTCTGACAGTCTGGTCTTCCAGCACCTCGCCAAGATCGCACACATCCTCAGCGGAGACGGCGCCCGGGAGTACGGTACAGGCCACCATCACAGCAGTCATGATAACGATGCTCTTTTTCATCTTTCCTTCCTCCTCTGCACTGTGTTTCTCTGCTGTATCCTGCGAATTGATGATGCATTGTTATGCATCTGCAGCAGGACAATCCGGCAGGTTCAAAGAAGTATCGAACACGTCTGGATCGTGCAAATTCACTCGCTTCGCCTGAAGGAGCTTACGCATGGACAGTGATATTGTCGTCAAATCAGTCGAATGTCAATATACCCCTGAAGAAGCCCGCTTCCCGCTCAAATTCGGCGCCGTTGTGGTGCCGGAATGCCTGTTTTGTACGGTGAAGGCGACCGTTGAGAATCGAAACGGTGACGTCGCCGAGGGTTACGGTGGAATCTTTTTGATGGATATGTGGGCCTGGCCCAATCCGGATCTCGAACATCCCAAAAAGGTCGCGACGATGAAAGACATCACCGAAGGCTACGCCGGGCTGGTGGAGGGGCACAGCGAGCCGGCACACCCGGTTGACATTTTCTTCGATCTCGAAGATGATCTCCGCCGCCTGAATCTCGACATCTGCCGACAAAACGACATGGTTCCTCCCCAGCCCTACCTCGGGGCGCTTGTATGTGCATCGCCGGTTGACGGCGCCATTCACGACGCATTCGGAAAGGTCAACGGTATTGACACGTATGACGGGTATGGGCCGGAATTTGCGCCCGACCTGAGCAAATGGCTCGGAGACGGGTTTGAGGGCAAGTATATCTCCGATTATATCCGTGACGAATACCAGTCCAGCCTCCCCATCTTCCATCTCGTCGGCGGGCTGGACAAGCTCACGGTGGCGGAGCTGGATGAGGACGATCCCGATGATGGCCTGCCGAACTCACTGGACGAGTGGATCAAGCGCGATGGCGTGTACTGTTTGAAGGTCAAGCTCCGTGGCGATGATCTCGACTGGGACGTCCAGCGGTGTCTGGATGTGTACCGCATCGGCAGAGAGCAGCTCGACCAGCTCAATATCGAGCCCCTGCACATGTCTGCCGATACCAACGAGCAGTGCGAAAGTCCCGGTTACATCGTTGAAATGCTGTCGAAAATCCGCGAGCAGTCGCAGGCCTGCTACGATTCAATCCTCTACATTGAGCAGCCCACCGAGCGAGACATGACCGCCTCTATGCAGGATATGAGCGAAATCGCACAGATGAAGCCCGTGATCGTGGATGAGAGCCTGACGGACCTTGCCTCCTTTGACCTCGCGCTGGAGCTGGGGTGGACGGGCGTGGCTCTCAAGAGCTGCAAGTGCCACTCAAGCGCGATGGTGATGGCTGCCAGGGCCCGCGAGGCCGGTATCGAATACTCCATCCAGGACCTCACCAATCCATCCATCGCCCTCCTGCACAGTGTCGGGATGGGCGCGCGGCTGTACCCGATCATGGGGGTCGAGGCCAACAGCCGCCAGTTTTTCCCCGAAGCCACCAAAGACGCCCAGAAGCAGATTCATGGCGACATGTTCCAGCCGACTCGCGGCGAGGTCAGCACTGAAAGTCTCCAGGGAAACGGTCTCGGCTATCGCATGGACGAGATGAAGAAGCTCGGCCTGCAGGTGCCGTGATCGGCATTTGATGACCTGTCAGGGTTCGCTGGTGGGCGTGTATGTATGTTGACGACACGCGCCGGCGAGATATTCCATTTTCCCATGAATCCGGGCGATCTGGATTTACGCTTCGGCGGAATACAGCGTGATGTTCTTGAACTGCGGGGGAAGCGGCGGGCGAAGGTTTGCCGGGAGAAGTCTGCGAACGCGCCGGAGGTTGGTGAGGTCGTCCTCAAGGGCGCTGTCGGAGGATTTGGGCGTCTCCATGATGAAGGGCAGCTCGTTCAGCCGTGGTTCGGTCAGGATGGTTTTGAAGCCGTCGCGTCCGATATGCCCCTGGCCGATGCCGGCGTGACGGTCAACATGAGAGCCGAGCTCGGATTTTGAGCCGTTGAGATGGATAACCTCCACCATCGCCAGCCCGAATTCGCTGTCCGCTTCATCGAGCATTCGGGCGAGGCCGTCTTTTGTGTTCACCGCATATCCGGCGGCGAAGGCGTGGGCGGTATCGAGGCAGACGGCAAGCCGTTCCCGGCCTGCTGAGCGAATGATTGTGCCGATTTCCGCCATGCTGCTGCCCACTGACCGGCCCTGACCGGCAGAGTTTTCCAGGATAATCTTCGCCGAACCATCAGTGGCCGCCCGCACCTCATCGAGTGCCGTGCAGACCGGGGCCACCGCATCACCCTTCGGCTGCTGGCCGGCACTGCCGAGGTGAATGATGACACCTGCAGCCCGCCACCGGTTGGCGGTCTCGATTTCCTGCTGCAGGACGTCGCGGCTGCGCACCCACAGCCTCTCATCATCGGTCGCAGGATTCAGCAGATAGGGGGCGTGTACGAAGAGCGGGTGCAGGTCGTGGTGTCGGCGGGCTTCAACGAACCACGCATCCTCTGCGGGGTCAGCATCCCGGCGCTTCCACCGGGAGGGGGCTGCGGCAAAGACCTGGAGCGTCTGGCACCTGCGGCGCAGGGCGCGAACGACCGCGTCCTGCAGACCACCGGCAACCGACACGTGAAAGCCCAGTCTCATTGAAGTTTCCTGTTCTTACGGGGGTATCGGGGCATATCCTCCGGCCGAGCCACGGGAGCTTTTTTGTGAGTCAGTCTTACCCGTCTGTCAAAAGCAATCACCATACGCCGCGTACAAAAAAAAGCCCGGCATATACCGAGCTTTTTGTATTCATCTGCTTATTTGGCCGTCGAATGTGGGGTTGAGAAAATGCTTACCACAGGTCGGCGTAGCTGGTGTCCTCTTCTTCACTGACGATGACGACGTTTTCAGCACGCGGGCCCTTTTCGTCCTGCTCGACTTCGAATTCGACCTCGGCGCCTTCGGTGAGTGTCCGGTAGCCTTCGCCTACAATTGCGCTGTAGTGTACGAATACGTCGTCTTCTTTGTCACGTTCAATAAAGCCGTATCCCTTTGAATCGTTGAACCATTTAACTGTACCAAGTGCCATACAACGACTACTCCTTGTACCTATTTTTACCGGTTGCTTCGTGCGGTCCTCCACAGGCAGCCATGGAAACAAATGCCACTTCTGGAAAAGCACAACAGCCCGGCGGACGCCTGCAAATGCATCCACATGTGGTAGAGCTAGAATACATGAATCTCCGGTGCAGTGCAAGGCGCCCCGCCGACCGCTACTCAAAGGGCTTGAGTGTTATCATCGGGTCCACGACATCGGCCATCGCGGTGGCTGCAAAGCACAAAAAGCGCTTCTGGGTGTTGTTCAGGTCCTTCCGCCGGGTGAGTGTTCTCATGGCGCTGGTGGAGTTGTTCCAGCACAGCGCATTGAGCCAGCGACCGAAGGCGGCCTGCATGGCGGGATCGTCGTTAACTTCCTCCAGCCACCAGGTGATGATGTCCAGATCGAGCACCGCTCGCCCGCCACCACCAAGCCAGCCCCTGTCGCCGGGTCGCGTCACCCGCTCAACAAAACCGGTTTGCAGGTCCTCTTCGATGGCCTCCTGCAACTCTCCGTCGGCGATGTAGTGGTGTGCCCACATGGCGCTTTCAGCCCCGGCGCCGCTGTAGCTGGAGTAATTGTCCAGTAGCCAGCGAGTATCCTCCACCGCCATCTGGTGATCCTCGGGACGATCAGTAATCTCTGCGTAGGCGGCCGTCGCAGCCAGCGAACAGCCAATGACAAAGCCGAAGCTCTTATCCGAACGGAAGGGCACTTCCAGTACCTCGTCTCCGCCCTCCTGGCTGAAGCGCTTGTGGAACACCCAGCCGACGGCGATGCCACCGTCATCAAGGCGGAAGCTTTCACGGTAGTCGAAATACGCATGCAGCGAATCGATGAACTTCTGCTGTGTCTCGCCGCTGGTGTAGCTGACCAGCCGGGCCATGGCGATGGCGATTTCCCCACCATCGGCCACATAGCAGGCTTCCCCCTTTGAGCCGATCCCGTAGCCCATCCGGTAGCCGCCGTCCTCGCGCTGGCGGTCGATCATGTGCATTCCCCAGCGGATGGCCGCATCCCGATACTTCTCGTCACCGGTTATCTCGTACGCACCCAAAAGCCCCCGGGCGGCCCGGTTATCCTGGAAGGACGTGCCCGAGAAGGTACCGTCGGGAGCCTGTGTCTCAACAAGCCAGTCACACAGGCTCAGGAAACACCGCCGGGCATCGACTTCAATGATCTCCCGGTCGATCACGATCCCGTCATCTTCCAGCGTGATCTCCACGCGGTATTGCCGCAGCGTCGGGTCGAAGCCCGGAAGGGGCATGGTCATTTCACGCGAGGTGACGGTCTGCCTTTCGCTGCAGATTGTCTGATCGTTGGCATACGCGGTGGCATTTATGGAGATATTCTCCAGATCGTCAAGCTGGCCCCACAGCTTCACACCGAGGTTGGTGACAGGTTTTTCATCATCCGCGGTAAACTCCAACTCTGCGCTCTGGAGGGCCAGATCAGCGGTGGACAGCTTTGCCACTCGCTCCATCACCGCCGCCATGGCTTCCGGGGCCTGTTCGACGAGGTCGGCGTTATTGACCCCAAACATGGCCCGGACGCCCGACTGCGCGCGTCCCCCCTGCAGGTATATGGCGGCAGGTGACGCAAGCTTTCTGGCGTCCTCTCCGTAGGTGTTCACGACGGGTATTAGCCGCCCGATACGCGGGCCACCAAGGTCCAGGTCGTTTCCTGCCGGGGCGCTAATTGGTGCATCTGCGACATAACCGGAAAAGTCACCGGTCAGGGTGACGGGCGTGGCTGAGGGCGGCCAGACGAACTCCAGGGACGCTCCGCCCGCAAACTCCTGCTCGGGGACGAAGATTTGGAGGATGTTGGCCGCTGAAAAGGGCTCTGAGGTGTGGGTTCCAAAGGCGGCCTCGGTCAGGTCGGTCTTCGGAGAGGGCCGCATGGGCAGGACGGTCGCACCGGTCGCCGCCTGCTGGCGCCACTGTATGCCATCGAGCCAGACATTGTGCTCGTCCGCACCTACCATGCCCTGGGTTGCACCGAACCACAGGCCGGCAACGTTTTCGCTCTGCAGATAATCCCCGGGACCGCCGCGGCCTTCAGTCGCATAGGAAAGAAAGTCGCGAACAGGAATCTCGTACCACTGCCACTGCTCGGCAAGATTGATGACCTGTTTCCACCGTGATCCGTCCTCCCCGCGCAGCTCCAGGGCGAGGCTTTCGGTTTTATCGTCGCCCCGGGCCCAGAAGCACAAAGCGGCATCGCCGTACGGCGGGGTGATCTCCTCCGTAATGCCGGCGTACGCCCACGCGAAGTTTTCCAGCAGCGTGATCTGTGCAGCGCCGGAGGAGCCGTCTGCACCCGGTTCGACCCTCTGTGTGCTGATGGCATCGTCGTGGGCGACATGCGAAAGATCCCACTCAATATCGCTGTCTTCGAAGTCGGCCAGCATCCGGGCGGT
>JAWODS010000182.1:0-3041 GCA_046483205.1 Armatimonadota bacterium | reverse complement strand
GTCCTTCGATCGCGGGACCGGCCGATGTCGTGATCTCCAGCCGGATGGTCACATTGCCATCGGCGGCCGGTTCTTCCGGCAGTCTCCAGCGGTATGGCGGCCAGCACCGAACCCCGAGGCTGTGTGCTTCAAGGAACACCTCCGCACAGTCGAAAAAACTGCCCTTCCCCGCCTCAACTGCCAGATGGGTGGCTCTCGGAGGCAGCATAATCTCCCGATCCAGTACCAGCGTCCCCGCGAAATATGGCAGCCCGGAGGACGGAAGGTCCAATGGTCGGACCCTCTGTGGCGGGGGGACAAGCCGCCGGATACTCCCGGGTTCCCCTGCAACTCCGAAGTCCCCTGTCAGCCACACGGCTTCCAGCAGCCCCTCATCATCCGCACGGGTTTCGATACTGATTTCCAGCTCGTTGCATCCGTCTTTGACCAGGTCCGTAATGTGCCAGCCGAGGTTTGAGTGTTCGACGATGAAATGAGGCTCTGCCTCATCCAGGGCCAGCTCTGCCCCATTGAGCAGCACCCTGGCGTCTCCGGCCAGGCCGTCACGATCCACCACGAGCATCAGATCATCCGGAATGTGCTCTGCAGTAAACTCCGTCCGCCAGGTGGGGCTCACCGGATAGTTGATGCTCCAGCCGGTCGGGCCAGTGTGGCGGGGGCGAATATCTACCGGCAGTGACTCGTGGTCTGAAATTGCCGCCAGCGTGTTGATGATGGGCTCGGGCGACACGTCCCCAGCACAGTCCCGGCCCTCAACCGCCACATCGAAGCTCGCGAGACGCAGAATGTTGCGGGGCGTTTCGGCAACCCGCCACTGTGCAGTCAGGTCGAGCGCAGCCTCATGTCTTTCCCCGACTGATGGCGAAGCGCAATCCTGCTGTGCAGTTACGACCACCGCTGATCCGTGCGCGGGCAGTGTCACTTCGCACGTAAGACGCTTCTCATCTCGACGGCAATTCACCGCAGTACGCCTGCCGGTCTCGGGGTCCCACTGCTCGGCGGACAGCGCATTCGTCCGCAGGTGCAGCGTTGTGTTAAGCTCTGCGGGCGAACAGTTCGCCAGTAGCACGACCCGCCGACCTGCAACCTCCCGAACGTGCGCCAGGACGTGATCCCGCCAGCGCTCGTCAGTTTTCAGCTCGATAATGGGCGGTAATACCTCATTGAGTACATCGAGCAGTACCTGTCCGGCGCCGGAGGCTCTCACTCCACCCGGCGCTTGGATAAAGCGAAGCCGCCCGCTTTTGCAGCATCTCTGCTTCGGAGCCTCTCCGGCAGCGCCGAAATATGTCTCAGCAGCCTCCTCCGGATCCACGCCAAAGAGTTCTCCTGCCGCCCCTGGAGTATCTGCGTCCGCCTCGATCTGCTCGTCACACAGCAGGCCCATCCACAGCACAACCCCGCCCGCCTCCGCAAACTCCTTGATGCGCGCGAGCGTGTCCGCTTCCAGATTCGTAACCGCTGGCACGATGAGTGCCGTGTAGGCCGCTTTGTCCACGACCAGCTCGTTACCTGAAACGGTTGCATCGGCGAGGTCGGCGGGATCGAGGTGGTGGTGCAGGCGCTGGTGTGCGGTGAGTTCTTCGATCAGTGCGCACCAGTCATCGGCGATTCGCTGGGCCCTCTCATCTGTCGTACCCAGGCGCTCCAGCACGCCCCACCAGTCACCCCCACCCGTCCACAGCGAGGTTACCGGGTCAAGCAGCGCGATCGGGGCAACATCCCGCCCGCGGGAGGCGATCCATGACAGGCGGCCAGCGTAATCCGCCAGTTTCCGGAAATGCCTCCACCACGGATGTTGATAGAACTCGGAGGGTGCCGCATCAAACTTCGCCGGTCCGGCGGCGGTGTAGTAAAAGCCATGCAGCGCGAAGAGGTTCACGCCCAGAGCCGCCATCCGGTCGATCAACGCTTTCAGGTCCGCCAGCCGCACGCCCCATCCGAGACTGTGAAAGGCCTCCACCGCCACGCGGGGCCGACCATGCTGGGCAGCGATTGATGACTTAAAGCGGGGCCAGTGACGCGAGTACGTTGGATCGCGCTCCAGCCAGCCGTGCGGGAGGCCCTGCCCGATCCGGTCGTGGGCGTGATCGACGCCGGGGATGTGTGCGACGCCCTCGTCGGCATTGCGCAGCATCGGCACCTCAGTGGTGTATAGCAGCCCGCGGCGCTCGCATTCATCGGCATACTGCTTGTGATAGGCGCTCATGAAAAGGTCATGCAGTGTGTCCAGGTAGTCGTAGCGCACGCGAGGGGCGTCCGGAAAGCTTTCGTCAATCAGCGCCGGTAGATGATCACGCAGATCGTAGCCACAGCGCTCCTCAAACCGCCGCGGCATCTGCCACGTCCAGCTTCCCCCCTGCGTCTCATCGGTGAACACGGACCGCAGATGGGTGCCGAGATATTCGCTGCCGAGACCCCGCTGGTATCTGTGAAGGGTGATCGACAGAAAGTTCGCCACCGCCTCGGGGTTGCAGGTGTCGATGAACTCCCCGAAGTACTTGAATGATCGGCAGCGATCCACCCGGAAGATCATCACCCGCCATTTCCCCTCGGGTACCTGCCATACCAGCTCATTCACGGGCGTATGGTCGCCGAAGCGCGCGTAGCTGTAATCAGTGAGCGACCGCCCCCGGGACAGACCGCGCCTGGAGTGAGCGATACCAATCTGAAATAGCAGATCGATCGCGCCTCTCCAGTCGGTTCCAGCATCCGTAACCGGGAACGCCCATGCACGCAGAATATCTCCGGTGCCCGCAGGATGATGCAGCTCCTGTGGCCCCTCTACCTCGAAGCTGTCGGCATGCAGCTCCGCACGGATATATGCCGGATTCGTCCACGTCGCCGCGCCACCGGCCATCCCCGAGGGATACGGGTATTCGTCCATGATTCCGACCAGCATCTCCCGGCGGCGGGCCTCTTCCAGAGCGAGGTTGAAGCGATCGAAGTACCGTGCCGACAGATACGGGATCTCCATCCCCTGCCGGGGGGTCACGTAAAAACCCCCGCACCCCTTCTCGTCCATCTGCGCGATCTGCCAC
>JAWODS010000385.1:0-9577 GCA_046483205.1 Armatimonadota bacterium | reverse complement strand
AGGGTATCCCACGAAAATGCGGAGAAGGTGGTGAACCCTCCGAGGACACCGATGACGAGGCCGGTGCGGACCCATGGATGTAAATCCTGCCCGCCGGCGAGAAGACCTATCAAGAATCCACCAAGGATATTTACGGCGAGCGTGCCATACGGGAACTGCTCTCCAAATGCGCGTTGTG
Source organism: Armatimonadota bacterium (assembly GCA_046483205.1). GTDB lineage: Bacteria > Armatimonadota > Zipacnadia > Zipacnadales > UBA11051 > JBKHJK01. The sequence continues at coordinate 9,399 of JAWODS010000385.1, read as the reverse complement.
TAAACAGCACGACGAGAAAACGCAACGATGCACCGATCGCACCGCCAGCCGCCACAGCAAGCAGTTCGAACATGTACGTTCACACTCCACAGGACACGGGATCGTACGGGTTATCTGCGTGTAAGGATTCAGCACGGTGATGCGGCATCGCTGCAGGAGATACACACAAAAACTCCCACGCACCGTGGCTGGTGGCAGGAGTCATCAATCTGAGTCAGATGCAGATGGTTTCAGCGGGTCTCCGCCGGGGTGAACTCCATCACCCTATTTCGATCATCCAGATAGTATCAGGGAGGGTGAGCTGGTGTCAAGAGAGACGGTGACGGTGCGGGGACCGGTGGAGACGGAGGTATTTTCAAAGCGGTGAAAATTTTGCCCGAGATTGCAGGAAGGTCTTTTTTATGTGGGTGGAGTAATAGCAATACTACCACTAATAACCCTATAGTGGGATGCAAGTCATAGTTTTGAGGTGATAATAGACAAGAATTGGCTGCTTTGTGCGGCATGAGGCCGCGCAAGGCAAATCAGACACACAAAAATGCGACACATGGACAGGGCACGGATGCCCACATCGATCAGGAGAATGTCATGCGGAGTGGGGGACAGGTGGCAGGGGCGGAAGGCTTTCAGTCAGGGCCATGTCTGTGACGAAGACATTCACGGCGGGCCGGCCTCAGACTTGCCGAAGGCAACGTCCACTCGACGCGGCCCCTCCATTACGGCAACGGCGGAAGTAGATTACCTCGCATGAACGCAGCATTTGATTACGTCCACGGCAAAAGCAGATGTCCTCGCGTGAACACGGCATTCGATTACGGCAAGGGCACATTTCCTCTCATAAAGGCAGCGCTTCATCACAGCAACGGCACATAGCAGATATCGGCCTCGAGGTTTCAGCGCTTTTGCAGTTCGCCTCCTGTGCGTTCGATATTCTGGAGGCGCTGGCAGGCTGGAAGGTGACTGGAAGGGTTTTGCAAGGCATTCCCTGAGAGAAGGTGATAGAGTATGCATCCAAACATACGTTCGATTGGCTGCAGATAAGACAGGAGGTCACCATGATGTCTGTAAACACACAGGAGTGGACGTCGGAGAGCGTGCAGAATTGTCTCGACGGCTACTCCGAGCTTTTCTTTCTTTACAACACCTCATTTGTCGGTTCGACGTGGTCGCACGGATCCACGCTCAACAACCCCCCTGAGACGACGCCCTCACGCACGCAGCTTTTGATGATCAAATGGGACCTGGAGAAGGCGCTGATGGAGCTTTCGGACGGCCAGCGGCGTCTTTTCCGGCTTCGGTATTCGGCCGGGATGACTCACGAGCAGCTTGCGCTGTGCATGGGCTGTTCGCGCCGGCATATTTCGACGATGCTGCGGCGGATGTCTCAACTGCTCCTCAAGACGCTCTCAAACGGATAACAAGAATCACGGCACAACCTCCCACGCGGCCGCCGCCGGACACTCTCTATATAGTGGAGGGATAGAGAATGGCACAGAAGACAGATGTGATGCAGAGGGCGGAGGATGTGGGTCGGTGTGAGATGCCGGAAAAGTGGGACCTGCTGATCCGGAATCATTCGTACCAGGCGTGGGAGGAGCTTGAGGTGGTGTGTTGCGACTGGCGGGACGTGGCCCAGGAGGTGCGGATGATTTTCATCCAGCGGCGGCAGCAGCTTCAGGAGGGGCTTCACCCGAATGCGTTCATCTCTGCGGCGGCGCGGTATGAGGCGCGTCGAGCGGCACGGCGGCTGTGTGGGGATGAGCTGCGCTACAGGATGGTACATATTGACGCCGACCCCGGAATGCACCAGATGTTCTACAGCAGCAAAAGCAGCTTCACCGACGGGTTTATTGACTGAATACACCAGGGAGCATCGCACTCCAGAGCAGTTTTTGCGGTGATACGGTGAGAGGGGCTGGATTTGGGGGCTGGTAAACGACAACCAGCCCGGGAGTTTGCGAGCAAACTCCAGCAGACAGCGCACTGTGCTGGACAGCCGGCATCCGGCTCCTCCAGTACGGCAGCAGCACCAGCAGATGCACTGTTTGATGAGCTTGATGCTGTGTGGCTTACGCCTTTGCAGTTTGCTATACGACAATCAAAGATCCGCCTGTGCACTTCAATCACCGGCGTTTTTGCCGGGCATAAGGATGGGGGAATGTTTGTGTTTTGTACGCCACAGTGGAATCTGCACGCCGTCGAGAAGTGCCTCGAAAATTACCGCGAGCTTCTCGAAGCCTACCGGACCTCTTTCATCGGCTCGAGTCTTCGGACGGCCGGTGAAACAGTCTCGGCTGGTGGAAGCCGAACGTATCCGGCACGGGTGGATCTATTGACCAGCAAATGGGACATTGACCGGGGGCTTGCGATGCTGCCGGAACGGGACCAGGCGGTTTTCTGTCTCCGGTACGTCGCCCGGCGCAATCAATCGTCGATTGCATCATATCTCGACCTGAGCCAGCAGCATGTGAGTCGCCTGATTCGGTCGCTCCCGGCGAAGATACTGCGGGCCCTGGTGACCCGGCCCGCCGAAAAAAAATGAGTAAAATGGCCGCCGCAGACACTGTATATAAATTGAAGGGGGATGTTTTATGTCGTTCAGTAAAACTCCAAAGGTCTCAGCCACGGGGATGTTTGGCGTTGTGCGCCAAACTCCAAAGGCCAAAGCCACGGGGGAAACATTTGTGGCTTCAGCTGATACGGCTTTGTGTGACGGAGATTCGCCGGATGTGGCTCGGATTGAGACGAGAACCGCGGCGGCTTCATCTGTAATTGAAAGATATGAAAAGCTGATCCGGGCGCAGGCGCGGAGTCTGTGGCACGCTTCAATACACGGCAGGTTTTGTGACGCCGAGGACGTCGAGCAGGAAGTGCTGGCGGTTTTGTGGCGGCGGCGGGAAAAGATCGCCGAGGCCGATGATCCAATATCATTTGTGGCGCAGGCGGCGCGATATGAGGCGCGGTGGGCACTGAAGAACCTGTGTCCGAATGGTGGGGCGGTGCAGATGGTGAGTATTGAAGGTTGTGCGGCGGTGTCGAACGTGTTTTACAGCAGTGGAGGTGGCGGGGACGGTTTTGTGGATTGATGGTTATTATAAGAATGGTTATGTGAATTACACGTGCCTATAGTGTGGCACGTGTAATCCTTGGAGTTTTCACACAACAGAAAACTCCACTGAAGTTAACGACAACGGCATTCGGCGCGGTACAGGCCCGCGCCCTGCAGCAACGACGCGCAGGGTGGCTCGTAGATGCGGAAATGTTGGGGTCGAAGAGATTCACGGCGGGCCGGCCTCAGACTTGCCGAAGGCAACGTCCCTTCGACGCGGCCCCTCCCTACGGCAACGGCATAAACTCCACAGGGCACGGTTGTGGAGGGGGTTTTGTGTGATGGCGATTTCGCGGCCTGGAGAGACTCGCGGCGCGGTACAGGCCCGCGCCCTACAGTAGAGGCAACGGTTACAGCTGGTAATTTGAGGTGATTTGTGTTGGCCGGTTCAGGTGAAAGTGTGGGTGGAACTGACTGGCTGGAGAAGGTGTATATTTATGCGGCGCTGGCGGCGACGGATACCACGCAGCAGGCCCAAAAGCTTCTGCAGGACGCCGGTATCCTCACCAGCCTCCGGCAGCTTGAGATGTACCGGCGCCGCAGCGGAGACCGGATTCGCCGGGCGGCACAACGGCAGCTTCCGGAACGGCTTTTCGGCCTCTTTGCATACGACCTTTACGAGCGGCTCAACACACTCGCCCGCCGGATCGAGCGGCGGCTGTGTAAGAGCCAGTGGGAAGAGAAATCCGAGCTCGACCTGATGGACAAATACCTGAAGCTTATGCAGCTTTTATCGGACATGAAATCAGAACCGGAACAGAAGGATGCAGACAGCGACGATGATCCTGATGATGAGGCAGTCATAGAGGAGATTTTCAGGCGCCTTGAGCAAGCGAACGACCGGGAAAAAGTCAGGCAACGGATGCGACAGGCTGCAGCGGCAACTGGAAGCTGTTTCGAACCGGCTCAGCAGGATTGACGGCACCTGGGCGCGGACGGTGGATGATTACACCCAGCCACCGGCCGATGTGGTGGAGTTTGTCACCAGCCCGCTGTATCTGGACCTCGCACAGGACGTGTATCCGGAGGTTTTGCGGACGCTTGAGGAGGTTTTTTCGGGTCCGGGTGGAGGGCCGGGGTATGACGAGGCGGTGCTGTGCTGGGGAATCGGATCGGGGAAGTCGTATTTTTCGACCCTCGCAGTTTTGTACATGACCCATCGGGTGCTTTGCATGCAGGACCCGCAGCGGCAGCTTGGCCTCTCCCCCGGCAGCCAGATCGCCATGGTGATCATGGGCCCGAGCTCCCGGCAGGTGCGGAATGTGATCTTCGGCGACATCCGCGAACTGGTCGGGCGGTCGCCGTGGTTTCAGCGCAATTTCCCGCCAGCCAGTGAGACGCAATCACACGTAGAATTTGCCAAGAATATCGTCATCGCCGCCGGGAATTCGGCGGATACCTTCGTGCTGGGCTATAACGTGCTTGCGGGGGTGATTGATGAGGCGGCGTGGCTGACGGAGAGCTATGACGGACGCCAGCAGGACGCCGAAGATATTTACACGAGCCTGCAGCGGCGGATCAAGTCGCGATTTGGCCGCAGGGGGATGCTGTTTATTGTATCTTCGCCGAAGCATACCGACGATTTCGTCCAGGGCAAGCTCACAGAGGCCGCCGACAGTGACCGGATATTCGCCAGCCGCAGGGCGGTGTGGGATATGAAGCCCGCGCAGCATTTCTCTGGCGAGTATTTCGAGCACAAGGGGCTGAAGATTCCGGTGGAATACCGCGACGAATTCCGGCGCAACCCGCAGAAGGCGATGCGCGACCTGGCGGCGATTCCTCAGGGCGCCTATCACGCGCTGTTTGTGGATATGGAGCCACTGAGGCGGGCGTGTAATGACCGGCGACGGCATCCGGTGATTGATGAGCACCTGAAGTTGAAGGACGATTTTGAAGCTCCGGACCCGCGGCCGCGGTATATTCATATTGATCTGGGTCTGCGGCACGATGCATGTGGAATCGCGATGGCGGTGGCTGATGTGCGTGATGAGAAGGCCGCGGTGACGGTGGAGCTGATGACACGGTATTGCCCCCCGCCGGGCGAAGAGGTGGACCTGTCGAAGGTGCGGGAGTTTGTATTGCGGCTGCAGGCGCGTGGCTTTATGATCGGCGGTGTGAGTTACGACGGCTTTCAGAGTGCCGACAGCCAGCAGATTTTGCGGCGGCACGGCCTGGCGGTCTCGACGGTGTCGGTGGACCGGGATGTGTGGCGGTACCAGATGCTGAAGGAACTGGCGCTGGAGGGTCGGCTGGAGGTGTATGAGTATCCCCCGTTTTTTGAGGAGGCGTCGCAGCTTGAGGTGATCCGGCAGCAGAAGGTTGACCATCCGCGCGGAGGGAGTAAGGATGTGACGGATGCGGTGGCCGGGGCGGTGTCGGAGGCGGTTATGGCCGACGGCGGTGGTGAGTTGAGGGGGCATGTGTTGTGAGGGCGTGAAAGGCTACGGCGGCCTCACCCCCTGGCCCCCTCTCCATGCTGGAAGAGGGGGAAACGGCCAAGACGGCTGGAACATACGGAAATCTCCTAAGCGGAGAGATTCACGGCGGGCATACGGCAACGGCATAAACTGCACAGGGCACGGTTGTGGAGGGGGTTTTGTGTGATGGCGATTTCGCGGTCTGGAGAGACTCGCGGCGCGGTACAAGCCCGCGCCCTACAGGAACGACGCGCAGGGTGGCTCGAAGATGCGGAAATGTTGGGGTCGAGGAGATTCACGGCGGGCCGGCCTCGGGAGCTGGCTAAACGCCGCCAACTCCACTCGACGCGGCCCCTCCCTACGGCAACGGCATAAACTGCACAGGGCACGGTTGTGGAGGGGGTTTTGTGTGATGGCGATTTCGCGGTCTGGAGAGACTCGCGGCGCGGTACAAGCCCGCGCCCTACAGGAACAACATACGGCGAGGGCAGAAACCGCACAGGGCCCTGGCACGGAGATGGTGGGTGTTGGTAATGCCTACTGTTCTGTGTCGGGTGTGGTGTCGGCGGTGGTTTCGGCTTCGGGTTTTGAGGTGGTTTCGGCGGTTGATTCTTCGGCCGACAGGAGCTTCAGAAGCTGTCGGGCTCGGTGGGCCTGTGAGCTGTCGGGCTCCTGTTCGATAATTTGTCGGGCGTCTTTGATGGCGAGATTTCGTGCGGCCTCGGCGCGCTTGATTTGTGGCTCCATATCGTTCGGTTCCGCCTCCAGTGAGGCAGTGTAATCGGCGACGGCCGCGGCATACTCGCCCATCAAATAGTATGTGTAGCCGCGATTGTGCAGCGCCAGGGGATGATCGGGCGCGAGTTTGAGAGCGTGATTGAAGTCATCGAGGGCTTTTTGCATGTCCCCTGATTCCAGATACGCCGCGCCGCGATTGATCCACACCATTTCAAACTCCGGGTCCAGCTCCATGGCTTTTTCGAGATCGGCGAAGGCCTCGTCCAGGCGGTCCATGGCGACGTAGATCCCCGCGCGGTTGGTGTAGGCCATGAACTCATCGGGATTCATCTCGATGGTGCGGGTGAAATCGTCCACGGCGAGGTCGAGCTGGTTTTTGTACATGTAGGCGCTGCCGCGGGCGAGGAACGGGTCTGAATAGTCCGGGTCCAGATCGATGGCACGGTTGAGATAGTGAATGGCGCGGTCGAGTTTCCCCATATAGACATACGCGGCCCCCAGCGAGTTGTAGGCCCGGGCGAAGTAAGGATCGAGTTCGATGGCCTTTTCGAAGTTGGCGACGGCGGTTTCAAACTGGCCCGCCTCCCCGAATATAATCCCGCGCTCGCGCCATGCCACAGCGGAGTCCGGTGCGAGCTCGATGGCGCGGTTGATGTCGTCAAGGGCGGCCTGCAGATCGCCACTGTTTCTTTTTGCAACGCAGCGGCCGATAAGGGCGTCCATATTCTCCGGGTCGTCGGCGAGGATTTCGTCGTAGATGGCGATGGCCTGCTCGTAGTTTTTGTCGTTGGTGTGCGCTTCGGCCTGCTTGAGGCGGTCCCCCACATCGGCCCGGGCAAGTGCAACGGCGATGAGGATCATGATGGCAGTGGCGATGATACGCGTTCGTGACATGGCAGCCCCTCCTGGAACCCCGGGCGGTTTGTCGATGTGAAGGTGTTGTGGAGACGATAGCGTTTTGAGACAGAGGCGTCAAGGGTGGTGTGGGTAGAGAGCAACGGCGGCCTCAGCCCGTGGCCCCCTCTCCATCCTAAAAGAGGGGGGAACGGCCAGGGCGGTGCGGTGACGCCAAACGCCCCGGTGGCTGGGCCTTTGGAGTTTTATTGAACGACATAAAACATCCCCACGGTTATAAGAGGTGTGTGCAGTTTGATACACGACAATCAAACGATAGTGGCTTCGCCTGAGGACAATAGTTTGCTCAAGGCACATGTTGTAGGTACGGCGCAGGTGCAGCAGGGAGCGTCACAGCAGCTTCCGGAGGATGTGTGGCAGGAGGCGTATGCAAACGGAGATGTGGTCGAGCCGCCGCACTGTCTGGATTCGCTGGCGGCGCTTTATACCAGCAATGCCGCGCACAAGGCGTGTGTTGATGCGAAGGTCACCAATATCGTCGGGCTGGGATACCGCTTCGTGCCCGCAGGCGATGAGCCGGACGCCTCCGAAGAGAACCTGCGGCTTTTGGAGCATCTTTTCAACACCTGCAACGCAGAGATGACCTTTACGGAGATTATGCGGGCGGTGTGGACCGATGTTGAATGCCTCGGCAACGGGTACCTGGAGGTCACCCGCAACAGTCACGGCGAGATTGACGGGTTTTATCACGTGCCGGGTGTGACAATGCGGGTGCGATCGGACCGCAGCGGCTTCGTGCAGATCCGGGACGGGCGGCGCAGGAACTTCCGGCCCCTGGGCAGCGAGGAGCGGCTGGATGACGAGACCGGCGAGATCCAGAACGAGATCATGCACTTTTATAAATACACGCCGCAGTCGAGCTATTACGGGATTCCCGACATCATCCCCGCGCTTCCGGCGATGCTCGGTGACAGGGCGGCCTCGGAATACAACCTCGACTTTTTTGAGCATAACGCGGTCCCGCGGATGGCGATCGTGATCGAGGGCGGGCAGCTTTCGGAGAGCCTGCTTCAGCAGATCCAGCATTTCATGGAAAGTGAAATCAAGGGCCAGGGCCACAAGACGCTGGTGCTGGAGGCTCCGGGGACAGATACGAAAGTGCGGATTGAGCCGCTGACGGTGGGCCAGGCGGAGGATGCAGGCTTCGTGCGGTACCGTGAGCAGAACCGTGAGGACGTGCTGATGGTGCACCGGGTGCCGCCGGCGAAGGTGACCGTGATCGAAAACGCCAACCGGGCCAACACGTATGACCAGGACAAGACGTTCCGCGAGCAGGTTGTGCGGCCGGAGCAGCGGCGGGTGGAATACAGGATCAACCAGATGATCCGCTCGGAGTTGGGGATCGTTGACTGGGAATTTGATTTCCGCGAGATGGACCTTTCGGAGGCGCTGCAGGAGGCCGAGGTGGCGAAGATTTATCACGATATAGGTGCCTGGACCGCGAATGAGATCCGCGGGCACCAGGGGTTGAGACCGATAGAGGGTGATGAGTGAGGGAACGGCGCCTCACCCCCTGACCCCCTCTCCATCAACTGGAGTTGGCAGACGACGCCAACTCGAGGGAGTTTGGCTCAACGGCGCCAAACTCGATGGAGAGGGGGAAACAGCTACGGCGGTGCGGGGATGCTGAGGACATACGCTGGCTTTAGCAGTTCTCTTCGATGCAGCTCTCCGTGTCGCGACGGCACGGAGGCTTCTGAAGATGGCGGGGGCATAAGGCACCGGGATGATCGGAGGTCTGGGGCCTGGAGATGACGGAAAATGCACGCGGTTCCAACGGATTCACGGCTGGCGCGGTACAGGCCCGCGCCCTACAGGAACGACCTGCAAAGCGGATGGAACATTTGGAGTGTAGAGGCGAAGAGATTCACTACGGGCCGGCCGCAGCACACGTCCCGTCGACGCGGCCCCTGCCTACGGCAACGCAAACGGCAACGCCAGGAGATTTTTTGACCGAAAAGGGAGGTTTGTTGAATAAATTCCTGGCGGGGTGCAGAGCCCCCCTACAGGAACGACACGCGAGATAGATTGAACAGAGGTTACGCAAATATGTATGGAGGTGAACGAATGGATCATTCAGGACAGTTTTCAGTCACCCTCCCGCTGATGAAATCGTGGGTAGGGGCTGATGGGCAGATGTGCTTTGAAGGTGTTGCGGCGTCCACCACTCTGGACCGGCAGAATGAGCGCATGACGCCTGAAGCGATAGAGAAGATGCAG
>JAWODS010000127.1:0-11980 GCA_046483205.1 Armatimonadota bacterium | reverse complement strand
CCGGAAGGCGGGCGCCATGGAGACCGGCTCCGGGGATTGGCCGCAGAATTGACATGTCGTTCGTGTGTTTGTTGGTCTTGCTGTCATGCAAGGGCCTGAACCGCCGTCCCTGAGCGCGCCCAAAACACGGCTAACAACCAAAAAAGAGTAAATTTGCCCCCATCCCCTGACATGGCCGTTTCATAGGGGCCGGGTCGAAGGGACGTTGCCTTTGGCAAGTCTGAGGCCGGCCCGCCGTGAGTCCTGGTGGCGCGACTGATTTCTATGACGTAGAGATACACGACGGGCCGGCCTTGCGAGCTGACAGACGACGTCATCTCGCTGCGACGCGGCCCCTCCACCGACAACGACACTACAGAAGAAGATTTCCTGTCGTGAGAGCGCTCAATTACATGTTGTGGTGCCTTAGCGAGGGGCTATCGAAGGGATGTTGGCTTTGGCAACTGTAAGGCTGACCCACGGACACGCAGCATCCTTCGCCTGTGAAATGGTGGCATACACGACACCTTATCGAACCCGGAAAATACGCTCAATGGATACCTCTGCAAGCCGAACACCATCCGCCAGCTTGCAGCCCGAGTCAATATTCTCTGGCCCGGGATGTTTCTCTAATTGTGTAGCCACAGACAGCAGTTCAACAAAACTGATGCGTGTATAAAGGAGAAAGATCGTGGCGACAAAACCAAAAATCGTCAAGCTCGGGACCGTCGAATGTGACCTCGTGGAGGCCACGCCGGTGGTCTGGCAGGGCCGCCTGCTGCGCTATGAGTACGTGCGGGCGAAATATTACAAACCCAACCAGGGCAACCCGACGTACTTCCGCTTCGTGGACTGGGAGACCGATGAGCCGGTCAGCTCCGATTTCGCCGAAAGCTACGTGCTGGGATGCGCATTTACCGAAGGTGACACGATGTGGTCATTCGGCTCCAGCACCTGGGGTGGGGAAGAGGTGCGGGCATTCTGGTCGCAGGACCTGCAGGAATGGGACAGTACGACCGCCCTCGACCTGCCGGGATGGGGCATCTACAACACCAGCGTCTGCAAGACGCCGGACGGGTATGTGATGGCGTTTGAGGCCGGAGAGCCGGAGGATCTCGTCGGCGAGCGGTTCACAATCTTCTTCGCCCGGTCGGACGATCTCAAAAGCTGGGAGGTCCTCTCCGAAGAGCATAATCACACAAAGGAACGCTACGCCGCCTGCCCGGCGCTGCGATACCTCGACGGGAAGTATTACATGATCTATCTGGAGGCCATAACGCACATGGAGCCGACGAACTGGCAGCTTTACATCGCCCGCTCGCCGGATCTGGTTCAGTGGGAGCTGTCGGAGAAGAACCCGGTGCTGGCGGCGGATGACGACGACCGGAAGGTGGCCAGCGAGCGGTTGGGCGAGGAGTGCCGCGAGCGCATCAAAACGGCGACGGACATCAACAACTCCGACTTCGACCTGTGCGAGTTTCAGGGCCGCACGTACATGAACTATTCGTGGGGCAACCAGCACGGTGTCGAGCACCTCGCCGCCGCCTATTACGACGGCCCGATAGACGAGTTTTTGAAGGGATGGTTTGAGGCCTGAACCCTTAGCACAGACCGTGCTCCGGCCCTGCTGCTGTGTTGTGGGGACCTTTAACAAAAACCGTGGCTCGGCCTCCGGAGTTTTGTTGGACGGCACAATAGTGTCGCATAAAAATCCAAGCGACCAAAAGGGAACGCAAACCGGTAACAGACGCCTGCCTGTGGCTCAGAGTTCCCCGGAAGATGTCCAGGTGTTTTCGTGGTCGTATGTTGTTTTTGTCGGGTGGGGTCTGCGTGCCCCGCCAGTCGTGAATTTCTTTGCCCGGGAAACTCGTTTTGTTTAAGGGATTCGGCGCGGTACGCCTTCGGCAAGTCGTAGTTCGACCCGCGAGGCGGCTCGAATATTTGGAGTTTGCTTCACAGACGCTCTCTGCACCCTACAGACGACGTCCAACATCTCCGCGGACGAGTATCTCATTGAGTGATTTCTGCATGCAAAAGTTTTATGCGTCACGGTTGTTGGAGGCGATGAAACGCGCGCGTGCCCTTCAACAACGTCGCACGGTGGGGTGGAGGGCAGAGGGGCCGGAAGGCCACAGAGGTTTTTGCCGGTTCGTGGGCGTATAGATACACTGGCGCAAATGACGCTTCATGGGCGCAGTGGGAGGCATGACGGGAGGGGAGTGCAGAGCCGTGCAGTCATCTAGGAGCGGCCGCGAGGATGGCGGAGGCGTTTGTGCGTACTGTCTTTTCCCGATCAAGCCGGGACAGACGCGGGTGGTATGCCCGGACTGTCAGACGGTGCACCACGCCGAATGCTGGGAGGAGAACCGCGGCTGCAGCACCTACGGCTGCGCGAGGGCTCCGTCGGCGGTACAGCCGCAGGAGGCGGAGGCCGAGGTGGAAGCGGCAGTGTGCAACTACTGCGGCCGCCCCATCACCTCCGGCCAGGGAACGCGGCGGTGCGTGTTCTGCAACGAAATGTATCATGCCCGGTGCTGGCTGGAAAACGGCGGCTGCAGCACCCCGGGCTGCCAGGCGGCTCCCAGTGGCGAGATGGACGAGCACTACCGGCCACACCGTTTCACCACCACCCACCAGCAGCTTGCGCGGGAGCTTGCGGGCAAGGATGGGCCAGCAGCCGAGATGTGCCCCCACTGCGGCGGCCTGATCGATCCCGAAGACGCCGTAAGAAAATGTCCCTTCTGCGACACCGTGCACCATTCGGAATGCTGGCTGTCGGAGGGCGGCTGCAGCACCGAAGGGTGCCGGGCACAAAACTCGCTTCCCAAAATCGACCGCGACGCCATCGGCAATGTGACAAAATGCCCGTATTGCGGGGTGGAGATCAAGCCGGGAGAGGAGCGGCAGGTGTGTCTGTACTGCGGCGCCGCGCATCATAAAGACTGCTGGCGGGAAAACGCGGGATGTGCAGTGTACGGATGCCAGGGCGGCCCGAGCCAGGAGCGGGCGGAAGATGTGTACGAGGATATGGCCAGGGGCGCGTGGCAGAAGAGAGACATGTCGGATGTGCTGACGGAAATTTTCAGCCTCCCGGTGCAGTATATCGAGCGCCAGAGAATCCTGCTTTCCGCCACCGGACAGGGCTTCATTTACGCGGCTGTGGTGCTGGTCACCAATCTCTTTGCCGCCTATCTCACCCGCGCCAGCGCTGCTTCAGCACCCACTCTCGCGGCATTTTTCCTGCTCGTCGGGGTGATCTTCGGGGTGATGAGCCTGTTCGCCGGGGCTGTCGCCGTGAGCCTCGAAAAATCATTCTGGGGCCGCCTCGTGCAGATAATCGCCTCGCTGCTGCTTGCGTACAATCTCTATTTATGGATCACGTGAGCGACTCTGCCCGGGCCCTTTTTTACGATTTGCAGCGCTGGAGATGAAGCGGCACAACAGAAAATGGTGGGCCCGAATCGGTCAGGCCCACCATGGTTAAAGCGCTTCATGTCACTTCAGAAGCTGTTTACGGCCAGCTCAGCTCGTAATGGAAGCTTGCATCCATGGCGTTGCTGGCATCTCCGGAGTTCCATGCCTTCCGCCACTTGCAGTGCCCGTCGGCGAAGCTGAAGTTCGAACCATCGTTGTGATCCCAGTGCATTGCATGATAGGCGTTGCTGGTGCTCGGTGGATTGTAGATGCGGACATAGGTGTTCGCCCGCTCGCAGTTGAGCACGACCGCCGCCGGCTCCTCGATCTGCGCCAGCCGCACGTTGTCAATGAATGTGTTCATCGCATAATCGCAGAGGTAGTTCTGCGCGCCGCCGTGTGCGATGCTGTGGGTGTGGTCGCTGATGCTGGGGCAGTAGAAGATCTGCTCGTTTTTGACATACGGATCAAGCCGCATGTACCACCACTGGATTCGGGGCGGGTCGAGATTGTCGGAGTTGAAATAGCCGAGGCAGGGGACGGTTCGTTCGTCATAGTCCTGCGCGTACATCAGATGTCCCAGCGCGATCTGCTTCATGTTCGACAGACAACTGCTCTGCCGGGCCTTTTCCCGCGCCCGGGCAAACACCGGAAACAGGATGGCCGCCAGTATCGCGATGATCGCAATGACCACCAGCAATTCGATGAGTGTGAAACCTTTTCGCATCCTCATAAACCCCCTTCAAAGAATGATGTACATGTCTCCTGCAGTGTTATGTATCAATTAAGACTACCGCATCGGTATATGAAACGTCAACCTCCCATACTGTAGAGATCCACCACTGCGCCGTCTGTGCGCTCGTCTGTGGGCAGGAAAAAAGGAGGCGCCCGATGCGCGGGTGCCTCCATCGTTTCAGCATACTGTGTCAGTCGTAATACCGCCAGATGAAGGCGTCTCCGGCTGCGGCGGAGCAGGAATACCATTTTGCATGCCCGTCGCAGAAGTTGAAGTTATTGCCGGAGTTGTGGCGGCCGAAGAGATCGGGGTATTCATTGGCGTTCTGGTACAGGTATGGTGTGTACAGTTTCAGGGGATCGCCACCGCATCCGTAGCTGTCGCCCATGAGCACGAGCTCCGAGGGGTGTTCAATTTCCGCCAGTGGCAGGCCGGTGTACATGAAGCCGCGGTCGAGGCGGTCGGCGCGGCCGATTTGATAGCCCACGCCCCGCCAGTTGAAGCCGTAGCCGGGCTTCTGGTCCGCTGCAGAAGGACAGTAATAGATCTGGTCGTTTTTCACATACGGCTGCAGCACAACGTACCACGGCAGCGACGTTGGATCGTTGCCATAGGCCATGTGATACGCGCCACCGAGACGGTCATCGTAGTCGGTGGCATACTGCATCCACGCCAGGCCCCACTGCTTCATGTTGCTCAGGCAGCTCGCCTGCCGCGCCTTCTCCCGCGCCCGTGCGAAGACGGGAAACAGGATCGCTGCCAGTATCGCGATGATCGCGATAACCACCAGCAATTCGATAAGTGTAAAGCCCTTTTTCATACCTCTCCTCAACCCCTTTCCCTGCTCTTTCATATCAGGCTTTTACCGCAAATATAGTACACTTATTCGTTTTTCGTCTGTATTGTCCCTCCTGGCCGGGCAGTAAAAAAAGAATCCTGCGGGGCACACGTCGTGGTGTACCCCGTGTCATGAGGCGGTCCGTGTCAGTTCGTCGGGTCGTTATTGAGATTGAAGCTCAGTGCCTTGCTCTTCTGATACCACTTGGCGTGGCCGTCGAACATGCAGGCATTGAAGCCGTCGTTATGGCGGGAGGCGTTGTAGATGTAGGATCTGGGGTTCCAGGAGCTGGCTTCATAGGTGATCATGACACTGCTGCAATCGAAGATCATGCCGGTCTGGGCGGGATATTCGATCTGTGCCAGGGCGGCGCCGTTCATGTTGTGGTTGGTACCGTACGACAGCGGGAAATACCACTGTCCGGCGGCGGTGGTGCTTTCGTCCCATGTGCTGCCGTCGCTTCCCCACTTCGCACAATTTTTGCTGCCGTCACTGGGGCAGACGTAGATCTGCTCGTTTTTGACATACGGCATGATGGCGCGATACCAGATGGAGTAGTGGTCTCCTGCGGCGGTGAGGTTGTTCATGTGGTTGGCGCTGGTCAGATAGAAGGTCTCGTCATAATCCTGCATGTACATCAATACCCCCAGGCCCAACTGCTTGACATTTGACAGACAGCTCGCCTGCCGTGCCTTTTCACGAGCACGGGCAAACACCGGGAACAGGATGGCTGCCAGTATCGCGATGATCGCAATGACAACAAGCAGCTCAATAAGGGTAAATCCCTTGCGCATAAACGTACTTCCTTTCATGATTGGAATATTGACATTCATTTACTATTATACCCCGCAGATTCGGCGGTACGCAAGATGTCGGCGCTTTTGAGCGGGTGTGCGCACCGCCTGCTGACACAAAAACGCACCGCCACAATTCGCAGGGGCGGTGCGCTGCAGAGCACTCCGTCAATAGATCCGGTGCGCAGTCATGTTCCGCATGCTGCAGGACATTCACTGCGATCCCACGGAATTTCCCACGGCGGAAAACTCCGGGCAGTCACTGCGTCATCTGCAGGCGGTGTGGCGTGTGGGGCGCCTCAAGCCCGGACTCTTCAGGCATCCGGCTCGCCGACGATCGGATCGCCCTCATACACCGGCCTGCCATCGGGGAACTGCTCCTTTGACCACTTGGCGTGGCCGTCGCCATACACGCCGTTCCAGCCGTCGTTATGGCGCGTGCCGTGCCCCATGTAATGGTCGGGGTCGTCGCCGCAGCGGATCCGGAAGTAGTTGTTCAGCCCGTCCATCACCATCACCCAGTTTGCGGGATGCTTGATTTTGGCGATGCGCAGCACGCTGGCGTCGGTGTTGTAGCTGTATTCGACGGTCGGGTATGCGTCCAAAAACCAGTGGCCTGCCGGGAGCACGCTTGTGCTTCTGTCCCCGCCGGATACCACGTAATTGTACCCGGCGCTGGGGCAGTCGAGGATCTGCCGGTTTTTCATATACGGCTCGATCTGCATGAACCAGTAAACGTATCCGCCCCACTCCGCGAGGACCGTCGGGCTGCGGTACCCGCCGCTGCGAGCCAGTGTTTCGTCATAATCCTGGGCGTACATCAAACACGCCAGCCCGATCTGCTTGGTGTTGCTCAGACAGGAAGACTGCCGGGCCTTCTCTCGCGCCCGGGCGAAGACAGGAAAGAGGATCGCCGCCAGTATGGCGATGATCGCAATGACTACGAGAAGTTCAATCAAGGTAAACCCCTTGCGCATATCCGCACTTCCTTTCACCCCTAAAGTAGTACCCCTCTTGCGTTATTGTACCCTGCCAGTGAGAGCATACGCAACTAAATTACGCTCCAGAAGACGGCGCCCCGGTTGCTTTTTTATGAGTTACTGTTGTATCAAAGCATAAAACCCCCCGCCCGGCGAAGCGCCGGACGGAGGGCCAGAGGTGTGTTTCATGTGCTGATTACTGCCGACTACTGGCTGGCCTGGCATCGCCCTCAATCGGCGAGCCGTCGGCGACAGCATCCCTATCTGGGGTGTGAACATTCAGCCTCGCGGATTGCCGTAGATGGGTGAGCTTTCATCGATCGTCTCTCCGTCTTCGATGTAAAACTTCAACCACTTGGCATGTCCGTCTGCAAAGCCGCAGTTAGAGCCGTCATTGTGACGGTCCATGTCCCACTGATAGTGGTTGGTGCCACTCTGGTTGGGGCCATACAGACGCCAGTAGTTGTTGAACCCATCGCAGAGAATGCCCAGCTTGCTGGGATGTTCGAACGTGGCGATCCGGTCCCCGGGCACCTGGTTGTTGATGCCATAATTGACACCATCGGGGAAATCCGGATGGTTGATGGTGCGGCCGCCGGCGCGGACGCCCGTGTTGCTGTAACTCGGGCAACTGTAGATCTGGGCGTTTTTGACATACGGGTAGATGCACTCGAACCAGAAGAGCATGTTGGGATTATCGAGCACCTCCTGCGCGTCGGTGTAGCCGACATACCGCATCATTTTTTCGTCGTAGTCCTGGACGTACATGTGCACGCCCGTCATCAACTGCTTGACATTGCTCAGACAGGAGCTTTGCCGGGCCTTTTCCCGCGCCCGGGCGAAGACAGGAAAGAGGATCGCCGCCAGTATCGCGATGATCGCGATGACTACCAGCAGCTCGATAAGTGTGAAACCCCGCGTTCTCATTTGTGACATCTCCTCCACATTAGTATTTTCATACTCAATAATTAGTTTACCCGGACAGCGGGTGATTACCTGCATTCCGCGAGGATATTTTGTGCGCCCCGCCCCGCAGTACCGCATAAAACACCCCGTGGCTTTGCCTTTGGAGTTTCGTTGGACACCACAAAACTCCCCGTGGCTGAGGCCTTTGGAGTTTTGTACACATCACAAAACTCCCCGTGGCTTACAGAACCTCGGGTGCTGTCCAGGTGTTTTCGTGGTCGTATGTCGTTTTTGTAGGGCGGGGTCTCCGTGCCCCGCCGCGAGTCTCTTCAGGCCGGGAAATTCCTGTAACACAAAGATTCACGACCGGCGGGGCACGCCTGCGGTTGGAGTTTCAAACGACGAAAACTGCACAGGTCCCCGCCCTGCAGTAACAACCCGCATGGCCGACGGCAAGGGCACTTTGCGCGATGGGTGATGTTCGCCAGGTGAAGAGGGGAGCAGCCGGCGTGGTATGAGACATGGATGTATGACGCACCACTGGAGGCGAGCGAGACCGACGTCAGCGCTCGTTCATCGTCAGCACAACCGCATTCGTCTCATCATCGCCCGGGATGCGGGTGAGGGCGCCGAACTGCTGCAATATCTCAGCGACGGCGTCGAAATCCACGATGGTGTAGTCGCCGCCGCCGTGGACGTGCTCGAAACGGGGAGGCGAGAAATCCGCGATCGCCACGGTCTCGCGGGCGGTGCGGCACAGCTCGGTGATGAACGCCTCCCGCCGACCCGGCGGGATGTGGTGCATGGCGCACCAGGAGACGGCGATGTCGAAGGTGTTGTCTTCGAAGGGCAGGTCGGCTCCATCGGCGCGGCGGTAGTGCAGGCGGTCTGAAAGTCCCATCTCTTCGGCCCGCTTGCGCGCTTCCTCCACCGCCACCTGCGAGATGTCCACACACGTCACCCGGCAGCCGAAATCGCGGGCGGCGGTCACCGCAAGCTGCCCCGTGCCGATGTCCAGAAGAGCTTTGTCGTACGCCCCCGCAAGCTCCAGCAGTTCTTCGCGTGTCATATAGTCACCACAGGCCCGATACGGCCGGATTTGTCAGTCGCATGTTGTTTTTGCAGGGCGGGGACCTGTGCCCCGCCGGTTGTGAATTTCTTCCCAGAACGCCATTTCCCTCGGAAAATTCGTCCGCCAGACCGAACACGGCCGTTTGTCATTCTCCCACGGGATATTACCTGCTAACTCGTATCATAGTCCAGGGAGAGTCTCGGCGGGGCACAGGTCCCCGCCCTGCAGACGACCAACGGATTTTGTGGAGTTGAAGCGGGCGTTTTTTCAAGCCTGTCAGTTTTTATGAGACACGGTTGCATAGGACAGCACACCTCGATGTGGCACAGGCTCACTGTGTGCAGTATCATGTAAGCCACAGCACAGCACCCGCACGTATAGAGTCTTATGACCCAACCGCAGGCCGAGAGGACGTTTGATTGTCGTATATCAAACTCCAAAGGCCGAGGCCACGGGGGTGTTTTATGTCGTCGTTCAATAAAACTCCAAAGGCGCCCGCCACTGAAGGCACACCCGGCGACGCTGCAGACGCAACCTACCACCACATCATCTTCGGCGACGCCCGCCGGATGCCGGAACTGGACGATGAAAGCATCCATTTCGCCGTCACCTCGCCCCCGTACTGGTGCATCAAGGATTATGCCCATCCCGACCAGATCGGCCACGACCAGGGCTATGACGAATACCGCGGCGCACTGGAAGAGGTCTTTGCGGAGACCTTCCGGGTGCTGCATTCGGGCTGCCGGTTTGCGGTAAATATCGGCGACCAGTACCTCCGCGCCTCCGAGCACGACCATTATCACGTCCAGCCGATCCCGGCGGATCTGACAGTCATCGGGCGCGGCTGCGGCTTCGATTTCATGGGCTCGATCATCTGGCGGAAGATCTCCACTACCAACACCTCCGGCGGCGGGCAGTGGATGGGGTCGGTGTATCATCCCAAGGACGGGCATGTGACGTATGAGCATGAGTACATTCTGCTGTTTCGCAGGCCCGGGAAATGGCCTCGGCCGGATGATGAAGCCCGGGAAAAGAGCCGCCTGACCAAAAAGCAGCGGTCGGAGTGGTTCCGGGGCGTGTGGGATGATATTCCGCCGGTGCGACAGAACGAACATGTGGCGATGTTTCCGGTAGAGCTGCCGCAGCGGCTGATTAAGATGTACAGCTTCCACGGCGAGACGGTGCTCGACCCGTTTATGGGCAGCGGTACAACCTCCGCGGCGGCGGCGCTGGAGGGCCGAAACAGCGTCGGCTACGAAATTAACCCCGACTTTGGCGACCTCATCGAACAGACTCTCTCAGAGGCGACCTCGCCCGAAGATACACCCCCCGCGCGGCTGCAGATGGATATCCGCTCGGAGAATGATGCCGAATAACCGTGTTCCCCGCCGTTGTTGTCATTGTTGTAGGGAGGGGCCGGGTCGAAGGGACGTTGCCTTCGGCACGTTTGAGGCTGATCCACGGACACGCAGCAGCCTTCGCCTGTGAACCGGTGGCATACACGACACCCTGTCGAAGCGGAAAAATACGGTAAACAGATATACGACAGAAACTCCACAGGCCTTCGTTCGAACCGCATGGCAGGACGAGTCATTGCCTGCCGCGTCGGGATGGGCGGGAAGGCACAGCCGGATCACTCACGAACAAAGAATATAACAATAGTATCGTGGAGGTGAGCACGGTGACATCCGAAGAAAGTCATGGTCTGTGCCCATTCAAAAAGGAGCCCTCGGCCGAGGCGCGCATGAGCATGGGGATGCGACAGCCCCGCGCATGTGACGGCTACCGGTGCGAGCTGTGGATCGGTGATGAGGAAACAGGCCGGTGCGCACTGGCAATGATCGCACTGGGACTGCAGAACCAGCACGCTGAAGCCGGCTGAATCCGCATGGTCGGATCAGCTGCCGATGTACGGGTCCTGAGACCGGTGTGGTGGCGAAACATCAGCCGACGGGCAGTCATACACTCTTTATGACTGCGGCGGCGCGTGCTGTGATGCCGGTGGAGAGACGTTTTAGCAGGTCGAAAGGGAGCATAAATCCGACTGCTTTGGGCCGCCGGTGAGGATGAGGCGGCGTGTATATCACACGGCGCTGCACCCCCCTGTGTATCTCGTCCCTTGAATACCGCGCGTGCGGGAGCGAATTTTGAACTCTGCATCGCCACATGCAGTCTGCGAGGTGCGGAGAGGGCGCGAAGAAAGACAGGCCGCAGCAGGAGTGCGCCTGCAACGGTGAGAATAGATACCATACGGGCGCGATACATCGAATTATCTTCGTGCCTGCGCCAACAACACGATTCACTCACACATAGAAACAGGAGGGACCGCAGATGCCAGATTTTCTGGACCCGTTTTCGGGCAAAGTACCCGATCGAAAGATGACCTTTAACGAGCTCATCCGCGCCATTCGCCTGAACATCGCCGCCGAGCAGGAGGCCATTCACCTCTACCAGGCCCACGCCGACGCGACGGATAACGAGCTTGCGGCAGAGGTTTTGCGCGACGTCGCCGACGAGGAGCGCGAGCATGTCGGTGAGTTCCAGCGGCTGCTGAACATCCTGCTGGACGATGAAGAGGAGCTGCTGGCCGGTGGGGCGGAGGAAGTTGACGAGATAGCCGAAGAGCTGGGCGAGGATGTCTGACCTCCCCGCAGCGTCCGGCCGCTGAGCCCCGTGCACCGGGTCATTGAGGCGGGCCGGCTGCTGAAGACCTCATGACACAGACCGTGCCGGAGGGCCCTCTGCGTGGGGCTCTCCGTTTGTATCCTGCCAGACAGGTGCCGGGGCAGCGCGTGCCCGGAGGCCGGAATGCTGCAGTAAAGAATGGTGCTGATGACCCCGGACGACGACAGGATTGATATCAGCTTCGATGACGGTGATGATGCAGAGAGTGCCTCCGGGGCTGATGAAGAGCGGCTGGATATCAGCTTTGACGACGGTGGGGAGGATGACGGAACCGGTGAGGAGACCGGCGAGCCGCTTCCGGATGTCTGCCCGCAGTGCGGATATGACCTGATGCCGCTGGAGACGGTCTGCCCGCGGTGCGGGTGGAAGGCCGGAGAGGCGACAATGGCACAGGCGGATGAGCAAACGCCTGCCGACCAGCCCCCTCAGCCGGTCGTCATTGACAGCGGTGAAGCGGTACAGGAGCAGCAGGCGGGGCCACAGACGCGGGAACGTCCGCGCGGATGCAGGGCGTCGCCGTGCCTGGTCGTCGCCGGGTGTTTGATTATTCTGCTGGCGGTCGTCGGAGGGGCGGTC
>JAWODS010000044.1:0-3570 GCA_046483205.1 Armatimonadota bacterium | reverse complement strand
ATCCGAAGGAGCTATCATTCTATGACAAACGAACCACTGAAGAAACGACGCCTCGGCAGAACCGGATTCATGGTCACCCCGCTCGGCCTCGGTGGAGCGCACCTGGGACGCACCGGCCCCGGGCGGGAGGACTTCGACGATGACCTGGCAGTGCGCACCGTCCACCGTGCGCTAGAGTTGGGCCTCAACGTCATTGACACCGCTCCGCTGTACGGCGAAAGCCAGCGTCGCATCGGGCTGGCACTGGACGAGTGGTATGACAGCGACCGCCAGCGGGGCGACCTCATCATCTCCACGAAAACCGGCTCCGAACCTGACGGAACGAAGCACTACTCCGCGGAATGGACCAGCCAGAGCGTCGAAAAGAGCCTGGAGCTTTTGAGGACCGATTATCTCGACATCGTGCTGGTGCACGACCCGCCCGACCTCGCCCCGGTCTTCGAAACCGGCGGAGCGCTGGAGGCCCTCCTGGAGCTGAAAAGTGAAGGCGTCATCCGGGCCATCGGACTGGGCGCCCGTCCCCACGAGTTTCATCGGCGGTGCATCGAAAGCGGCGATTTCGATGTATCATTGACCTTCTGCGACTACAACCTGCTGGAGCGGAGCGCGGCTGAGGGTGTCTTAAAACCTGCCGTACGCGAGGATGTCGGCGTTTATAACGGTGCGGCGGTGATGCTGGGACTTCTGAGCGGCGATGACCCCCAAAAGGTGGCCGGAGGCCTGGGAGGCTTCGCAACCGAGGAGAGGGTGAACCAGGCCGCCGAAATGTACAACTGGTGCCGACAGCGAGATGTGGACCTCCTTGCGCTTAATCTGCAGTTCTGCCTCAGAGAAACGCGGATTGCCTCAACGCTTCTCGGAGCCGCAAATCCCGCGCAGATCGAGGCTGACGTCGAGGCGGTTTTTGAACCAATCCCGGGACATATCTGGCGCGAGTTTCACCGGCAGTTTGATATTGAGATGCCAGCGTCTCACAAAAACGCCCATGACTGAAAGCGCTCTGAGTCAGCAGTTAACGGTCCCGTCGCTCGGGGAGCCCTTGGAGTTTGACATACAACAATCAAACGTTCTCGTGGCTCGGCCTGCGATCGCGCCGTTTGCGAGATCAGGTGAGAATTTGTTGTTCAATTCTCAGCTTCCAGCCCGAGTCACTCCTACTGCGCTCTGTGGAAAGTCTTTGTGGGTCAACTGTTCAATGGCCGTGCAAACCACAACTATGTTCTGTTTATTCCTCGGTGTCGTTTGACGCAAACACCACCGAGCCATCCCCGGCGCACACACGGCCAACCGTAATCCGCCCACGCACGGAGTTGCCGATGACGATCTCGTCGGCCCCTGCGAGATCCTCACTTGTCAGCGACTGCTCCACCGCCCCGACCTGCTTGATGAAATGCGCCCGCCACACCCCCGGCAGCAGTCCGTCGCTCACCGGCGGGGTGAGCCACTGCTCGCCCTGGCGCACGAAAAGATTGGTGATACAGCCTTCGGTGATATGCCCCCGAAAGTTGCGGAAGATCGCCTCGAAATATCCCTCGCCACGCGCGCGGTGAAGCTCCCGGTCGTACAGCTCGCGAAGCGTGGTCTTATGGAAATAGATGCGGTCGGTTTCGTCCACCGTTTCGGGCGCGATGACGATGTCCACCGCCGCCTCCGGCGGCTGCGGCATCTCGCGGGTTTCGATACGAAGCTGGCCGTACTGGTCGAGCTCCAGGCGCACGACGATGGGTGCATCGGCATCGGCGGCGAAATCATCCAGCCTCTGTCGCACGGCCTCCCGCTCGCAGGGATAGTCCCAGTATTCCGCAGAGCGCTGGAGCCGATCCAGATGCCCTTCGAGAAACGCATATTCCCCGTCCTCAGACAGCAGCATCGTCTCAAAAAGCCGCAGGTCGGGGAGAATCTTGAAGGCGAAATGCGATTTCAAAAGCGTCTCCTCGTATTCGCTCTGTGGGTCGGAATCCCATACAATCCCGGCACCGATGCCCAGCTTGAAGTGCCCGCCGCGGTGCACGAGCGTGCGGATGGGGAGGTTGCAGGTGAAGTCTCCACGCCCGGATTCTCCGGCCGGCATAAACAACCCGATTGCGCCACAATAAACCCCCCGCTGGTCGGGCTCCAGCTCCTGGATGATCTCCATGGTCCGGTGCTTGGGAGCCCCGGTGATTGAGGCCCCGGGGAAGGTGGCCGCAAAAATATCCGAAAGCTCCACCTCTTCAGGCACTCGGCCGGTCACCGTCGTGGTCATCTGCCACACGGTCCGGTATTTTTCGGGGGTGAATAGCGCCGGGACTTCCACACTGCCGATTTCGGCAAACCGCCCGATGTCATTGCGCACCATATCCACGATCATCAGGTTCTCGGCCCGGTCCTTCGGAACGCTGGTCATCTCCCGCGCCAGCGCCTCGTCCTCCTCCAGGGTCCGCCCGCGACCGCGCGTCCCCTTCATCGGCTTGCTGGAGACGATATCCCCGCGGCGCTGCATGAAAAGCTCCGGTGACATGCTCAGAATCTGCAAATCACCCGCATTGATCCACGCGGCGTATGGCACCGGGTGCGACCCTGTCATCTCCAGGAAATAATGCAGGGGATCGACACCCCATTCAAACCGCGCCCGGCAGGTGTAGTTGACCTGGTAGGTGTCTCCGGAGGCGATGAGCTCCTTGATGCGGGCGATGGCGCCGACGTATTCCTCCCGCGTGACATTCAGCCGCACATCAACATCGGAGGCGTCAAAATCCCCCCGCACCTCCGGCAGAGACGCCGCAGGGAGCGTCACCATCGAGCCTGGAGCATACGCCGCCATCCATCCCAGCGGCCTGTCCGAAAGCGGCGGATGATTGGGCAGACCGTACGCGGCACCGGCCTCGTATGACAGGGAGCTTATGACATACTGCCCGCGCTTCTGGGCTGCCTCGATAGCGGCGACAAAGTCGGCCACCTCGCCCGGGGTGTGTATCGCGGCAACCTGCTCGGGCTCGTGCAGGACAATGGCGTCAGCATCATCCATCCACGTCCCTGACCCGCACAACAGCACACTTCCGGGCTGCCTCAGAATCTCTTCAATGCGCGCCGAATCCATCCAACCCCTCCGGTCTTTTTCAGTCGCAACAAATCCGCCGTGCCACGGAGACCCCGCCCTACAGACCCTCCGACAGCTCACCGGCCCTCCGTATATTCCGGCAGAAGCCTGCGGAGATTCTCGCCGAGGATTTTGCGCTTGTCAACCTCCGGAATATCGGCGTACATGATCTGCGCAAGCCCCCAGCCGATGGGCAGGTCAGTCAAATCCGAGCCGAACATGATGCGCTCGGGCGGGTAAATCTCCACAAACCTCTCCGTCTGCCCCCACGCCAGGAACGGGCAGGTGCAGATATACAGGTTATCAACCTCCTGCACGATGTCCCCATAGGTACTCTTGGAGTGTCCGGTGATGAACAGGGCGTCGGGATAGGTCTTGCACAGCCGCCGCATCTGCTCGGGCGATCCCCAGTCGTGGTTGAATGGATCTCGACGGTGCGTACGCTCACGTCGAGATCCCGGGCGATCAGCTTGTTCGGCTTGCCGTCCAGC
>JAWODS010000037.1:0-4172 GCA_046483205.1 Armatimonadota bacterium | reverse complement strand
AAATGGGCTTTCAATTCCTTCTGCTTCAGTATCCTTAGTTCTGGAAATCCTAATGCCACTGCGATACAATCATCTTGCACCCTTTGCACCTCCTTACCTTTGAGTTTAGTCCAAGCCGGGTGTCGCCGTCATCAAAGACCACGCATGTTCCGGTGATCGGATTGTCAACACCCTCCGAGGGCCGGTCTCCCCGCGCCCCGAAGCCGTCCATGATCACGGGATAATCAGGTGTTAAATCAACTGTGCAGATGCCGACATCAAGCACGATGGTCCACTCCTTCGGCGGCACACCGGGATTAAGAAACAGCGATGTAAGCTATTTCGCCTGCCGCAGGACTTTGCCCTTCCGCCCGCGAATAGTTTCATGATCCGGGTGATCGTCTTGAATGCGCGCCCAACAATGCATGGAGGACCGGGCTGCGGGATCGCCATGATCGTGCTTTCCGTGGCGGTTGTGGCGTCCGGTGGCATGGCGTATCGGTACGGCCCCTGGTGGCCGTGGATGATTCTGCGTCCGCACGCTCCCGGTGTGGTCATCCATCACTCAGCCACGGGTGCACATGTCGGCGACCGCGATGTTGATGTACAGCTCATTGACCAGGCGCACGAGCGCAGGGGATGGGGGATTCGTGGGGGGCACGAGGTCTATCATATCGGGTACCATTATGTGATCCTTCCGGACGGTACGGTGCAGGAGGGGCGGCCGGAATGGATGCCGGGGGCTCATACATCGGGTTACAATCACCTCCTCGGTATCTGTCTCGTGGGGGACTTTTGCACCGACAGCAACCCCGGGCATCATACGCAGCCCGACCGGCCCACCTCCAGCCAGGTTGAGGCTGTCGTGAATTTGCTGGTCAGGCTTGCGCAAAGGCACGGCTTTGAGGCGAAAGATATTCATCCACACAGCGCGCTCGGCGCCACGTGCTGTCCTGGTGACCGTTTTCCGCTGGGGCGAGTGAAAGACCTGGTCCAAAAACGGCTGGACGAATAGTGGTCTCGCAAAAATTATTTGACACAAGAGAAGGATTGGACGCCCGTCTGAGGAATAGAATCAATGGCATCTTGCTATGTGGCCTGCCAGCGGGCCGCATTTGGGGTGAAGTTTGTTTTTGTCGGCAATTGCCAGGGACGTGGGAGAGCGTCCGGGAGGGATTTTATGGAAACACGTGTGAGCCCTGTGACAGTCGTTGTGGTGTTGATACTCGTTGCCGCCATCCTGATGGCCCTGTATTACGTTGTCGTCGTCGAAGAGCCGGCGCCAACAACTGCAGGTTCGGCAGCACCGGAAGGCGAACTCCCACCGGATGACGCTGAACCAGCCGTCGGCGCTGAAGATGTCGGCGAGGACACCGCGGAGAGTGATGCAGAGCCCGGCGAAGATGTGCAGGCGGAAGAGGAAGCGGAAGATACCTCCGGTGTGACTGATGACGTCACAGAGAGCGAAGACGAACCTGCAGAACCCGAGACCAAAACCGCAGACCCGGCCGACGACAGCGGTGGATAGGTAACAGATACGCCCCACGTATTACCAGGCGCTCCAGTTTATTCGCGCTGGAGCGCTTTTTCGTGTCCGCACATGCTCCGCATATTGCGCGGTGGCACCTCATAAATACGAAAACAGCCGCCGAATTCTTCGACGGCTGCTTCACGGGTCGTACCACGGATACTGCCGGGCAATTGTGATCTACTTTTCTGCTGTCTGAAACAGGACACGCAGCAGCACGAGACGCTTACTCCTCGGCGCCGTTTTCCTCCTCCGGCTGTTGTGTATCCTCGCCCTCCGTCTCAGGTTCAGTCGCGGTGTCACCGTCGTCATCCGGAGCATCGCCGGTTTCGTCAGCGGCCCCTTCATCATCTGTGGCCTGTTGAGCCACCGCTTCTTCCTCCGCGTCCGGCCTGATCTTCATCTCAAAGGTGCCCTCTGCGGTAACGTGGGATATCTGGCCGCCCAGGTCCACGTCGGCGGAGAACATGAGGCTTCCTGTGGCCTCGGTGACCACGCTTTGGTGCATGTCAAAAACCCGCTGCATATCGATGATCCGCAGATCGGCGTCCATCACCGGCATCGGCCCGCCGTATCCCATCGGGTTGGGCGTCTCGAAATACTTGATGAATGTATCCACACTCGATTGAATGGTCGCGTACCGGTCGTCTGCGACAGAAACGAGTGTATTGTTCATTGCGATGTTGAGTGGATCGCCATCGGAAAGCTGAAGAGCTTCGTCAACACTCCAGTCATCCCCGCAGCGCAGCGTCTCCTCGGGGAAGCGGATGATGTGGCACATCAGCGACAGAAGCCGCATCGGGATACCCATCGTCTCCTGCCTGGAGCGCTCGGTTTCGCTGTCGGCCCGTTCAACAGACAGCGATCCGACCGGTGACACCGTCAGCCGTGTCTCACTGGTTTCGTCAACGTTGAAGGCCTGCTGCATCACCCTCTGCTCGATGTTTTGCAGCTTCAGGGTCATTTCAAACGATGGTTTCTCTGCGTCCATGGCGGAATGGGAGTAAGAGAGGTCGCCGCTGGCGGTCCCTTCAATCCCCAGAGGGCTTTTGTCCATGGTGATCTTTGTGATTTTTGAGCTGAGCATCTGGTTGATAGTCAGTGGCTGCTGCGGGTTATACCGCAGAAGATATTCTACAGGTTCTGTGTCTGCCGCCCACCCGGCCACCACAAACGCAACCAACAGGATGCTGACAAAAGCTGTACGTTTCATCGTTTGCCCCCAGTGAAAAGGTCCAGCCGTCCGCTTGTTGCCGCCGTCGGCTGTTGTTATAATGCGCCGTGAAAGATAAGAACTTTACCGCACCGGTCTTTATGCACACGCTGCCCTGGCAAAACAAAGGTCATTTCGCTTTGCTATGATACACCGTAGTAGGTGAGAGGAGCAAGGGATTCATGAAAGGCGCCGTGACGGTGACTGGTTCCGTCGAAGTTGCCCGGGAGTGGGGGCGTGTGCTGGGCGTGATGGAGAAATCGTGCCAGAGCTACATCATCATTCGCCCCGAATTCATTGAGGTGCCGGGAGACGTCAAGTCCCGCTGTGTGCAAAGCGCCGATGCGCTGGAGTTGATCAAGGGAGCTCTTGTGTGGGCCCACGATGAGCCGGTGCTGGTGGCGGCGTCTGATCTGAAGGATCCCTCGGCTCCGCTGGCCGAATACCTCGATTTCGTCCGCGCGGGCTTTGATGCCGTTGTGCCGATGTTCGATGATGAGACCCCACAGCCGTTTTTTGCCATCTACACTCCAGCGTGCCTCTCCGCCCTGAATACCCTCGTGCTTTCCGGCCAGCACAGCGTCTCCCCACTGCTTGAAGCGGTGAACACGCGATTCGTCGAGGCGGCCGAGGTGGCCAAGTTCGGCGAGCCGAAAATGATCCTCGCCCGGGATTGACGCCCCGCTGCAAGAAAGCACCTCACAGCTTCACGCTACAGGCGTGCTGTGTCCGTATCTCGCATAACTTCTGTTTGCTCCGAGGGTCAGGAGACGTCTGGGCCGCTTTTCAGTCGATCAGGAACGGGTCCCAGCTTCCAAACTGGCCGTGGGTCTTGGCGTGTCCGTCACAGTACAGGATGTTCATCTGTCCGTTGTGGCGGTAGTGGATCCGCCCGACCCTGCCTCTTTCATCCATGGGGATGACGCTTCCGTCTTCATTGAAGCCAATGAACTCAACCCGGCCCATGTAATCACTTGTGCTCTCGAACATGGCAATGGTCTCGGAGGGTGCGTCGATTGCTGCCAGAATGGGGCCGGGGGGTGTATAATTCCACGGCGAATGGCGTCCCCCCGTGCCGCTGACGAATGCGCTGCTGTTTTGCGCGACCCCGTAGCTGCAGGGCATGACGCGCCCGAAGAAGCCCTCGGCGTTGGGAAGGCCGCTGCGGCAGTACGTCGCCTCATACTTGCCGCTCGGGCAGATGAAGATCTGCTCGTTTTTGGTGTACGGCTTGAGACTGTCGTACCAGCCGTGACAGCGTTTGCTGCTCCCATCCCCATCCATATCCCATCTAAAACCGGGGAAGGTTTCGTCAAAGTCCTGGATATACATCATCAGCGCAAGGCCGATCTGCTTCGTGTTGCTGAGACAGCTTGACTGCCGCGCCTTCTCTCTCGCCCGAGCAAATACCGGGAAGAGAATTGCCGCCAGTATCGCGATGATCGCGATCAC
>JAWODS010000366.1:0-4034 GCA_046483205.1 Armatimonadota bacterium | reverse complement strand
GCAGCTTCTACGTCTACCCCAACCCCGTGCAGCAGGGCAGCGGGACCATACGCTTCCAGCCCGGCCGCGACAGCGACTACACCATCCGGGTGTTCAGCGT
This sequence comes from Armatimonadota bacterium, assembly GCA_046483205.1. Taxonomy (GTDB): domain Bacteria; phylum Armatimonadota; class Zipacnadia; order Zipacnadales; family UBA11051; genus JBKHJK01. The sequence continues at coordinate 3,934 of JAWODS010000366.1, read as the reverse complement.
GGCCGGCCAGCTGGTGGACCGCTTCCGCGGCAGCGCCCCCGGGGGCCCTGCACCATCAGAAATGAGGCGTTCCCGTGAAGCTATCCGTGATGCTGTTTCCGTTTCATGCCGGGATGAAGGACGGAGAGATTGATGTTGTCACCTCCCTGCAGCGAATGAAGGATGCCGGAGTGACGGGGATCGAGGCCAATCTGCCGTATATTGATCAGACACCCGCCCTGTGGCGGGAGCTTCTCGCGGCGGCGTCCGATCTCGGTCTGGCCCATTCGTGTTTTGACATCGGCGTAAACCTCATCGGCGAATCGGCGTCGGACCGCCCGCAGGCCGTGGACAGCGTGCTTGGTGGTGTGGAGATCTGCCGCGACATCGGATGTCAGACGGCTCTCGTCCACGGCACCCGGCCATCCGAGGGGATGACTGATGACGAGGGGCGGCAATTCTACTCCGAACAACTCGCGAAAGTCGCCGAACGGGCGGAAGGCTCCGGTGTCACCCTCACGATTGAGGATTACGGCGTCTATCCTGAGTTTTCATGCAGCTCGAAGCATGTGCTGGAGATTGTCGAAGGCACCGGGCGCGAGGATGTGAAAGTCACCTTCGACAACGGCAACTTCATGCTCGCCGACGAAGAGCCGATGGCGGCCTATCCAGTCCTCATTGACCGCACCGTGCATGTGCATCTCAAAGACTGGAAGACCGTTGATCCGGAGGCGGATCGGGGACTGGTGTCACCCGGTGGGACGCGATATGTGGGGTGTGAGATTGGCGAGGGCGCCGCACAGGTCGCAGAGGTGACACAGAGGCTCAAAACCGATGGTTACGAGGGGTGGCTGTCACTGGAGGTCTCAACTGCTCCCCCGGTGGAGGCGGCAATCACCGGCGCTGACCATGTCATTCGCGCGTGGACGGAAGCGTAGGCTGTCGGGCTTCATGGGAACCTGAAAGTTGCGTCTCAGCCCATCTCTCCGGCTTCGTACATGGTGATGGCGCATACCACGATCGCCGCTGTTTCCGTACGGAGTATCCGGCTGCCGAGGCCGACTGATGCCAGCCCGGCGTCAGCGGCCTGTTTGGCCTCATCGGGGCTGAAGCCGCCTTCAGGCCCAATGAACAGAGAAAGTGGGCCGTTCAGATCCATTGACTGCAGCACCTCGCGCAGGCCCGGCCCCTCCTCACCGGCGAGGGTCTCATCGAAGAACAATCCCGCCGACTGGCTGCTTGCCCAGTCATCAACCGCTTCGGCGAAGCTCACAGGATGGGCGATATCGGCAGGCATGACCTGTCCCGACTGTCGCGCCGCCTCCTCGCTGATCTTCCTCCACCGTTCGACCTTCTTTTTTGCACGCTCGTCAGAAAGCCGGATAACGCTCCGGTCGCTCAACACGGGGACGATGCGGCTGACACCCAGCTCGGTGCATTTCTGCAGCACCATCTTGAAGCGTCTTCGCTTCGGCAGCCCCTGATACAGTGTCAGGGAAATTGTGGCCTCGCGCTCGGGCTCTTTCGACTCCAGTATCCGCCCCTGCAGGGTGTCGTCGATGATCTGTGTGATTTCGACCAGATACTCGGTTGCAGTTTCGGCGACGACCGCCCGGAACCGGTCACCCGGATTGCTGCGCAGCACGACCGCGAGGTGATGGTAGGGATCGCCGGTCACGGTCACAGATTCATCGCCAACGGCGTCCGGTGTGACAAAAATTCGGGGAGCAGACATATCCTGTTTCCTCTGGAGTGCGGTCAATGAGATTTCCGGGCAACCCGGCAGCGCCATTCGCCGTCACTGTAGTCCTCGACGAATGCCAGGCCGGTCTTGCGCATTTTTTCGGCCACTTTGTCCTCAGAGCCTTTCGTAAAGCCGGAGAAGATAAGCAACCCGTCGTCCCTCACGATCTCAGCGGCATCAGACATGTGCTGGCGAATAACGCGCTCGTTAATGTTGCTGACGTAGATGTCGAAGGTCTCGTCGAGGCCTGCGGGGGTGTCGAGGTGACGGATTCGGCATTTATCGGCCACCTCGTTGGCGGTCGTGTTATCTGCGGCGACCTTCACACAGACGGGGTCGTTATCTATGGCCAGGACGCTTTTCGCTCCCAGCTTGCAGGCCGTAATGGTGAGAATGCCGGATCCGCAGCCGACGTCAACCATACGGTCACCGGGCTGCAGATAATCTTCCAGGGCCATCATGCACATATATGTCGAGGGATGATTTCCCGTACCGAAAGCCATGCCGGGATCGATGCGTATGAGTATGTCGTCCGAGCGGCTTTCGACGGGGCTTTGCGGGTCCGGCCAGGGGCGCCAGGAGGGGACAACCACCAGCCGCCTGCCGATTCGGGCGGGATGGTAATACTCCTTCCACGCCTCCGCCCAGTCGCTTTCTTCCACCCAATCCGCTTTGATCTGCAGATTGCCACCGGGCACGAGATCATCGGGGATCATGTCGAGCGCATCGCGGAGTCGGCGCTCGGTGCCGGACACATCATCGGTATCGGCGACATACGCATGATGGGTAAACTGGCCAGCGCCGGGGGTAATGGCGGTTCCTTCGAAGATTTCATGCATGACGGCGCTGATGATCTCCGAGGCATATTCGGGTCCGGTGACCTCAAAATGACGCCAGCGCACGGCTCTTCACCTGCAGCCTCTTTCGACCTGCCCGCAGATTTGCCCGATCTTATCCGCCAAACGCCTGTTTGACGCGGTCGAAAAAACTGGAATTGGGAGGGGGATTGAGTTCGATACCCTCTTCTCTGGCGAACTCCTGCAGCAGCTCAACCTGGCGATCGGTCAGGTCTGCGGGTGTTTTCACCCTGACGTGCACCACCTGGTCACCACGCCTGGGGTTGCGGAGCTGCGGCAATCCCTGCCCGCGGAGCCGGATTTCGTCGCCCGTTTCAGTCCCCGGCCTGATCTCTATTTCTTCTTCGCTTTCGAGCGTGGGGACAGTAATCCGGTCACCGAGCGCCGCCTGGGCAACGCTGATCTGCAGCGGAAGGTAAATATGGTTATCGCGCCGTTCGAAGGTGCCGTGGTCGTTCACATCAACACGCACATAAAGGTCGCCCGCACGGCCGCTGTCTGCTGAAGTGTCGCCATAGCCGTCATATTTCAGCTGCTGGCCGTCCTGGATCCCGGGGGGGATCTCGACGGTCAGCGTCTTTGTGGAGCGCATGACGCCCTCACCGTGACACTCCGGACAGGGATCGTCAATGACCTGGCCGCTCCCACCACACTCCGGACATGTGACGACTGTGACCATGTTGCCCAGCAGTGTCTGCTGCCTGCGCTGCACCTGTCCTCGCCCAGCGCAGGTAGGGCAGCGCATCGGAGTACTTCCCGGCCTCGCGCCGGAACCCCCGCACGTGTCACAGGGAACCACCCGCTCGTATTCGATCTCGCGCACGGCTCCTGTGAGCACGTCCTCGAAATCGACAGTCACAGCCTGCTCAATGTGCTGGCCGACAGGGACTGAATGGCCGCCCTGGAAGTCGAAGCCGAATGCCTGGCTAAACAGCTCTTCGAAGATGCTGCCGCCACGGAACCCGGCGCCGAAATCGACCGATTCGCCTGAATCATAGCGCCGGCGCTTCTGGGGGTCTGACATATTCTATAAGGAATTCCCGATACTTTAAGCTTATAATTGTCTAATTTCTCTAATCTAGACCGCTGTAGTTGCATATAATACTCCCCATTTCCTGTCCCAAAGGTGTGAATCCCCCACAAACCTCTCCCCCCAAAAATCCTGGCACCAAACTGGTGCCAAAGAAAAAACCACCTACAAGACCGGGCGTTAAGAAATGATCCGGGGGATTTCGTATCTTTATTAGGCATAATCGCTGTTTTCAAATTATTTTGATGTCTCATAGGTTTAGAGATAAATATCGTATTCCGTCAACTCGTATGCCCTGGTTCGATTATGGGAGCAATGCGGCAT
>JAWODS010000421.1:0-10910 GCA_046483205.1 Armatimonadota bacterium | reverse complement strand
GGGCGTGGATATAGCGCGCCAGCCAGACCTGCGGCTTGTCCATATCGCCCTCCCTCAAAAATGAATCATCCAGGACGCCGCAAAACCTCATCATACGCTCCAGGCGTTCATGAGCGATGGCGCTTCCCAGGTCTGTCTTCAGCCGCATGGCCAGCTCGTCCTTCTTTTGCAGCCATTCAGCCATTCCTGCGACGATGTCTGTGAGGTCATCCCCGCGGCCCCCGCGGATGGTGATGAACCGCCAGGTGCCCACCAGCCCGAAATTGGCGTCGATGAAATCCGCGTCACCCAGAAGGAAGTTCTCCAGCGGGTCACCGGGGCTTGTCCCTCCGGCGTGGGTGGCGATGGCGGAGGTGACGCGCGCGGTGAATTCAGGCTCGAAGTCGAGCTCCTGCATCAGGTCGCGGGCCTGCCGGGCGCCGACGCGTGCGTGGTCGTCACCGACCGGCTTGGCGATATCGTGCAAAAGCGCGGCGTAGCGGATGACACGGTCATCGGCACCCGCCGTCCGCCCCATGGCGGTGGCAAGATTCGTCACCCGGATGGTGTGATCATAGGTATATCCGGCCCAGTGATAGCCCTCCCGCTGCGGCGGCCATCCTTCAAGCCGGCTGCGGACGATTTCTTTCAGTGTATCGTAGCGTCTATTGTCAGATGATTCTTCGGCCACGTCTCAGGCTCCCATTCTTTTGCTGTGTTCTTCCGCAAATTCCTTAAAGCGGATGACTTTTCAGCCGCCCTCCGTGACCCCGAACTTCTCAGCGAGCCAGGGCACGGCGATGTTCTCCTTGAAGCAGTGCGCGGGCACATCCACGTTGCAGTATTCGAGGTGTTCCTGCAGGGTCATGCCCTCGAAGTATTCCTCGTCGTCATGCACGCGGCTTTCGGGGTCGGAAAACTTCGGGTAATAATGCACCGTGAAGTTGTCCGATGCATCCTCAGTGTCCCACGCCCGGGCGATTGTTTCAATATCTCGCGTCCTGCCGCCCTCGGTGATTAAAAAGGGGCGCGGGGCGACGGCGGCCATGAGATCAATATAATCAAACCACTGCTGCATGCCGGGGATGTAATGGCCGATATGTGGGCGGAAATCCGTCACATGCACCTCCCGGTCCCGCCAGCAGCCCGCCCAGTCATTCCACACGACCGCGGCCAGCGATGGCTCGATGACGCCCATGTGCAGCGCCGGCAGCGCCCCCAGGGAATGGCCGCTGGTGGCGATGCGAGTGTCATCAACGTAATCGCGCTCCCGCAGCCACTGCAATATCTTCATCTTCTCAAACACCGATTGGCCCTCGAAGCTGCGGCCCACCCAGATGGCATGGATCGTCCACTCGTAGCGGCTATCACCGAAACAGTTGCGAGTGCGCTCTCCCCGGTCCGGATGATCCACCGCAATGGCCGTGATACCCGCCTGCGCATAAAACTTCGCCATGCGGTTGCGGACGGGGTGTTTATTGATATTCGCCCAGGGCACCTCTTCAGGCTCACCGGCCAGGAGCTCCTTGGAGCTGCTGCTGCCGGGGAAGCACATCACCGCGGGACCGGGGTCGTGCGCTGAAATATGGTCGGGAATCAGCGCCAGAAACGGCACGACACTGTAGGGCTCGGGGTATATCTCCCATTTCTGCAGCTCATAGCCGTCCCGCTGCTCGGCCCACAGCATCTGCGGCTCCGGCTGATCGGGGCTTTCGGGCGGGAAGGCCAGAAGCTCCCGGAGCTTGCTCTGCACCTGCGTGCGCCACTTCTCCTGCTCTTCAGCGGTCATGTCCGGGTCGAACTGTAGCGCGGGCTCCAGGTTCCTCAGATAGGTGTTCATGAACCCCTCGATGTCCTGAAACCGCCCATCGTCGCGGTCGCTTTCAAAAATCAGCCTGTCTGACATGGCGATGTCCCCCGATGGTCTTTTTGATGCACTTCCGTTTCTGCGAGGCACGTACCTGCATTCATCATCTCTTTGCAGGTCTTACTCTCAAGGAACAGAAATGGATATACGCCTTTACAGAAAGACCTTGCGCCGAATGTCGAAAGGATTATGCCATGGAGATGCGGGAAAGCCGGGTTTTGAAGAAGCTGCGGGCCGGTGAAACGGTGCTGTCATATAAGACGAATCTTGCGGATGCACGGGCAACCGAAATTGCCGCACGGGCCGGGTTTGACTGCGTGTGGTCGTGCCTGGAGCATGTGCCCAACGGTATCTCTGTCGTCGAACAGCAGGTGTGGGCGGCGAAGGCGTATGACGTGGATCTGCTGGTGAGGGTGCAGCGCGGGCCATACAGCGACTATATCCGGCCACTGGAGCTGGATGCCAGCGGGATTATGGTGCCACACGTAATGAGCGCCGATGACGCCCGGGACGTCGTCCGCATGACCCGGTTCCAGCCGGTCGGCAGGCGCCCCGTTGATGGCGGGAATGCCGATGGCGGCTACTGCGGCATAGAGTTCGAGGAGTACCTCCAGCAGGCCAACCGGCAGCGTTTCATCATCTTTCAGATTGAAGACCCCGAGCCGATGGAGGAGTTGGAAGAGATCGCAGCGGTGGAGGGCTATGATATGCTGCTTTTTGGCCCTGGCGATTTCAGCCACGGGCTTGGCATACCCGGGCAGATGGATGACCCGAAGATTACCGAGGCCCGGCAGCGTATTGTGAACGTGGCACGCGAGAACGGCAAGTTTGCCGGGACCACCGGGACCCCCGACACGCTGGCGGAGCTGGTGGATATGGGATATCAATTCATCAATGTCGCCGCCGATGTGGTTGCACTCACGAACCAGTGTCAGACCGTTTTCCAGCAGTGCCGGGAAGCCCTCCAATAGCCCGCAGTGCCGAAGACGGCGACGATTCAGCCATTATCTTATATGCAATCCAGGAGTGAATCGCGATGATCCGACTTGGTCTCGTTGATTTCGACACCTCGCACGTGGTCAATTTCACCAAGCGCCTGAATCACATCGATATCGAAGAAGACCAGCAGGTGGACGGCGCCCGGGTGATCGCCGGGTGGCCGGGATCGTCAATGCACTCCCCCGACCGCCTGCCGAAGTTCACCCAGCAGATGCGGGATATGGGTGTGCAGATCGTTGATGAAAAAGAGGATCTGATGGATCTGTGTGACGGCATCTGCATCGAGGCGAATGACGGATCCGTGCATCTGCAGCGCGCGCAGCCGTTTCTGGAGGCCGGGATGCCGTGTTTTGTGGACAAGCCGTTCGCCTGCAGTATCCCGGACGCCCGGGAGCTCCTCGAGCTGAGTGACAAGCACGGAGCCCCAATTTTCTCATCGTCCCCGCAGCGCTTCGTTCCCCAGATCGTGCAGGCTGCCGATGATGAAGAGATCGGTGATATCCTCGGTGCTCACACGGCCACGCCCGCCAAAGAACACCCGGTAAATCCCGGTCTGTACAATTACGGCATTCATGGTGTTGAGATGCTCTACGCGCTGATGGGCCCCGGGTGCGAAAGTGTGTGCTGCGGGTGGACTGAGGGGGCTGAAATCGTCACCGGCCGCTGGAAGGATGGGCGGATCGGCACGGTGCGGGGCCTTCGGGCCGGAAGCTTTGGATACACCTTTTCGGTGTGGGGCGAAAACGGCACACGCTCCGAGCCGCTGGATCGCACCTATAACCACCGCGAGCTGCTCAAGCGCATCGTGCAGTTTTTCGAGACAGGCCAGAGCCCCGTGGATCCGCTGGAGACGCTGGAAGTCATCGCCTTTATCGCCGCAGCGCTTGAAAGCCGCGAACGCGCCGGCAGGTGGGTCTCTCTGTCGCTGTGAGACCAGGCGCACAATACGTCTCAGCAAAAACGAAAGACCGCACCTGCTGGGAGGTGCGGTCTTCCTATGGGTGGACGCAGGCACCCTACTGCTTTCAGGTGTCCGGGACGGCGGGAGCCAGGACCCCAACTTCACCGAGCAACCATTTTTCCGCGTTGTAGTAAAAATCCCAGGCCACCCTGCGAATCTCTTCTGCCTGTTTCCGGTCAATCATTCCAGGCTGGTCGTGGAGCAGTGCGCATACCCGGTAATCACAATCATACATATACTCGGAAAACTGCTCCATCCCCGGCTCACCGATGGCGGCCATGCAGTCGAAGACCGAGGTCGGATGTTTGGTGAGATCAAAATCGTACCCGATCGTGCGTGCGAGCAGGGCACACAGCGCGCGGATAGCGTTGAATGAGATGAAGAATTGCCAGTCGGGATGAAGCGGGGAGGCCGACGCGCTGCGAAGATCGCGCCGGGCCATCTGCCACCAGTTGATGATCCACCCGACGATGTCATCGATCCGTTCTGAGGGTGCTTCCGGGTTGGCATCCCGGACCCGCTCCGAAATATTCTCGTGCAGCCTGCAATAGCTCTTGTGCCACGCCTCCAGATCATTGACCGTCGGCGACACACCAAGTTGTCGGTGTAATTCGTCAATGCGTCTTGTGAAACGTTTCTCCGCCTCGTCTCCTTCAATTGTTCCGATATCGCGCAGGTGACTCAAATCGTCGTAATACGCCAGCAGTTCGGTGAAGTAGTAGTGGGTTAAAAAGCGCTCATCCGGCATGATCCACCACCTGACTGGGCCGATTTGTGTTATCGGGCCGCCTCAATCCACCGCTGCCGTCCCCCTGCAACGAATCCTCCGCGCGCCCGTGTCGTACTTCTTATATCAATGAATATGCCTATAACCTGCGGTAACACCAATGACATATAATTATAACGAAACCCTGTAGTATTAATCACATACACCCGCGAAACACACAGAAATATCATATTTACCGGGTGTCCGGTCACCGCGATGCGGTGATTTCGCCGTATGTTGTCAGGCGGGGGATAATGATACCGTTCTCGTGAGTGCCGAGGGATATGCTGCCGGGGGGAAGGGGCGAGGGATCCTCGTATTCCATGATCACCTGCCCCCAGTGCAGAAGCTGGATGGTAGCGCTACGCTTTCGCACGCCAAGCTGCATCCAGTCATTGTGGATGGCGATCTGCGGGATTCTGAAGGGGATGCGCTCGACCTGTTTCCCCTTTCGTTCGATACAGGTGTATTGATTGCGGTGCCCGCCGACCTTGATTTCGTACCCGTCTGCAGCGCCGTTGGGGCCGGTGCACAGGCCGATATGGATGTCACGAAGCTGCTCGTAATGCTTGTCGTTGCCCCGCGGCATCATGCGGGCGGCCACGTAGAACGTCAGGTCGAAGTCATCCTCGAACTGTATTTTCGATGACGCTTCCGCGGGGCCGCTGCCGTTGTATCCACAAAACCACGTCCACTGTGGCGAGCACGACCAGCGGTTGGTGACCGTCCATGTGCCGGAATGGTGCACCCAGTCCGTCGGTGCGGTCTCGAAGGTGTAGTTGCGGGCCCAGGGCGTGTACACGGCCAGGTCTGCGGGAACAATCTTTTGTCCCTCGTTGCTAATCCCGATTTCATCCAGGCCCGCTCCGGAGAGTGTATCCTTCGCTCCCACCGCCAGTCGCCCGTTGACCTCCACCCACACGCACCCTCCGCGGCGGTGCAGGGACAAAAGGTAGGGCGTTTTGGCCGGTATCTGCACGGTTTTTGTGCCCACCGTCTGTTTGGCCGCTTTCAGGGCTATTGAGGTCGTGCCGTTTTCCCACGAGCACACGCTCTCAACCTCGTACCCTTTCTCTACAGAGCGGTCGTTTGTGATGAACAGGTGAGTCGTTGTCTCGTCACTGCCGAGTGGATGAATGCCCGCCTTCAGTGCAACAGGCCCGGGGAAAAATCCGGAGTGCCAGAAGCGGTTGAGATTTTCGGGCTGCGTTTGCCACGCCCCCGGTCTGCTGGCCCAGGTGCGGCGGTCAATGATGCCGGCGAATTCGGGCACCAGGCCGTCCACCAGCTCACTGTCGTCACGGAGGCTGGTCGCAGACGGTTCCCTGAACTCGGCCGGCCGGTCTCCTCGCGCATACACGCCGGCACGGCCAGCCGTTGAACCGTCGTGGACCAGTGACACAGCCCTGCGCCCGTCCACGGTGACCTCCAGAAGCGGGCCGCGGGCACTGAACGTCACCTCGTGCCAGTCAGCGACAGCGCCGGGTATCGCTTCTTCGGCCAGGATGTGACCGTCGTCGCCACTGCGGGCAAAAACTCGCACCCCCAGCCCGCCCTCCTTTGGCATCAACCCTGCCAGATAGAGGCCATTTTGCTCGTTGTGACGCAGGTACAGCCCGGCGAAGTCGGCGCCATTGAGGCGTATTGATGATGAGACCTGCATATCCGGGGCGCTGCCTGCGGGTAGAAGGGCCTTCCCTGTGCCGGTGATCACGTCCGCCCCGGTCTGCCGCCATTGTCCGTTGCGAACATCCCAGGTTTTTGTGGCTCCCCCGGCGGGCTCACATCCCGCATACCACGGCTCAACGGCGATATCGTCGAAGCAGGTGGTGCCCTTTTCGGACATCAACCCCACCGCTCCAAATCCCGCGCTGTCGTCACGGGCGGCGACCATTCTCGCCCCATCCACGTATCCGGCAATGCGCGTGCCCGAGGTGCGGACCTGCAATTGCGCCCATTGGTCCACCGGGACCGAACAGGTTGCCCCGGCGAGTTTCGTTTGCTCCCCGCCGACACACCTGATGAGCTCCAGGCGGCCCTCGCTGTCTGATTGCGGGTACTGCAGCCGCAGCAGCGACCAGTTCTTCTCGTCCTGAAAATCGAAGAGGAGCCCGGCCGCGGTGCCCGACCCGTTGACCGAGGCACTGAAGGCGTAATCCTGCCAGAACCAGTGACCCGCTGTCGCCACGGCTCGCGATTGGCTCTGTCCGACGTACTGGAAGGGATTTGCGCCGCGTTCGGCCTTCCCCTCCGTCTCGATATCCTGCCACGTGCCGCTGACGGTTTCCCACTCGTCCGGGGAGCCTGATTCGCGCATGAAGTCATCGAAGAAATAGACGGGTGCGGAGGGCTGAAATCCGGGCTCCTGCAGGCCTTTTGTGCCCACCGTTCCACCCCGGGGCGGCCCCGGACAGGCGGTTAAGACAGGGCTGCCGTTCAGATAGCAGATAGCAACCTGCCCGCGATGCCGCAGGACACAGTCATCGCCCTGTCCGGCGGTCTCCGGCAATGTTTCTGAAGCCACGGTGTGAGACTGTCCGCCGGAGATGTCCACAAGTTCGATACTTGCACCGTCGAGAGTGATTTTCCGATGCTCGTCGTCGCTCTGCCAGTCGAAGATGATTTCCGCCTGAGAGCCCGCGAGGGCCCCGTAGGCATAATAATCCTCAACCGGCGAGGTGGCCTCCTGCACCGTCTCCCATCCGTCGGCCAATTCAGTGCTCTCGGGCGCTGAACCAGGCGTGTCGGCGGAGGGTTCAAACTGCTGCAGATTCGCCGTCAGGAGCCTGCTGCGGGGCACATCTCCGGTGTAAAAGCGCTCGTGAATTTCACCCTTCGACACATAGCGCAGGAGATTCAGCAAAAGCGGAGTGAAATAGTCGCCCTGAAGGCTGAGGCTCAGGCCGATGGGGCACCCGGAATACACGAGAATTCCCCTGCCCACATGCCGCATCACGATGGCGGGAGCCCCGATCTCGCGAACGTTCCCCTCCCTGTCCTGCCGCTTTTCGACGAAGTGGTCGTCAACGTCGTCCCGGTATTTGGGGGGGATTTGATCGTAGGTGTAACGGGCAATGACTGTTGTCCCGGTGTTTTCTTCGGGAATGATGGCACATCCGTGTCTGCGGAAGGTGTGGATGATCACGTCATAATCGAGGCCCCGGGTGATCGGGTCCACGGCGTCCACGAAGGTGACATTGGGGACGCGGCCGGGCTTGAGGCGCTCGCCGGGGATCGCTTCTTCACCGGGTACAGGGAAGGCTTCGGTGACGACCAGACCGCCCTCGCGGACGTAGTCTTCGAGGATTCGCCATGCATCCGGGGAGCGCTGCGAGCGGGCACCGATGATCACGCAGTCGTATTTCGCCAGCTTCTGCGGATCAAGAATCTCGGACTCCAGGATGCGCTCGCCGGGCATTCCATGATGGGCGAGGATGCCGAGGTAGCCAAGTGTCCAGCCGCCGACGATGCCAACCCGCCACGGCCTGGTTTGCGGACTGATGATCTCCGCCCGCACGGCACCAGCGCACATGAACAGTACGAGAACAATAATGCCGCCGATTCGCGCTTTCTTCATAGGCCTGACCGAACCCCTGAATTAGCTTCAGTAATCCAAAGACGCAGCAACGGCGCCGCCGGTTCCCTGTATTTCAAAGGTGTAGAAGGCATTCAATAGCACGACAGCGGATACCTGCACAAAAGTACGGCAAAATACGGACCGGCAGGGAAAACCCCGCCACCTCGTGGGGACAATGGCGGGGAAATCACGTTTTAGGCAGTGAATACCGGTCAGGCATTCTCCCACAACTGCAGCAGCTGCTCTATGGTGGTATCGGCGACGGCGCGGCCGCCGTCAGGTCCGATGGGCGTGCTGGCGGGCTGTGAACCGTAGCCGCCGCCGGCGATGGACCTCGCGCTGGGAACGTACGTCCCCGAACCTGCGAGTTGCACCAGGAAGGTCTGCACCGCCGGGCTCCGGGTCTTGATGTAGATCCCGAAATCCAGGTAGTACTCGAACGGGTTGGTCGCAAACGCCATGTCGCCCAGCCGGACGATATTCAGGGTCACGTCGCGAGTGGGGTCTTCCTGCTTTTGCTCCTCGAACCGTTCGCTCACGCGCTCGCACCAGCGCATCTTCCGGTAAAACCTGGTTACATCCGTGTACCAGCGGGGCTCCTCTTTCAGAGCCGGGTTGTCCTGCAGCCTCTGCAGCTCCTCTTCGTATTGTTCGCGCCATTCTTCGGCTTCCTCCAGAGCGACCTGGACGTCTTCCTCCGTCAGCTTTCTGAGCGGGAGCTTGAGTGATTGGCGCCGGTACTGAAGCAGGGGATTGGTTTCTGCAGCGTCTTTGATAACACTGAGAGTGTCCTCCACTGCGTCGGCAAGACGGTGGCCGATCTCCTCGCGAGAGGTGCGGTTGCGCAATTGCAGCATCCGCTCATGCGCCTGCTGGCCCCAGATGAGATGAGGGGACTGGTCGCCGGCCGAGGAGGCCTGCGGGAGGACATACAGGTCATCTCCGAGGCGCTTTCGCAGCTCCTGGCGGGTGTCATGCCAGAAATCGGCGCTGATGACGAAAAGCCCTTCAGTCTCCTGGGAGGGACAGGCAATATTGACGACCACACCGGTCAGCTTCCCGTCAGTATCATACGTCGCCAACAGGTTCACCGAGTGGTCCTCGTAGCCCTCGATATGGCTGAAGTCCGGGGTGTTGGTGTTGCCGTACATGGTGGATTTGCCATCGACATCCACCCACCGGCGGTTGCGTCCCACCACGGCCTGCCCGAGGCCGAATGCCACTGCCCCTTCCGCGCGAGCCTCCCACGCCTCCTGTATGGCCTCTGCGATGCGTTCTGCGGCGAATGGCATGTATTCCGTGGCCGGCATGACATCGAGCTCGATGCCATAATCCTTCTTCTTCCCGTCAAGTCGCTCCGTCCGCGTCTCCGGCGCCGTGTGAGTATGGGTTGCGTTCATAATCAGCGCCGCCTGCCCGGGGCCGTCTGCACCGAGCCGGTCGCTGATCGCCTCATGGAGGGCATCACCAATGGCGACGAGGTCGCAGCTTACAAACACGACGCTCTCATCGGCTCCATCAAGCACCAGGGCAGTGGCGGTGATGGGATCGCGGACACCCTCTGAAATACGCGCGTGGAACTGGCCGGTGATTACGACGGGCTTTTCCGGCGTGATATCCGCCTGCGCCCAGCCGATTTTCAGTCTGTCTTCATCCGAATTTTGCGCCATCTGGATCTCTCCTTGGTCGGTCCGTCAATCTGTGTGCACTCTCTGCATGTTTGGTAAGGGGACCACCTGTTCGTCATTGCCGTCTGCAACAAAGCTGCAGAAAGCATTCACGAACCCGGCGCCGGATACCTTCTATGAATGTTACAGCAACAAAAAAACCGGAGCACGAAGGAATCGCGCTCCGGTGGTGATCTGTCAGCAAACAGCAAATGCTACTCGATCATCTCGGCGATCAGGTCGCCGCTTTTTTGCGTGGTGCCCTCAGGCGCGGTAGTCACCGGGACATTGCCGGTGGCCAGCGCCTTTTCGATGGCGGTATCAACGGCCTCGCCCGCCCCGGTTTCGCCGATCTCGTTCAGAAGCATCCCCACTGCGGCGATGGCGGCAACCGGAGAGGCTTTTCCCTTGCCCGCGTGCTTTGGTGCAGAGCCGTGGATCGGCTCGAACATGGACACACCATCGGGGTTGATATTCCCGCCGGCCGCCACGCCCATGCCACCCTGGATCATAGCGCCCAGGTCGGTGATGATGTCTCCGAACATGTTGCAGGTGACCACGGTGTCGTACCATTCCGGATTCTTCACAAACCACATGCAGCAAGCGTCAACGAACTGCATTTCCCGCTCGATGTCGGGGTAATCCTCGCCGACTTCGGCAAAGGTCCGCCGCCACAGGTCGTGGCCGTGGGTGAGGACATTTGCCTTGTCAACGAGCGTCAGGGTCTTTTCATCATCGCGGCGGCGGCACAGATCAAAGGCGTAGCGGATGACGCGCTCGGTGCCCTTGCGGGTGTAGGTGGCCATCTGCGTGGCGACCTCGTCGGGGGTATTCTTCTTCATGCTCCCGCCCATGCCGACGTAGAGGCCCTCGGTGTTTTCGCGGACGACCATGAAGTCGATGTCCTCGGGGCCCTTGTTGGCGAGCGGAGTTTCCACGCCGGGATACAGCTTCACGGGACGCAGGTTGATGTACTGATCCAGTTCGAAACGCACCCGCAACAGGATGCCCTTCTCGAGGATGCCCGGCGCCACATCCGGATGGCCGATGGCACCCAGATAAAGGCCGTCGCATTTCCTGAATTCGTCTATCGC
>JAWODS010000365.1:0-3847 GCA_046483205.1 Armatimonadota bacterium | reverse complement strand
GTCGGTCGTGAATCTCTTTGTCACACAGATGTTTCGGCCTGAAGAGACTCGCGGTGGGGCACCGAGACTCCGGCCTGCAGACACAACACACACCCGCAAAAGCACCCGACAGCGACGTTACCCCTGTGCGTAAAATCCGTATGGGGGATGAACAGGCCCGAATCAACCCCATGCGAAAAACACATATAGGGTGTGCGTAAAAAACGAATAGATCTGTACGAAAAATCCACACGGCCCCGCCCGAAATTGACGCAGAGCCCCTGTGCGCATTTTCCGCACGTAATATAAAGGAGGATAGAAGACGTTACTAGACGATTTACAACAAGAGGAATACGGCTGTTGTCATAAAAAATTCAAACTCTATTCGAGGAACACACCGTCCCAATCACTGCACCGGCACCCACACTCACTACAAACAGATACAAAAAAACGACGCCCCCGGTCATCGAGAGCGCCGTATGTATCTGTGCATCGCCAGGTCTTTGAGCTTAGTCCCAGCTCGGCTCGCAATGGAAGTCTGCGGTCATGGCGTTGGAGGCATCACCGGACGGGAACTGCCTGTGCCACTTGGCATGTCCATCAACGAAGTTGAAGTTTGCTCCCTCGTTGTGGCGCCACGCCAGGGCTGTGTAGGCATTGGTGCCAGTTGCGCCCGGATTGTAGATACGGAAGTAGTTGTTATGATGCTCTGCGTTGAGTATCACGGATGCCGGAGCTTCAATCCTCGCCAGCCGCTGGCCGTCAATCAACTGGTTGATGGCGTAGTCGCACAGATATACCTGGGCACTTCCATCACCTGTATCGTAGGCGTGATCGCTTTCACTCGGACACAGGAGGATCTGCTCGTTCTTGATATACGGCTCGGTGGCTTCATACCAGTACAGGTCCTGGGGATTCGAGGCCTTATTATCCGAATTGTAGTATCCCAGTGAGCGGGGAAGCCTCTCGTCATAGTCCTGGATGTACATCTGGATACTCAGTCCGATCTGCTTCATGTTCGAAAGACAGCTCGATTGCCGGGCCTTTTCGCGCGCCCGCGCAAAAACGGGGAACAGGATTGCTGCCAGGATTGCGATGATCGCAATCACGACAAGCAACTCAATGAGTGTAAAACCCTTGCGCATACTCTTTTAGAGCTCCTTTCAGCTTCTGTGAATTGGAGAATCTGTGGACCGTTGTCGAGTAAAGTGTATCCGACATTGTTGCTGTTAATCAAGCCTGCAGGCAGCCGACGAGCCGCAAAAGCCCGCCGACATGGATCTGCAAGCCGCTTTTCTCCCGCACATATACCGACGCTTCAGAGCGCCTGTTTGTTTATAAACAGTCATACCCCACACAAACATGTTTGGAGCCGTATCAGCGACAGCGCTTTCACACAGCGAGTGTCTTCACATGAAACAACCTCTGTGGCATAAAGATTCACGACCGGCACTGGAGGCACGCGGGGCCATTGCCGCGAAATACCACCCGGCGCAGAAACCTGCCGTGGAGAGTGGTGCACCATGGACACGAATATCTACTGGGGCGACATGCATGCACAGTTTCAGCCCTCAGAGCATTATGGCGAGGGCTGGGATACATACGTCGAAAACGCCTTCATTGAGGCGCGAGAGTACGTGGATTTCTTTCCCTTTGTCTATTATCCCGCCCACATGTACCGCACGCCGGAGGGCCTGCGGGTGGAGACCGTGGGCTGGCGGGATTATTACGCGCCCGACTGGCAGAAGATCCGGGCGCTGGTGCGCAAATACCACGAACCGGGAGAGCTGGTCACCTTCCTCGGCTACGAATGGACCGGCGACCGGACGAAGTGGGGAGATCATAATGTTTTTTACTTCGATGAAGACAACCCCCTCGACCTGAGCATGGAGCTTCCCGACCTGTATGACAATCTGCGCGAGCGCAACGGCCTGGCGATCCCACACCACACCGGCTACATGGTGGGCAACCGGGGCAAGGACTGGGACTGCTGGGACGCTGAAATCTCCCCCTTTGGCGAAATCTTCTCCCATCACGGCTCCTCGGAGGGCTGCAACACGCCGTTTACGATGAGCCGGAACGGGCAGATGGCGCCACGGGTGTCGGCGGGGAGCATCCAGGCGGGACTGGCCCGCGGATACCGCCTCGGCATTATGGCCTCCAACGATTACGCAGGCGGATTCGTCGCCCGGTGGGGCACAGGGCTGATGGCGGCGTGTGCGCAGGAGCTGACCCGCGAGTCGCTGTGGGAGGCTTTTCAGGCCCGGCGGGTCTATGGCGTGACCGGTGACCGCATCCGCGTGGATTACCGCGCCAATGACACCTTCATGGGAGGCGTAATAACCGGCGGCGGCCCCGTGACCCTGCGGGCGAACGTCACCGGCACGCAGGCCCTTGACCGCATCGAGGTGATCCGCAACAACCGGGTCGCATATACCCACTGCCACAACGGGACCTGGGATATTCCCGACAGCGGCACCGTGCGGGTGAAGCTGCCCTTCGAGGTTGGCTGGGGCCCCGGCGGCGCGTACGTCCACAGCTCCCACGAGGCGTACGGGCTGGAGGTGGGGCCGAAGGACTGGAGCGGTCGGCTGGAAGTCTCCGGAGGCACGCTCGTCTCTACCGAGGGCTGCTTCACCACCGGCGGCAACCGTATCCGCCGCACCGCCGATAACGCCTGCGAGTTTGATCTGCGCACCGAGGAGCGCGGCTTTGACGCCACCGGCAACTGCCAGCAGACGGTCGTCTTCGAAATCGAGGGCGACTGCAGCGCGGAGGTCACCTGGGAGATTGACGGCCACAGGCACACGCAGACTCTCTGCGAGCTGATGAACGAATCGCGGGTGTACCCCGACATCGAAAGCTGTGAGGCGATGATACAAAAGCTGTACGGCCTCAGCGCCGATGACATCGAAAACCCCGATGTCCTGTATCACAACGCCTACAAGGTCAAGCAGCACAAAGCGATTCCACAGGCGGGATACGAGGCGGCGCTGGAGTGGACGGACGAGCCGGGCGAGGGCCGCAACTGGTACTACCTGCGCATCAGCCAGCTCAACAACCAGTACGCCTGGACCAGTCCGGTCTGGGTGGATAACTGAGGGCGGCCTCCGCAGCGGGCGAAGGGGAGTTTTCATTGTTTGACATTGCGCCGGTCGTCGTCCCTGTAGGGCGCGAGGAGAGCCACAGACATTATTTCGCCTGAAGAGACTCGCGGCGGGGCACAGGTCCCCGCCCTACAGCACGGCACCAATTACAAAAACCCGCGTCGCTCGGAGAGCATTTGGAGTTGTGTTGAGCGACACAATACTGATTTATAAGCTGTACCGTGGCTCGGGGGGCCTTTGGAGTTTTGCATATAGTACAACAGTGTCTCATAAAAACTGATAGGCTTGAAAAAACGCCCGGCGCACCCCAAGAGAATCCGTGGCTCGGCCTGAGGCCTGCGTCGTTTGCAGGGCTCAGGTGAGCATTGAGTCGCGAGTTCGATTCACCGGGTGAAGCGAACTCCCAATTCTCAGCTTCCAGTGGAGTTTTCGTGATGCCACGAAAACTCCAAATGCTGATTGCGCTTTGCGCAATTTGCGCAATCAGCTACGCCCGAGTCATGAGATACCGGTCCGCAGAGGCTCAAAGCAGGATTCTAGCATCTCGGCGGTGGCGGGTTCCTGTTGGCGCGGACCGCCGCGGCTGAACAGGTGGTGTTCGATTTCTTCGTCGACACCCCCGGGCGTGGCCGCACGACGGACGCTCCCGACCCGACCCTGACGCCGGTGACCTTGCACTTCGGAGGCGCGGAACAGGTGTTCCACGTCGGTCATGCCTCGGTCGCGGTGCCCGGATGTCTCGCCGGCTACCTCCACGTCCA
>JAWODS010000265.1:0-8465 GCA_046483205.1 Armatimonadota bacterium | reverse complement strand
GTGTACCAAACTCTAAAGGCTTCACGAGCCACGGAGATGTTTGGTCGTCGTGTACCAAACTCTAAAGGCTTCACGAGCCACGGAGATGTTTGGTCGTCGTGTACCAAACTCTAAAGGCTTCACGAGCCACGGAGATGTTTGGGGTTGATCCGGGCATTTTTTCAAGCCTATCGGTCTTTATGAGGCACTCTTAGTCCCCTCCCAAAAGAGGTATAAACGCGACCGGTAGGAAATTGCAACCGTGATGAGCCAACAGGAACGGCCTCCGGACAACATCTCCGTCACCCGAGGCGTCCGTTGTGATGATTTGTGCGCCTTCATGCAGTCAGAGCCGATGCAGCAGATGATGGACGGTCGGGTGGAACTCATTCAGCTCCCTGGCGCCAAAAGACAGCCTCCAGGCATCCCGGGGCTGCGCCTGAGTCGTGTGTCGATACATCATGCTCTGGACCACGAGGATATGACCTTCATCATTGCCACGAGCTGGCTCACCACGAGACTGGTCTGGAGAAGAACCATTCTGATGAGTGGCGGTAGATATGTGCCAGGCTTGCGAGGGCGTCTGCAGAGCTGCAACCGCCGGCCCCAGCCGGTGGCACGGGCGGTTCATAGGCGCTGGAGGGTGCGACCACGAAGTTACGGAGTTGGTCTGAGCCGGTGCAGAAAGCCCATACGCCGCTCCGGCGGTATGTTGATGGCAGTGGGTTATGAAATAGCGTGAATGATATTTTCGCACTCTAAGATGACAGGAGTTTTACGGAGGGATGCTCGTGACTGAGCCGAGAGCCGTTGATTTCGTGCGTGTACTGGAGCGGTGGCCAAAGTTCGCTGAGCGTTACTGGTGGGAGGACCCGGCCCGGCCGGATCTGGGCTGCTTCGGCACCGGATATAACGACTGGGGCGTGCAGACGAATCAGAAATACCTCGGTGCGATGGCCGTGCTGGCCGCCGACCCCGACCTTAACGAGGATGCCGCCGGTATGTCGCGCGAGCAGATTCTCGACCGCGCGCTGCGAGCCCTGCGCTTTTCAATCGCCAGCCACGTCTCCGGCGACCATCACTGCGCCGACGGCACACACTGGGGGCATACGTGGATCTCGCTGCTGGGCGTCGAGCGGATGATGCACGGCGTTGAGGCAATCGATGAGCATCTTACCGATGAGGATCGGGCGGGCCTGCGGCGAATGCTCGTCTCCGAGGCCGATGCTTTGCTTGACCTGCCCATCACCGCCACGAAGTGGGCGGCCGACGGGGGCAATCGGCCGGAGTCCAACCTCTGGAACGGCGCCTTTTTGGCCCGCGTTGCGCGGATGTACCCCGAAGAAAACCACATTGACCTCTGGACCGAGCGGGCCACGCGCTTTCTGCTCAACAGTATTTCTATTGAAACCGATGCGAATGATGAGACGATTTTCAACGGAAAGCCCCTGAGCGAGTGGCACATCGGGGCGAATTATTTCGACCACTACGCCCTCGATCACCACGGCTACCTGAACGTCGGATACATGGTTATCTGTTTGAGCAATATGGCCATGATGCATTTCGCCTGCAAAACCGCAGGATGGGAGCCTCCTGAGGGTCTGTATCACCACGGGCGTGACCTGTGGGAACTGGTCAGGCGGCTTGTGTTCGGTGACGGACGTCTCTGCCGGATCGGCGGCGACTCGCGACAGCGGTACTGCTACTGCCAGGACTACCTCCTGCCGAGCCTGCTGATGGCCGGGGAGCTGTTCGGTGACGACCACGCCGGCCAGCTTGAGGCGGGGGCGCTGGAGTTAATCCGGACCGAGCAGGAGGTCTCCGGTGACGGCAGCTTCATGTCACACCGGCTGCAGAGTATCCAGCGGCAGAGTCCGTACTACTTCACGCGCCTGGAAGCGGACAAGGCCGTGGTGCTTTCGATGAACGCCTACTGGAGGAGGACACTCCAGATCCCCGATCAGAAGCCGACGGAGCCCTTCGAGGAGACCGTGCGCGGCGGCTGGATCGAGCCCGAGCACGGTGTGGTCATGCATCGCTCGCCACGTCGCATTGCCTCGTGGTCCTGGCGGGCCTGGGCGCGGCCACAGGGACTGTGCGTTCCACCCGAATCAGGACACCTGGCCGAGTGGGATCGCAATATGGCGGGTATTGTCCGGCCGCTGGGCGCCAGGGGCTGCGCCGAGGTGCTTGGGCACCACGAGGCCCTCTTCGACGGTGGTTTCGTCACATGGGGGATAATAAATGACAGCGCCGGGGCGGTGCTCCCCGAAGGCTGGGAAGCCCCGGGCGCCATCGAACACCGTCACGCCATCGCCGCTTTGCCTGATGAGCGAACAATGGTGGTCATGGAACATTGCGTGGCGCCCTTCCGCTGCTATATTGCCGAGGTCAAAGGTATCAAACTCAACGTCCCCAACGACATCTTCAATGGAATGCAGCGAACGTACGCCTGTGAGGGCGATGTAATCACCCTTCGCGGTGACGGAGCCGCAGGGGTGCGCTCTCTGGGCTCAAAGTGGGTATGTGTGGATGACACAATCGGTGTGATAGGCGTGCGCGGAGGAGACAGCATAGCCCTGTATCAGGCCGGCCACCGGCGTGCATCCGGCTATGCAGACAGTCTTTTCTACGACGAACTGTGCTTCCCATGCATTGCGCCGGAGACCACCGACACCGACCCGCCGTATCTGGAGTTTGAGCCCGGGGACGTGATTCTCGACTCCATGGGTGTGGTCCTGTCGGGTGCTGATGGGGCGGAGACCGCAAAAGTCGCCGCAACGGTCAGGACAATAGATCCCGACGAGGACACCCTGCGTGCAATCATTGTTCCCGGCGCGGATAGGGCAGAGTATGCGGTGGTGACAAACTTTGGCGAAACGCCGGTCGAAGCGGATCTGTCGATAGACGTGGAGGTCGCGACCGATTGCACCACCGGGGATACCATACAAGCGACCGACGGCTGCCTGAGGATCGCTTTAGACGCAGGCGAGTGCAGGCTGCTGCGACTGCCGGTGTGTTGACCGATTTCAATATTGTGTGAATGGGTCGGCGTTTGCAGAGGTCTCTCGCCACATGGTTCCCGCGCATCCTCTGCCAGATCCACAAACTCTCATGGCGGCCCGCTTGCGCTCAGGGCCCACCATTTTCCCCGCAACAGCTCTTTCAGCGCATCATTGTCCATCGCCTGCTGGGCGACAATCTGCCCGAGCCGGGTGTGTTCAGCTTCTAGCTCTTCGAGCCGTTGGACCTCCGACAAATCCATCCCCCAAAAAATTTCTTGCGCCACCTGTAGATGATCCCTTCGGAGACCCCATACTCCCGGGCGGTTGTCGGGACCGTACGGCCACCTTCGATCTCACCTAGGATCCGGACGATGTGCTCTTCGCTGTAGCGCTTGCCACTCATGAAAGGATCGTGCTTTCCGTCGGTATTCTATCAGAATCCTCTCACTGCCACCGGCCCCTTTTTTAGGGGCAAGGTCAGTAGATGGTACGGCCTATCCCGAAATCTGTCGAGACCGCAAGGGGCCGGTAGTTACCAACTCCGCTTCCAGATACAGCAGTCGGTTACAATATCTAATTGCGGAGTGATCTGTGCGGTCACCATGCGGTCCAGCAGAAACTCCCCCGGTTCGCGTATGCTTAAATAGCTGCGGAACCTCAGCGCACGTCAGCATCAATTTCTGCGACGTCAATTACGCTGCTGTCAACTGCCTGCGTGGCCGCGTCGGGATTCGCGAATTCGCAGTCCCGGGCCTGTACGCTGCTGGCACCGTAAGCCTCGATGGATGCTGCGTCCTGGGGTGGTTCCTTGAAGTTTAGCCCCTCGATGAGCACACTTTTGCACAGGTCAGCGCGAACCTGGACCGCATCTGTTGAATCGCCCCGGATAGCGGCACGGCAGTTGATGCCCTTCAGGCCGATTTGCGGCACCTGTGCCTCAGCGCTGCACGATATTTCAACTCGCCCGGTCCCCTCAATATTCCGGAAGGTGGTGGGCTCTGCTCCGGAGCCCGCGAAATGAATTGTGACCTGCCCGTCCAGTGAAATCCCCTCCAGCAGTTTGGCCGCTTTTTGGAGGCTGCCCCATGGTTGATCCAAGGAGCGGCCGTCATTGCTGTCATCGCCTGCTTCGGTGTCGACATACAGATCAATCCCGGCATTCGGCATCGGCATGATCCCCGTCCTGCCAAAGTCGATTCGACGGGCAGGATGTCCGGAGGGGGTATCCGAGGTCTTCAGCCACTCACGCACCTTTTCAGGGTCATCAGTGCGGTGGTAGATCATGGGCAGGCGGGTGATGGTGATCTGTGATGAGTTTTCCCACACCCAATTTCCATGTTCGGAGTAGATGTGTTTGGGCCCGTGCACGTTGCGAAACTGGATCGGATGGCCGGTGCCGCTGCCCCGCAGCCAGATGCCGTTTGCGTGGTGCATGTACACATTGTCGAACACGATGCCATGCTGTGACCCTTGGCAATTTTCGATGATCCCAGCGCGCCTGCCGGTAAATTGGCGATCCGGCTTTGCCCAGGCGTCCTCTCCATGGAGCTCAATATCTCGCTCATAGGCGGCACGGCCGTTCATTTCGATGTAGCATCCCTGCACGAGGAAGTTCACCGCCCAGCCGTCGATCAGCAGTCCGGCCCCGTAGTTGTTCTCCATGCTGCAGCCGATGATGTTGATTCCGCTTCCGGCGTTGAAGCTGCCGAACCCGTAGCCGGTCCGGAAATTTTCATCGGTGTACTCGCCATTTTCGCCATTACGGCTAAAGCGACAGTTGATGAAGTCGACATCATTGACCGCGCCCACATCACGGGTGATGGTACATCCTGCACCGAGGTTATTGCGACAAACGAGTCGCACGAATGACGCGTACCACGTCTTTGTGACATACAGACCGTGCTCGAGGGTGCGTATGATGGCGACATCTTCCAGGAGCGCTTCATTGCCGGAATACTCCCAGTAAATGCCGATACTGGCCTTCTCGTTGCCGTTGATCGTGATTCGTCGTATCTGGGCAAAGTGAGCGTTTTTAGCAACAACTGCCCGCTGCCCTTTGGGGCCATCATACAGAAGCGTACTCTGAAATTTCGGATTCCAGCCACCGGAGAACCCGTAAATCTTCGCCCGATTGCGGACACGGATGGAGTCGGTGAACCTGTAGGTGCCTTCTGGGATGTACACCGGCTTGCGCATATAGAAGGCTTTTTGTAGGGGCTC
Source organism: Armatimonadota bacterium (assembly GCA_046483205.1). Classification (GTDB taxonomy): domain Bacteria; phylum Armatimonadota; class Zipacnadia; order Zipacnadales; family UBA11051; genus JBKHJK01. Next base: position 3,261 of record JAWODS010000265.1, on the reverse strand, counting down.
TGTATCATCAGCCATTCCGTCGCCGACCGCGCCCAGATCGGTGACGATATTGACTGCCCCAGGCGGCACATTATCTGTAGCGTTGGCCGGAAAGCCGAGTGCAAACGCGGTGAGGGCAAGCAGCGAAAGCCAGAGAGGCGAACATCGGCCCATGATAAAACCTTCTTTCGGTTAGGGTCACAAAGAGCGACGAAAGCATACCAGTATGTTGTTAGTCTAATCTTTGTGGGCAGAGCGGTTCAAACAGGTCCGAATGTCGATAATCAAAGATCTGGGCGAAGAATGATGTCGCCTATGTCGTAGTACCCTAAGTATTCGCTCGGATGAGCAACTTTATACCACTTGGCATGCCCATCGGAGAAACCGAAGTTGGCTCCCCCATTGTGGCGCTGCGAGATATATCTTCTGTCGGGCCCAAGATGGCGGTAGTATAAGAGGTAGTTGTCATATCCTCCGACATCAGCCAGCATGGCAGTTTGGGAAGGGTAGTCGATTTTCGCCACGTTGACGACATCATCATACCAGCCAAGGAAGCGGTTGTAGCCGTATCCGTTCGTTGCGCTCGAGTAGGTGTCCCAGTCTCTCTGTGTGTCAGCCGACGGACATTGCAGGATTTCCCTGTTTTTCATATATGGCTGCAGGAGTCTGTACCACACTGCCCGGGCCAGCCGCGTGCCGCCCTCGCCGTCGGAATATTCCACCGGTCCGTAGTTTTTTGCGGGGCATAGATGTTCGTCGTAGTCTCCTGCGTACATAAGCGCGGCCAGGGTAATCTGTTTCACATTACTCAGACAGCTCGCCTGCCTCGCCTTCTCCCGTGCCCGTGCGAAGACGGGGAAAAGAATGGCCGCGAGGATCGCGATGATCGCGATCACTACTAATAGCTCAATCAATGTGAAACCTCTGGGGCCTTTCATGAATGCTCCTCCTTAATTTTTTGCAGTTTCCTGCGTTCTGGAGCTCTCCAATACGTATATCAATGTTACGATTGACATGCCCAAAATCGCTAGTGTCTCACAAATAGGATCCCATTGAAGAAAAACCCCCGTGCATTGGCTACCCGTCCGCTTCTCCGACAGTGGACTCTCGTACTACAAGCCGCGGACGCAACGTGATCCGCTGCCATTGTCTGTCAGGCTTCTGCAACCTTTTTGTCAATAGCTCCTTCACCGAGTGACAAAGCTCGTCTACTGGTTCCTCCACGGATGTCAGGGGGACCGAAAGAAGTCCTGTCCAGGGCTCGTTATGCATGCCTGTCACTGCCATATCCTCGGGAATTCGAAGATGAGCTTGCTGCAAAGCTCGTATGGCTCCCAGCGCGAGCATGTCGCTGGCACATATCAAGGCAGTTATCGAAGGTTCATTCTGAAGAAGTTTCTGGGTGGCCGCTGAAGCCCGATCAGCCATCTGCTCCAGCCAGCTTTCCTTATCATCCGAGGAGGGGTCAATAGTCGTGATGAACCTGTCAAATATCCCGGTGTCCGAAAGGACCCGCTCGTATCCTTCTAATCGGCCAGACGCATAAGTCTGCGGTGTGAGCAGTCCGATTCGCCGGTGACCTAGATCCACCAAATGTGCTGCAACCAGACTAGTTCCAGCAACCCGGTCAATAACGACAGCGTCACACGGTATATCCTTCGGCGGGAGTGTGTGGGAGTCTGCGATGATAACATTGCTTCCCTGCGCATGTAGCGCTTGACAGATTTCACGGAGTTTGTCGGTGTCCCAAGTCGGAACCTGCAAGAGCACAATCTCGGGTTGGCCCCAGGCGAGTGAGTCGATGAGGTGGTCTGTGTGTTGGTCTGGGGCGATATCTGCGAGAAGCCACTCATGATCAAGATCATTGATAGAACTCAACAATTGGGAGGTTTTGAGATTGCTGACATAGAGTGTGGTGCTTCCGCGACGTCCGAATCTCACAAGTGGCGCTTTACCTCCCACCAATGCTCGTGCATGTGGGTTTGGCCGGTAGTTCAATTCATTGGCCGCGGCTAATACACGTTCCCGCGTTTTATCCCGAACCCGGTCAAGGTGCTTGCCGTTCAGAATGTGTGAGACAGTCTTGGTGGACACGCCAGCCCGTTCGGCCACATCCTTAATTCCACTCATGTATCGATCCTTCTTACTCTGAGATCAGCGTTGAGTAAACGCTTACCCAAGGAAACCACATACGAAACATCATGTCAACCCTGAATTGACGGCTACCGAAATAATCTCTGTTTTGACCGCGGTCCGACCGGGAAAGACCCCGATCTCAAAAGCCTGAAAAACTGGCTATGTTCGTCGGAACATCGGGAAGGACAGAGTTATGTCAGTGGTTCCGTCTTCCGGGGGAGCGCAGAGCCCCATTGAGCCGCACCGGTCAGTATGACTGATAACCACGTCCCAAAAGCCCCTCATCCTCATCCCGAAGTGCACAGAATTCTGACACAACAAGAAGGGGGGAGCGTTTCGGAACATTCCCCACACACCAAGGATAAACGCGCCGAGAACCACCGCCGAATCGGTTTTCGGGGTTGGGTCGTGACCACGGAGGCGACCTTTCTCGTCCCGTTGCTTATCGAAGACGCGGGCGCAGCCAGGCCCAGACTCGAAAGGATCTCCGGCGAGGGCTTCGAGGGTGTACGGGCGGGTGATATCGTGATTGCTTTCAACAACACCGGTGCCCAAATAACGATCCCAACACCTCAGGGGGAAGCGATCGATACGACACAAGGGACAACCGTGGTACGCGACGAAGGCAGTGTGCAGCAGGTATTCGGAACAGACAAGCCGTGACAGAGACACCAAGCACATTGAACCGTCTTGGCGTCGTAAACCGATGGATTTATGGAATAAATGGAGTGAATAAACATGGAACGCATCCGCACCCCCGACCGCATTGTAACTGCCGCCGATTGCCCGATTCCCTTCACCACTGCCGCCGAGCGAGCGGCCGAGCTGCTTGACCTGCCGGTAGAGGTCGCTGACAGCCCCGTCGACGGCGCGCTGAACATCGGACCACCCGATTTCGCCGTCAGCGTCGAGTCGGTGACACATCTTCTCAGTGAGGCTCCGGATGCCGGGCGCTGGGATGTGATCTGTGAACTGGATGATGGCGGGTGGATTGTCACCGGCTCGAGTCCGCTTGCCACGGCGCACGCGACACTGACACTGGTGGACTGGATCCGGTGGGATGAGCCGCTGGAGGCTCCCTTCCAAAAGCTGAGGACCTCCGTGCTGCGGTCTCTGCATAACGAGTTCGATGACCTGTCCGCCGGT
>JAWODS010000186.1:0-2737 GCA_046483205.1 Armatimonadota bacterium | reverse complement strand
ATCGCCGGCTGTGGTGGGGGTGTCGAGCAGGCCCAGCCCCGCCGCTCTGTGCCGGGTATCTCTGAACCCTCCAGCATGTCCGAATCGGCGGGCAAAGCCACGGTCAATGAGATCACCTTCCAGGGCTGGCAGGCCGTGGAGCTTACCAACGGCCTCGTCACGGTAGTCGCGGTCCCCGAAATTGGTGGTCGTATCATGGATTACCGGATCGAGGGCCAGTCACTTCTGTGGGTGAACCCCGCGGAGGTCGGCAGCAAATATACCGCTGCAGGTGATGAAAGCCAGCGGAGGTTCCATGATTTCGGCGGCATGCGCGTCTTCCCCGCTCCGGTGGAAGACTGGGACGGCCCGGCCGACCCGGTGGGCTCGTCGCTGACCGGCGGCAACTGGACCCATGAGATCCTGTCCCGCCGCGGGCGGAAGGTGGAGGTCGAGCTGAAAAGCCCCGCCGATAAAGCCAATACCGGCCTGCAGATCACCCGCACGCTCCGGCTGTACGCCGACACCACTCACCTGCAGGTGGTGGAGAGCTTCGAAAACATCGGCGACCGCACTGTCAACTGGGCCATCCAGTCTGCATCACAGTCACCGGCAGCGGCCGCAGCGGAGGGTGAAGAGAGCGACGGCACTGCTGCAAAAGCCTACCTCCCACTGAACCCCGACAGCGCTCACAAACGCCGGTTCGTTTATTTCAGTGAGAGCGGTCTGCGGCAGTTTGAGCCCATTGACGATAACGCACTGCTCGAAGTTACGTACCAGGAGCGCGATGGCTCCATCGGGGCGGATTCCATGGAGGGCTGGGTGGCATACGTCAACGGCCCCAGCAACTACGCCCTGGTCCAGCGGTTCAGTCCCAACGAACTGGAAAACTATCCCAACGAAGGTTCGACGATCACGGTGAAAACGTCGAAAAGCCCCGCCTATCTGCAGACCGGCGTCGCCAGCCCCATATACGAAATCGTGCCCGGAGACACGGTGCAAAACACCATTGACTGCTACGTGACGAAAGTTCAGGGGCCGGTGCGGGATACCACCGAGACCGCGGCGATTGTGGAGCCGATTTCGGTGCAAAAGCAGGACGATACCTTCAAAGTCACCGGGAAACTCGGCCCATTCGCTCCCGGGCGCCTGCTGGTGTATATGAAAGATAAGGACGGCAACCTTATCGGCGAGCAGATCAAGACCGACGCCATGATTGGGAAGATGATTGAACTGGACGCGGAGTTGAAGGCCGAGAAGCTTGGAACACAGGTGGTCGTCGAGCTGGAGAACCCGCAGGGAAGCCCCCTCGGAGAGGTCTTCGCCATGGACGTCTCGGCGAAGCTGGCGAAAGAGGAGCCGGGCGAGACCGAAGGGGAGAATGCCGAATAGCTCTGCAATCCTGTGACTTCAAAATCGCGGCTATCCGGCCGCGATTTTTCTTTTTGAGCAGGAAATGAACCCGTCGTCACGCAAAATACACAAGCACCTCACGACTTCGCCCCGGAGGGTATGACACATGCCTGAGCATCCAGAGTTGAAATTCCGCAGCACCGTCGAGCTTCTGCAGCACATCAACCGCGAGACGCCCCGGAAGCTGGGGTATGAGGAGGCGGGCGGGCGGGAGGATTTTGACGGCTGGCAGCAGCAGGCCAGGCAGAAGCTGATCGAGATCATCGGCTTTCTGCCGGAAACAGTGATTGAACCTGAAAGCTGGAAGCTGGACGAGGAGCCGGCCGACGGCTTTGTGCGCCAGAAGTGGGCGATGGAGTCCCCCTTCGGTGACCACATCCTCTTCTATCGGCTGGTGCCGGAGGAGTCGGGGGAGCCACAGCGGCTGCTGCTGGCCCTGCACGGCCACGGTGATTTCGGCGCCGACGCGGTGGTGGGGATTGACAGGGGGCGGCCCGGAGAGACCGAACACCTCCACGACACCAACTACGCTTTCGGAGCGGCGTTTGCACGCAGGGGATTTCTCGTCTATGCCCCCTGCCACCGGGGGTTCAACCAGCGCAGCGATCACGGCGACCCGGCAGAAGTGCAGCAGAGCAACTCGTGCGTGGATATCAACGCCCGGGCCATCCTGCTGGGCAGTTCCGACCTGGCGCTGCGGCTGCAGGATATCATGCATTTGATCGGATGGATCCGGCGGCGTCCCGGCGAGGGCGACATTCCGCTCGGCTGTGTGGGCCTTTCCGGCGGCGGGCACACCACCGAGCTCCTGGCAGCTGTTGACACGCGCATCGAGGTCGCCTGCATCCAGGGGTATTTCAACTTCTGGACCGACCAGATCATGGACCAGACGCACTGCAACTGCAACTATATTCCCCACCTCCTGCAGTACTTCGAGCAGGATGACGTCTGCGGCCTTATATGCCCCCGCCCGCTGCTGGTGACGACCGGTACCGAGGACACAGTCGCTCCCGTCGAAAGCTTCCGGCGGGCCTATGCATCCCTTCAGGCCATTTACCAGGACCGCGAGGTGCCGGACCGCCTGCAGCAGCACATTTTCGAGGGCGGCCACCGGTTCAATGGTGAGAAGGCGTTCTACTTTTTCGACACACATCTGCCCACATGACCGTCCCACACGGATATATATAACTCCCGGCAGGACTCTGCGAGCCTGTGTCCAATAAAGCATTATCAGACCGGATACAGCAACGGCCGGAGTCGCCGGTGCCGGGCGGAAGATGTCGGACAACGGCACCCCGGCGATCCGACCGGGGTATTAACGCGCGCGGGGAGAACAGGCTCATGG
>JAWODS010000084.1:0-2597 GCA_046483205.1 Armatimonadota bacterium | reverse complement strand
AAACATGCATCAAACTAATTACGTGAACAGTATTGGGGCTACGGAGGCGTGTTCGACTTCGATACGGGCTCCTTCAGGGTATATTTCTCCGATGCCATGACGATGGCGTGGATGACGAGCAAAGCAATTCCCACCGCACCAACCACCACAGCGCCAGGGAGCAGTACAAACGGCTCGAGGAGGGATGGCTGCACACCTGCAGGAGGTTGAGACATGACCGCGTGGGAGGCCACGAGTGCCCCGGCCAGCGCAAGCAGTATGATACCCGCCTTCATGTTGCCGTATACGTCGCCGGTTTTCAGTATATCTCCGCCCGGTTCTGATGATACCGGAGGCCGGGCGGGCCTGATGTATCGGTAAACCGTCCAGAGACCGCCGCCAACAAAAAGAGCGACAGCGCACATGGCTGTCAGAACCGCAGACACAGAGTCGGCATGGCGTATCAGCTCGAGGAGAATAAAGATCGCCAGGCCACCAAGCGCCAGCAGTATCAGTCCGAGGATAAGCTGCGCCGATGAGGGCCGTTTTGCCACACGGGTCTGATCATTGTCAGCCTGCGGCCATTTCCGGGCATCGAGCTCTGGAAGCTCCAGTGGTGCAAGGTCGGTGATGCCCTGGTCCATCAGCACACGCCGCTCCTCAAGCAGGCCCTCCAGCGTCTTCTGACGCAGCCACAGCCAGTACGCCCGCAGACCCCCAATAATCAGCGCCGGCAGTCCGACCACAATGAATACAATGCCCACGACCAGCAGTCCCTCGACAGCTCCCATCATTAATCACCTGTATATGAGCTTGATCAGCCGGCTTCATATCGTCTGATGCCGCTGCACGCTTGAAGGTTGCAGGCAGGCTTCGACGAAGAAATAGTTCAGGGCTGCAACCGTGAGCATAACCGGCGGCATCGAAGAAAGTGCTATGGGACCAATAGGGTCGGCATTGCAGGCATTGTTAGCCGGGGATTTCACCGCGGGCGCCGAGGAGGCGCTGGTCGATCGCGCACGAGCCGGTGATGACCGGTCATTTGAGGCTCTCGTCCGAGCCTACCAGGACCGTATCCTCACCCTCTGCCGCCGGATGACCGGTGAGGCCGATGTCGCCGAAGACCTCACCTAGGAAACCTTCGTCCGTGCCTACCAGCGTGTTACCAGCTTCCGTGGCGAGTCCCGGTTCAGCAAGTGGTTGTACTCCATCGCAGTGAACCAGTCGCGCATGTGGCTGCGGTCGGAGGGCCGGCGGGCGAAGCGCATGGAGACGGTCAAAACACATGCAGAAACAAGGCGTGCCGCATCCGACGCGGATGGTGCGTCCGAACCGCTTCTGACACCCCTTCTCATGGAGCTTCCGGAAAGCCAGAGGGAGGCGCTTGCGTTGTTCTATCTGCGAGAGCTGAGTGTGGCGGAAATCGCCGCTGTGCTCGATGTACCGGAGGGCACTGTTAAATCGTGGCTGCATCGCGGACGCGGGCGGCTTCGGCGGCTGGCGCGAGAAAGAGGATTGCTGTGAACTGCAGGACGGCGCGGCAAAAGCTGAGCGATTACGCGGCCGGGCTTTTGCCCCCCGAGGAGAAACGCCGCGCTCGCGCTCACCTGCTCAAATGCGGCGCCTGCAGGCGAGAGCTGTCGGAGATTCGAAAACTCGACCGCCTCGTCGAATCCGAGCAAGCATCCAGTAATGAGCTGATGACACGACGGATCATGTCAAGGGTTCGTGAGACCGAGATGGCCCGCTCGCTCAGCCGCCGCCTCTTCGTTGCCGCTGTCATCCCTCTGGCGGCACTTCTCGCCATTGCCGCGATCGCCGTCGTTTCAGCCCCGAGAGCGATCGGTGCGGCCGTGGAGGGCCTCAACGCCGGCTGGATGGGCGCCATGTCCCCGGTGACCATCGCCCTGCTGTCCTTTGGTTGCCTGACACTGCTCGCCGCGCTTGTCAGCTTCGTGACCGACCGCCTCGCAGGAATCCTCACATGAAAATACTTTGTCCGCCCTGTGAATGCATCGCATCCAACAGTCCGGCACATTTGTGTGTGTTTAGCGTGACGAGACCAATATTCTGCGGAGAACTCTGGTCGGTTCTGAGACGGGTCCTTGACCCGATAGACAAAACTTCTCCCGTGGCTCACAGAGCCTTTCGAGTCTGATATACGACAATCAAACATCCCCGTGACTCGGCCCTGGACTTGGCAGGACGAAGTCGCCAAATCCAGGGTGAAAACGCGCCGTTCAGCGTTGTCAGCTTCCAGCCCGAGTCACTTCCCCTCCTTCTGTGAGCAGCCTGACGTGCCAAAGAAGCATCTGCTGGCGCTGATAGGGTTTTGCTTTGAGGTCCTGGGGATGAGTGGGCGGAGCCTCGGGCTGGAAGCTGACAATTGACAACGACAGTAACGACATCAATTTCCACCTGAGCCCTGCAGACAACGCAGGGCTCAGGTCGAGCCACGGATTTTTCAAGGTTGATCCAGCACTCCAATTATCGTCTTCTCTTCCTCCCCTTCATGACGCTAAACACATACGGAACATTTGTGCCGGCCATCAAGCCAGGTCGTAAAACCGCCTGTTCTGCATTCATGATGCTGATCGTGTTCATTTGTATCAGTTCAT
>JAWODS010000367.1:0-2623 GCA_046483205.1 Armatimonadota bacterium | reverse complement strand
GAGCTGGCCGACCGCATCTGGAAGCCGCTGGGGCCGGTCATCACGCAGCTTGAGACGCCGCCGCGTGATGTCGCCTTCTATATGTCTCACACAAACGAGCTTTTCGGCGAAAACGCGGCAGGATGGCAGAGATTCGCTGCCTACGCCGCCTGGCACGAGGCCTTTATGCGCGTGGGCCTGCCGGTGGACATCATCTTCGAAAGCCAGGTCACAGACGGCGAGCTCTCCGACTACGACGCCCTGTTTATCCCCTTCGGTGAGGTGACCTCACAGAGCGCCCACGAGCAGATCGTGAAATTCGCCGAAAATGGAGGGAAGGTCGTTGCCGATCACAACCTCGGCTACGAGGTCCCCGGCGTGCAGACCCTCCGGACCGACCTCGACCACATGATGTATCCCAACTGGGCGTGGCGGAGGGTAAAAAATGAGGGCGAGGGTGTCACCGCACAGCAGCGCACGAAGGCGATGATGGACGTGGTGGACGAAATCTCGGAGGTCTTCGCCCCCGAGCTATCGGACCAGCCCGTCCCCAACAGCTTCTGGCTCATTGTCAACCAGCGGGAGTTTGAGGGGGTTCCGTATATCTTCGCCATCAACGATAAGCGCGAGCCCGGCGACCAGGTGGGCGAATATGAGACCATGTTCGAGCGCGGCGTCCCCCTGTACAACGGCGAGATTACGACGGCCGGAACTGAAAACATCGCCGCCGTGTATGACCTCGTGCGCCACCAGCGGGTCCCGGTGGAGACAACCTCGCGAGGCGTGAGATGGAATCACACCTATGAGCCGGCCTTCGGTACGATTTTCGCCTGCCTTCCCGAGGAGATCGCCGACATTGAACTCACGGTGCCCGATGACCCGGTCCTGCGAGGAGAGGCTTTTGACCTGCAGGTGCGAATCCTGGACACCGATGGCAACCCCGTGCGTGGAGCGATTCCAATCGAGGTCACCATCGAGGACGGGCAGGGCGCGAAATGTGAATACAGCGATTACTATGCGGCCACGGGCGGCGTGTGGGAGATGACCGGGCATATCGCCATCAACGACACCCGCGGCCCCTGGAAGGTGACCGCCAGGGACCTCGCGTCCGGGCGGGAGATCACCGAATACTTGCGTGTCGGCCAGGAACCGCAATTCTGAACAGGAGACAATCATGGAACCAGTTGGGGTGGGTATCATCGGAGCACGCACCGGCGGCAACCAGGCCCCGGGATTCATCAACGACCCCCGTATCAGCCACGTGGTGATGTGCGATATTGACGAAGACCGCCTGGCCGAACGCGCCGAGCAGCTTGATCTTGACGAAACGACAACAGACTGGACGACGCTGCTTGACCGCCGGGACATCGGGATTATCAGCGTCGCCGCACCGGACCACCTGCACCGTGACATGAGCATCGCCGCGATGGAGGCGGGAAAGCACGTGCTGTGTGAAAAGCCCATGGCCATGAATCTCCAGGAAGCCCGCGAGATGATCGAAGCCGTCGAGGCGACAGGCAAAAAGCTGATGGTGAATAATATCCTGCGTTTCTTCGAGCGGTTCAAATACGTCAAACGCATCGTTGACGAGGGCCAGCTCGGCGAGATCTACGCCGCCGAGGGCGACTACCTCCACGATACCCTGAAGCTCATCCGGGAGGGCTGGCGCGGGCCACACCGTCACAGCGTCACCACGGGCGGAGGCGTGCATCTGCTCGATCTGCTGCGCTGGATCGTCGGCGAGATTGAGGAAGTGTTCTGCTACTCCACCTACGGAGTTTTGACAAAAGACGAGGCACGCAGCCCGGACTGCATGGTGTCGGTGCTGCGCTTTGAAAACGGCGCGGTCGGCAAATCGATGACCAATATGGCTGCTCAGCGGCCCCCTCTGCACAATTTCATCCTCTACGGTACGGAGGGCGTGTTCGTCAATGGCAAGCCCCATGGCATGATCTACCGGGGGCACGATGATGAGGGTGAAAAAGTGACTGCCACCTATGGTGCCGTCAGTGAGGAGGGTGGCACCAAGCACGTGGCCGTCGCCCACCTGCTGGACGCTATCGAAAATGATACCGAGCCGCTGGTAAGCGTCTATGAGGGCGCCCGGACGCTGGCGGTGTGTGATGCGATCTTCGAAAGCTCCCGCACCGGCGCCGCCGTGCCTGTTGAGCCGCTGTAGCATCATCCAGCACTCCTTTTGCAGCCTGTTGTACACCTGACAGTATGTCCGGGGGTTTCCCCGGCAGAGCCTGGACAACTTCAGGCATGATTTTGCTTTCAACCTTGCACCTGATCGCATATCCATATATTATATGCATAAACTGAGAGGTTTAATTCCACGCAACAGGGCACCACGAGACAGCGGAGGTCACTGGCGCAGTCAGCGAGTTCTGGCTGTGTAGTTGCCTATGAAAAGAATAGTGTGTCGGCGGCGGGCGAGTATCGTGGGAGCATCGCCGCCCCCACTGTTTGCAGCCATCGGACGGCTTTTCGGGGCTGCACCGTGATTAAGCCACTGCCTCCGGTGCCGTTAAATTTGCAAAACAAGTATGCCCCCATCGGCCGGGGCGTTTTCACAAAAAAGGCCGAAACCCCTAGATTAAAGCTGTATGAAAGGACGAAAGAGTATGGACTTTGCAGATCG
>JAWODS010000283.1:0-8420 GCA_046483205.1 Armatimonadota bacterium | reverse complement strand
CAGGCGCCTGTAGGCCCCCCTGGCCCGCACTGTCTCTTTCCAGGTGGCTGGTGGCCGAAAAGGTGGGTCTCATACCCCGCCTCATTCATATACATCGGCAGTGTCTTCTCACCGGGATGAAACTCCCAGCCGATGTGCGCGAGGCCCATCAGGCCGTTTTGATGCGGGTAGCGGCCCGTCATGATGCTTCCACGGCTGGGCGAGCACTGCGCGGCGGTGCAGGCGTACTGGTCAAAGGAGACGCCGTCACCCGCCAGCCGGTCCATATTCGGTGTGTCCACGCCCGCGCCATAGCAGCCGATGTGCTGGCCGATGTCGTGGACGATAATCTTAACGATATTCGGACGGTTGTTTTGTGCCATTGCAATCCCTCCGGTTGGGTGTAATACGCAGGCCCTTTCGTCAACGCCGGAGGATATCCCTTCAGGCGTGGCCCGGACCACGCAAAAGTATCTTGCGACGGTGGTAGGAAAACTACCCCGTGTCGTTGAAGGAGATAGCGGGAGAGATTTCTGGATGGAGGGGATGAGCATGGCAAAGCTTCTGGTCCTGTATCACTCGATGTCCGGCAACACCCGCAGGATGACGGAGGCGGTGGCTGCAGCGGCACAGGAGGTCGCAGACACCGAAGTTGAGGTCAAAAAGGGCCTAGAGGGGCGGCTGAAGGACCTGCTGGATTGTGACGGGGTTGCCTTTGGCTCACCCGACTACTTCGGCCGGATGGCCGGAGGGATGCAAAACTTCTTCGACCGCACGTACTATCCCGCCAAGGGCCGCGTGACCGGCAAGCCGTGCGTGATTTTCGGCAGCGCCGGTGGATCGGCCAGCACCGTTATCAAGGACCTGCGGAAGATGGTCAGCCGCTTCGAGCTGGATGAAATCGGCGAGGCCGTCGGCGCCAGCGGCAGCCCCGGGGAGACAACTCTTGAAGAATGCCGCGCCCTTGGCCGCAGACTTGCAGAGGCAGCAAAATCTGGCTGATACTGCCGGGCGGCCTCCGGTGATGTCTCACAACCCGGGGCAGGATTGTGGCACTTTCGCGGGCAAGTATCCCACAGAGACCGACGCCCCATATTCCCCATACAGCGCGTGAAGGAGCGTTTTATGAGCATACAGCAGCGTGAAGTGACCGTCGAGGCGGCAGTCTTCCCCGTATTCGGTGAGTATGATGTCGTGGTCTGCGGGGGAGGGCCGGCCGGAATCGGAGCCGCCATCACCGCCGCACAGAACGGGTGCAAAACTCTGCTTATCGAAGCCACCGCCTGCCTCGGTGGGCTTATCGGCAACGGCTTTCTGCGGGGCTTTTGCGATTCCCCCGGTGGGCCGGTGTTCGATGATCTCGCCGAACGCCTCCTCGATCTCGGAGAGGCTCGCTGGGGTAAGAACCCGCAGCGCTACCGCGAGCCGGGACGCCTCGGATACCACCCCGAGATGGCGCGGGCGGTGGTGATGGAGATGGTCCACGAGGCGGGCGCTGAAGTCCTGCTGAACACCTTCGTCGAAGGGCCGTTCATGAGCGGGGAGACCGTGGAGGGCGTTTTCATCGCCACCAAGCAGGGCCGGCAGCTCGTGAAAGCGCAAACCGTCATTGACTGCACCGCCGACGCCGATATCGCCGCCGGAGCGGGCGCACCGTTCCACTACGGCGATCCCGAAGACGGTCATATCCAGCTCTGCAGCTTCCGGTGCGAGGTCGGCGGGATCGACCACGAGCGCTTCGAACGCGACCGCCCCGGCGACGAGGAACTTGAGGCGCTATTCGCGGATGCGGTTTCGCGAGGAGAAATCATGGTCCTCGACGGCCTCGCCGAACATCCACCGAAGAGCTTCCCCTTTGATCCCGAAAGCGGGCTGTACATCGGCCGCTGGGATTTCAAAGAGGTGGACGCAACCGATCCCGCACAGGTCAGCCGGGCGCTTGAGCAAAGCCAGCGGGCGATGCTGCAGATCGTGCGATTTTGCCGAAAGAACCTTCCCGGATACGAGGACATGCGCATCGAGCGCTTCCCGGACGCACTGGGGATCCGCGAATCCCGGCGCATCGTCGGCCGCTACACCCTCACGAAGGACGATGTGCTGGCCGGGCGAAAGTTCGACGACGGCCTCGTCCCGGCGTGGTTCTGGTGCGACCTGCATGAGCCACAGCCGCACTATTTCCCCTTCACCACTGAATACGTCCACTCCAACCAGCCGCCCCCGGGTGACTGGTACGAAATCCCCTACCGCAGCCTCCTGCCGCAGGACGTGCGCGGCCTGCTGGTGGCTGGCCGGAGCATCTCCGCCGACCGCCCCGCCCACGGCTCACTGCGCATCATGCCCACCTGCATGTTCCTCGGCACCGCCGCCGCCCGCGCCGCCACCCGCGCAACTGAAGAACATACCGACGTCACCGCCCTCGACGGAGCCGCCCTGAAGGCGATAATGTCAGAGCATTTCCCGGAATAGTGGCAGGACGCGGGATATGGTTTTAGAATAGACAATACAATGTATGATAGCGGCGAGCGATACAGGGATGTCGCCACGGTCGAGGGGAAATTGCTGTATGACAAAGCAACTGGCACTGCGAGTAACTGTTCTTCTCGGGTCACTGGTTATTCTGGCTGCTGCCGGAGCGTACTTCATCCCCCGGCACCACAGCCTCTATGCCGCGGTCGCTGATGGTTCCAGGGCAGACGTGATTCGGTGGCTTCGTCTGGGGGCGGATCCGGGCGGGCAGCCCGACGGCAGAGTACCCCTCCACGCCGCTGCCGCGCGGGGCCATGCTGATATCGTAGGCGTTTTGCTTGAAAATGGTGCCGACGCTGATACCGTCGATGTAAACGGGTGGCAGACGGTACATTATGCCGCAATGGCCGGGAATGTAGAGGTGGTCGAAGTTCTGGCCGATCACGGAGTTTCTGTGGCCTCTGTCGGGGCTGAAGGGTGGACACCCCTGCATTTGGCCGCACGACATGGTCATCTGGCATTAACGCGAAGGCTGGTGGACCGCGGGGCGGATGTGGATATGCAGACGGACGTGGGCGGCACAGCGTTGAGCTATGCAGCCGTCCTCGGACACGATGAAGTCGTCGCATACCTCATCAGGGCCAAAGCGGACACGGAGGCTGTTGACAATCGCGGAAATACGCCCCTGCACAACGCCGTCGCCGAAGGACATCTGCAGGTCGTGAAGGATCTTCTGGATGCCGGGGCGGACGTCGATGCAATCCAGCGGCGGGGTGCGACGCCCCTGCATTACGCAGCCATTCTGAAGGACCCCCGCCTCGTGAAGGTACTGCTCGATGCCGGTGCCGATGTCAATGCCCGGGACACGCGTGGGAGCACTCCATTACACATCGCTGCAGGCAAGGACCGTCCGCAGGTCATCAAAGCTTTGCTGGCCGTCGGGGCGCCCGCGGACGTGCGAATGGGAGACGGTGCGACACCCCTCCACGTCGCTGCCCTGAGCGGATCTCCTCGCGCCGCAAAAGTTCTCCTCTCCCGGGGCGCTGACCCCGATGCTCGAGCCCGCGCGGGATGGGCGCCGCTGCACGAGGCGGCACTCAAGGGCAATAACGAAACGGTGAGAGTCCTCATCGAGAGCGGCGCTGAGGTGAACATAGAACGGACGGATATGGGAGGAACCCCGCTGCAGGCGGCCGCACACGGCGGACATTTGGACACGGTCAAACTACTGCTCAAGTGGGGCGCAGACCCTACGGCGAAGACGATAGATGGTCACACGGCTGCAGATATGGCAGCCGAGGCCGGGCATGATGACCTCGCAGAATACCTCAGGCAGCACACCCTGCCCGCGGCGGAAGACACAAGAGACACGGAGATGCCGTAAAGGGAGAAGACGTGAATTCCATGAATGGACCTGGTGCGCAGAACCGGGCGCAGGCAATCATCTTCGTTCTTCTTGGCGCGGCGGCATGGTTCTTCCTCCGCAAGCCTGCGGCCTACCTCGGCAGCGTCGCGCTCTGGAATATGGGAGTACGAAATTCAGTGGTTCTTGATATTGCTGTGGCCGTCGCAGCCATTGCTCCGCCGGTCGTGATAGGCGGACTGGTGGCGTGGGCCACGGGCTTTGGAAAGCTCTCAGATCGTTACGCTGCCGTGAGCCCGGCTATCGGCACGGTGGCCCTCGGTGTGTCCACGGTGGTCGCCATGTGGCCTGACGATGCCGTGCCTCTTATCATCCTTGGGGTCGTCTTCCATCCACTGGTGATAGGCGCTCTCGGATACGCAGGAGCCCAACTGGCCCGGTCGCTGCGAGATCGCGCTCACGGCTCGAAGGATGATGATGCTGACGCAACAAAGAAAAAGTGATGTGGGGCGCGACCGCCCTTAAGCTGGCCTTGGATCCTCGCCATCCAGTATCCGGTTTGGTTCGTGCCACTTTATTCTGGCGGCCCAGACGGTGTTGTCGCTGCCGTGCTTTTCGCAGCCGGCGGGCTGCATCCATTCGGCGGCGATGATCCAGGATTCGTCGGCATTGACCGTGGTTGTGCTGAAGTTGCCGAGGCGGGCGCCGCGTTCGGGCACCATGATCTTTTCGGTCTCGCGGATGACCCGGAGGCTGTCGGGATCCACCTGTGCCATCACCAGCGGTGCCCGGTTGCGCATGACGTGATCGTTGTCCAGGCCCCGGCGTGTATAGACGAGGTATAGCGCGTCCGAATGGGTGATCCAGTGCTGCTGGGTGTTGTAGCTGCCGAGCTCCTCGCCGTCATCAAAGCGCCACGGCTCGGGGTCCGAAAAGCGCAGGCCGTCATCCCCGGCGCTCACGTACCCCCGCTCATCGTTGCGCATGGTCAGGTAATAGCGGCCCTGAAACCACGTCAGGGAGGGCTCGCACAGCCCGCGCGGTTCGGGGACGGTCAGCTCATCGCCGATCTGCAGGAAGCGCAGCTCATGGCCGTCGAAATCGCAGTGTATCACCGACGAATACGCACACGTGCTCCACGAATCATCGGTGGGCGGGCGGTAATAGACGGGCAGGAGGATGGTGCCGTCAGGCAGGTCCACGCGCTGGGCGGAGCCTGATCCGGCGGAGAAGAACCGCTCCTCATCGGGCATGTCGAGCGTCTTCCACGGCTCCCAGGCGCGATCGCGGGCGTTATAGACGGCGTAGGAGACCTGCCGGGGCCGGGGATCGGGCATGAGCTTATCGCCGATATAGCGGGCGCAGTGGCCGGTGGCGAGGAGCTTTCCGGTATGTGCGTGCCACATCGGCTCGGCGTCATTGAAGACCACTTCGATGCCCTCCGGCTCATCCCGGCGGGCGAGGGTTCCGTGCTTGACGGGTCCGCGCCAGGTCTGCCCCATATCATCGGTGCGCATCTCGTTGAGGCCCCAGAAGACGTCGGAGGCGCTGAGCAGCAGCTTCTGCATGGTTACAACCACCGCCGGCTGCATGTCCTCGCCGCCCTCGGGGATCACCCCCGCCCGAGCCTGTGTCCAGCAGGTCTCGCCGTCATAGCCGCTGCGGATTGCGTCGAGCTGCAGATCGTATCCCGGGGCGCTCATCAATATCACCGTCTCGTGGCAAAATGGGTTTCGCGAGTGTCACTTCGAGGCCGAATGCCGCTTCCCCTTCAGGATAAGAGGGCATACAGTAGTGCCTCATAACAATGCAATCGACTAAAAAGGGAACGCAAACAACAAGAAACACTCCCTTGTGGCTCAGAGTTCCCCGGATGGTGTTCAGGTGTTTTCGTGGTCGTATGTTGTTTTTGTAGGGCGGGGTCTCCGTGCCCCGCCGCGAGTCTCTTCAGGCCGCGACATTATTATGCCATAAAATCACGACCGGCGCGGCACAGGTCCGCGCCCTACAGACGACGTCGAGCATCTCATTGAGTGGTTCTTGCATGGAAAACTTTCATGATTCACTACTGAGAGAGCACATAGACCGGAAAGACGTTTATAGATTCAGGCTATGGGGTATATCATTAATACACCAAGAGCGGGCAGGATGGTATGGAGAGCGCCCCGCACTTTAACATAAAAGAAACTGAATGCATCACGAAATAATCCGTCCCGCGGGGCGCTCTCCGCGGTTTTTTCTTTTTCGGCCATAACACCCCCGACGCAGGTATTTTGCCGCCCTCTGATGAATCGTCTCCTCTGAAGCAATTCATACCACGGCGTATCCCGGCGGTTGTCATCTGCGAACCGCCTTCTCTATGGAGGAGCGTACACATCATGCTGAAAGCCACAGACTTCGAGTACGGCGTTGTCGCATCCCGGCCCGACCAGATGTACGGATGGCCCGGTATTACCAAGGTTGACGATGATCACGTTATCGTCTCTGCATCCGAGCGCAAGTACCACGTCGATCCGGTGGGCCGCGATGTGGTCATTCATTCGGACGACGGCGGGGAGTCGTGGCACCTGCCGCAGGTCGTGTACAACAGCGAGATTGATGACCGGGACGCCAGCCTGCTGACAATGCCGGACGGCACGGTTGTGTTGAGCTGGTTTACCTCGACGACCTTCGTGCGCACGGTGGGTGACACCGACCGCATCCCACAGCCGTGGCGGGACCGGTGGCGCAGGCGCATCGAGCGGATGGGCCTGACCGATGAAGTCAGGCAGGGGTGGATGGTGCGCTCCGAGGACGGCGGCTACACCTGGGGCGAGGCCCTCAAGACGCCCGCAGGCCATCACGCCGGACCGGCTGCGACTGCCGACGGTCGCCTGGTGTACGCAGGCACGGCCAATATGGAGGGCGTCTCCGAGGTCTTCGAATCGCGCAACAGGGGCGATAGCTGGAAGAAAATCGGCGAGATACAGGGGCCGAAGCCCGATGAATCCGGCCAGAGACCCTTTAACGAAAACCACATCGTCGAAACCTCCCCGAATCATCTGCTGGTCCATTACCGCATGAAGCGGGCGAGTGACGATGATATGTATCTGCACCAGGCGACCTCCGACGACGGCGGCCGCACGTGGACGGAGCTGGTAAGGACCGACATCTGGGGTTATCCGGCGCATTTGACGCAGCTGCAGTCCGGCGCCACGCTGTCCTGCTACGGCCACCGTAGAGATCCCTACAGCATCCGCGCGGTGCTTTCGTACGACGAAGGCGAAACGTGGGACACCGACAACATCATCACCCTGTACGATTTCGATGAGCCCTGCGACATGGGGTATCCGGTTTCGGTGGAGCTCGGTCGGGGGGAAATTCTGACCGTCTTTTACGCAAACCTCAAGGAGCGCCCCGGCCATGACACGGAGGCCTTTTCTCAGGAGCCCGGCGGCATCTGGTACGTCCGCTGGCGGCTGAAGTAAGGTCCGAACGCTGCAAAACCCGGGTGGGTTGCAGCCATGCAGGAGGGTACGGTGACAGCGTCGCAGCACGAGCTGGTGACGGGCTTTCTGGAGCGTCTTTTCGCACCGGACGCGCTGGCGGGTCTGGTTCTGGTCATTGGCATCATCCTCGCACTGGGCCTTGTCTCTGCACACTACATCCGGCAGCAGCGCGATTTTGAGCACAAAGAAGAGATGCTGTGGGGTGCGCACTGGTTCTGGGCGGTTATTCTCGCCGCTGAAATCCTGGTCGTCGGCGGCACCTACCTCGGTCTCACCCACACGCTGTACACCTTCACTGTCGCGTTCATAGGCATGTTCCTCGGTCCGACGATGATTGCTCTTTGCGTTCAGTACCTGCCGTATCAGTTCACCGGTGCGATGGTCATCTTTTTTCACTGGGCGAAGATCCTGCGACGCGAAGAGCTCAACATCGATGAATGGGTCCGCAAGCAGTGTGGCCGCAGCAGGAAACGAAAGATCTGGCAGATTATTGCCACCGGCATGCACGCTGCTTTTGCTGTGCTGTGGGCATTGACGATATTGACAGTAGCCTACCCTCTTGACCGCATGTCGATTCAGTCCGCGGAGGCCGAACGGGTCGCCGTGGTCGTCGAAAAGCAGTTGAGATCGCCAAATCTCCTGCGGGTCACCGGCTACCCACGGATGATGCGATTTGAGCTGCCATGGACGCAGGAGGGCCTGCAGGTGGCCGGGCAGTCGCTGAAGGAGATCCTCCATATAGCTCCCGCTGCCGTGCCCCCTGCTCAAGAGAACGAGTACTGGTGGCTTTTCATAAAGCTATCCTCCGCAACGACGCGCGAGCAGGCAGAAGATGTTGGCGACCGGGCAAAGCAGGCCCTGGAGGAGATGCAGCACGACCAGTACTGGCGGATTTTTGTGTTTGCAAAGGACAGGGATTTCCACATCCAGCGGTACTACCCCAAAAAGACGCACACTGAGCCGCCGGAGGGCGATTTGTCAGGGCCGACAACTCTTGACTCTGGCGGTCAAAAGCAGTAAAATATCTGTCCACGGGAGCCGAAGTGGTGGAATTGGCAGACACGCTGTCCTCAGGAGGCAGTGGGTTAACACCCGTGTCGGTTCGAATCCGACCTTCGGCACCA